>CAYRLC010000014.1:0-33545 GCA_964424995.1 uncultured Croceicoccus sp.
GCCCAAGGCGATCGAGGCGGTGATGGACCCGTGGGGCCTGCCGCTGCTCAACACGCTGATCCTGCTCTGCTCGGGCACGACGGTGACCTGGGCGCACCACTCGCTGATCCACGGCGACCGTGACGGCCTGAAGAAGGGCCTGTGGGCGACCATCATCCTCGGCCTCATCTTCTCGGCGATCCAGGCTTACGAATACGCCCACGCGCCGTTCCCGTTCGGCCAGAACACCTACGGTTCGGCGTTCTACATGGCGACCGGCTTCCACGGTTTCCACGTCATCGTCGGCACCATCATGCTGATCGTCTGCCTCGTCCGCACCTACAAGGGCCACTTCACGCCCAAGCAGCACTTCGGCTTCGAAGCCGCCGCCTGGTACTGGCACTTCGTCGACGTGGTATGGCTGTTCCTCTTCGTTGCCGTCTACATCTGGGGCGGCTGGGGTGCCCCGGTCCACTGAGGGCCGGCAAGCCGATGACGGATACACCCGACAGCGGGGCGGCGGATCAGGTCCGCGTCCCGACTGCGGCCAAAGTGATGAAAGCCGCGGCGATGGGCCAGTGCCCGCGCTGCGGCTCTCGCACGTTGTTCAAGAGCTTCGTCAATTTCGCGGACCGCTGCACCGCCTGCGGCCTCGACTATGCGGGCTTCAATGTCGGTGATGGCCCGGCCGCCTTCCTGACCCTCGCCATCGGCACGGTGCTCGCGGTGGCCGCGATCCTGTTCGATCAGGTGGTCCATCCGCCGTTCTGGGTGCACTTCCTGATCTGGGTGCCGCTTACCATCGCGATGGTGGTCTATGGCCTGCGCGTTGCGAAGGGGGCCTTGCTTGCTGTCGAATACTGGCGCGACGCGCGTGAGGCGGGAAGCCGCGCGATCGATGGTTCGCGCCGGCCCGATCCCACCAGCAGCGATTCGTGACCGACCTCGCACCCCGCCGGCGCATCCCGATCTTCGCGACCGTGTTCGTGCTCTGCGCGGCAGCGACCATGGTCGGCCTCGGCGTGTGGCAGCTCGAACGGCTGAGCTGGAAGAACGCGCTGCTCGAACGCTACGCGGCGGCGCTGGGTGACGATACGCCGGTCGCCTGGCCCACCGAACCGCACCAGTTCCCCTCGACCTACTTCCGTCGTTCCGAAGTCACTTGTGCGCGCGATGTCAGCGTCGATGCCATGTCGGGGCGCAATACCGCCGGAGAGGCGGGCTGGGTCCACGTTGTCCGGTGCCTGACTGCCGATGGCGTCCCGGCCGCCATCCAGTTGGGGTGGAGCCGCGATCCTGCTCCGGCGACATACGCCGGCGGCACGGCCACGGGCCGGATCGCACCCTTCGGCGGCAAGGTCCGCCTTGTCGCCGATCCGCCGCTGGCCGGATTGCAGGCGAGCGCCGCGCCCGATCCGCGCGAGATCCCGAACAACCACCTCGCCTATGCCATGCAGTGGTTCTTCTTCGCCGCGACGGCGCTGGTGATCTATGCCATCGCGCTGCGCAAACGGCTTCGGCCGTAGCGCCGGTTGCCGCTGCCGCTTGCACCGCGGGGCCAGCGGGGCTAGGCGCGCGGCCCATGGACTACGTTTCGACCAGGGGTAGCGCGCCGGCGCTCGATTTCCGTGGAGCCACGCTGGCGGGCCTTGCCAGCGACGGAGGCCTGTATGTGCCGCGCGCATGGCCGACCTTCACCGCGGACGAGATCGCGGCACTGGCGGGCCTGCCTTATGCCGAACTGGCGGCAAAGGTCATGCAACCCTTCGTCGGCGACTGCATCGCGCCCGAACGTCTGCTCGAACTGACGACTCAGGCTTACGGCCGCTTCGCGCACAAGGCAGTGACCCCGCTCAAGCAGTTCGACGAGACGCAGTGGCTTCTCGAACTCTTCCACGGGCCGACGCTGGCCTTCAAGGACGTCGCGCTCCAGCTGCTGGGCCTGCTGTTCGAGGAATTCCTGAAGGACAGCGACCAGCACCTGACTATCGTCGGCGCGACCAGCGGCGATACCGGCAGCGCGGCGATCGACGCAGTGGCGAACCGCGACAAGATCGACATCTTCATGCTGCACCCCAACGGCCGCGTGTCGGAAGTGCAGCGCCGCCAGATGACCAGCGTGATCGCGCCCAACGTGTTCAATATCGCGGTCAACGATTCGAGCTTCGACGACGCACAGGCGATGGTGAAGCGGATGTTCAACGACACCGCGATGACCGACCGTTTCCGCATCAGCGCGGTGAACTCGATCAACTGGGCCCGCCTGATGGCGCAAGTGGTCTACTACTTCGCCGCCGCGTTGCAGCTGGGCGCGCCGTACCGCAAGGTCGCCTTCAGCGTGCCGACCGGCAATTTCGGCGACGTTTTCGCGGGATACGTCGCGGCACAGATGGGCCTGCCGATCGAACGGCTTGTGGTGGCGACCAACGTCAACGACATCCTGCACCGCGCGCTGTCTTCGGGCGACTATTCGGCGCACGGCGTGACGCCGACCGATGCGCCGTCGATGGACATCCAGGTCTCGTCGAATTTCGAACGCCTGCTTTTCGATGCGGGCGGGCGCGACGGTGCCGCGCTGGCCGAACAGATGCGCGGCTTCGACGCGACAAAGGCGATGCAGCTCACCAACGCGCAGCGTGACGGCGTGGCGAACCTGTTCGCGTCGTGCCGCGCCGATGCCGGCGAAACGGCGGCGGCGATGCGGTGGGCATGGGAGCGTTGCGGCGAGATGATCGACCCGCACACCGCGATCGGGCTTCACGCCGCGCTCAATACCCCGCTGCCCCGCGGCGTGCCGATGGTGACCCTGGCCACCGCACATCCGGCCAAGTTCGGCCCCGCGGTCGAAAAGGCGATCGGTCAGACCCCGGAACTGCCGCTGCGCATCGGCGACCTCTACGTGCGCGAGGAACGCTACGACGCGCTCGACGGCAGCTACGAGGCGGTCGCCGCCTACGTCGCCGAGCGGGCGACCGAAAGCCGCCGCTGAGCTTGCGATGGCCCGCCTGATCGAACAGCCGATGCTGCTGACCGGCGAGGGCTGGGACGGCTATCGCCTGCTCGACAGCGGGCACGGTCGCAAGCTGGAGGCATACGGCCCTTATCGCTTCATCCGCCCCGAACCGCAGGCGATGTGGCACCCGCGCGAAGGCCACTGGCAGGCGCACGGCGAATTCGTGCCGGCCAGTGACGACGATGGCGGCGGGCGCTGGCATTTCAACGAGCCGGTGCCCAAGGACGGCTGGCCGCTCGGCTGGAACGAGGTAACGTTCACCGCGCAGTGCACGCCGTTCCGGCACCTGGGTTTCTTTCCCGACATGGCGCCGGTGTGGGACTGGATGGATGGGCAGCTCGATGGCCTCGCCGATCCGCAGACGCTCAACCTGTTCGGCTACACCGGTGTCGGCTCGCTCAGCCTCGCGCGTCGCGGCCGGGTCGCGCATGTCGATGCCAGCAAGAAGTCGGTGGCGCAGGCGCGCGAGAATGCCGCGTTGTCAGGCATGGCCGATGCGCCGATCCGCTGGCTGGTCGACGATGCGGTCAAGTTCGCCGCCCGCGAAGTGCGGCGCGAGAAGCGCTACGACGGCATCATCCTCGACCCGCCCAAGTTCGGGCGCGGCCCCAATGGCGAGGTCTGGCGGATCGAGGACGGGTTGCCTGGCCTCGTCACCGATTGCCGCAACCTGCTCGACGGCGATTCGCGCTTCCTGTTCCTCACCGCCTATGCCGTGCGGATGAGCTCGCTGGCGCTGGCGGGTCTTCTGGCCGAGGCCTTTGCGACCATGCCCGGCCGCATCGAACACGGCGAACTGGCGGTCCGCGAAAGCGGCGCCAACCCCCGCATCCTGCCCACCGCGATCTTCGCGCGCTGGGTCAACGACGAAGGCGAGTGATGACCGACAGCCTGACCCTTGAGGTCGATGACCTCGTCGTCGACGTGCTGACCGGCATCTATTCGGAGGAGACCGGCAACCCCCAGCCGCTGCGCATTTCCATCGCGGTGGACCTCGACCTGCCCCAACGGTTCGAGCCGGATACGCACCTGTCCGCCAGCAAGAACTACATGGACCTCAAGTTCGCGGCGACCGATGCGCTGCCGCCGGGCGTGCATTTCAAGCTGATCGAGGCGGTGGGCGACCACATCTGCGAGACGCTGTTCCTGCAGGACGACCGCGTTAGGCGCGTCACCGTGAAGATCGTCAAGCTCGCCATTGCCGAGGCGGACGAGAAGATCGGCATGACGCTGGTGCGGAACCGCCGCTGATGACGGTGCGGGTCGTCATGGCGGAACTGGCGGGCGCCGACCCGCTGGACGCGGCGACCCTGTTCCATGCGACAATCCTGCCTGCGCTGACCGCGGTGCTGGAGGGGGGCGATTCGCTGATCGTCCGCTTCGACCATGGCGAGGACAAGCCGCATCGCTGGCGGCGCGAGGCGATCGCCGCGCTGGCCCGCGCGCATGCCCCCTTGCGGGTCAACGCCGTGGCGCCCGCGACGGTGCTGGCCGATGAGGCGAAGATCGCTGCAGCCATAGACTTCCTGTCCGCTAACGAAGGTGTGACGGGGCAATTGCTCATCGCCGGCTGATCTGGCACTTTCGCATACGATGGCTTCCGGCAAATCCCCGCTGATCGACGGCTTCCAGCGCCGCATCACCTATCTGCGCCTTTCGGTGACGGATCGGTGCGATTTGCGCTGCCAGTACTGCATGCCCGAAAAGATGCAGTTCCTGCCCCGCGCCGAAGTGCTGACGCTGGAGGAACTGCACCGCGTCGCGCTCGCCTTCATCGCGCGCGGGGTGACCAAGATCCGGCTGACTGGCGGCGAACCGCTGGTGCGGCGCGACATGATCGACCTTGTCCGCGCGCTGGGCCGCAGAATAGGCACCGGCGACGATAACGACCATCTGGAAGAACTGACCCTCACCACCAACGGCACGCGGCTGTCCGAATTTGCCGACGACCTGTTCGATGCGGGCGTGCGGCGGATCAACGTCTCGCTCGACACGCTTGACGCGGACCGGTTCGCCGAACTCTCCCGGCGCGACCGGCTGAGCCAGGTGCTGGACGGGATTGCCGCGGCGAAGGACGCGGGGCTGGAGGTGAAGATCAACACCGTCGCGCTGAAGGGCGTGAACGAGGGCGAGATCGCCGACATGGCCGAATGGGCGCATGGGCAGGGCCATGACATGACCCTGATCGAGGTGATGCCGCTGGGCGAGGTGGATGGCGAGCGGATCGACCACTACCTGCCGCTGACCAAGGTGCGCGCCGATCTCGAACGCCGCTGGACACTGACGCCCGACGATCACCGCACCGGCGGCCCGGCACGCTATGTGCGCGTGGCCGAAACGGGCGGTCGGCTGGGCTTCATCACGCCGCTGACCGGCAATTTCTGCGACGGCTGCAACCGGGTGCGCGTGACCACCACCGGCCAGCTCTACGCCTGCCTTGGCGGGCGCGAACAGGTCGATCTGCGCGCTGCCGTCCGCTCCGCCGATCCCGAAGCGGCGCTCGACGCCGCGCTGACCGAGGCGATGACGATCAAGCCGCACCGCCACGCCTTTGCCATCACCCGTTCGGGAGAGGCTCCCGCACTGGCACGTCACATGTCGGTGACCGGCGGATGACGCTCACCCTGCTATTCCTCGGCCCGCTCGAAGATGCGGCAGGGATGCCCGAGATGACGCTCGATACCGACGACGCGCTCAGCCTGCCCGACATTGCCGAGCGGCTGGAGCCAGCGCTCGCAGTGGCGATCACCGCGCCCCGCGTCCGCATCGCGCTTAACGGACAGCTGGTGACGCCGGGCGAGGTCAGGGCCGGCAACGGCGACGAACTGGCCTTCCTCCCGCCGGTCAGCGGGGGCTGAGATGCGCCGCGTCCGGCTTGCCACCGAAGCGTTCGACCCGCACGAGGAGCTTCGCCGCTTTGCCGAAGGGCGTCAGGCGGCGGGCGGTATCGTCAGCTTCCTGGGGCAGGTGAGGCAGGAAGAAGGCGATCCGGTCGAGGCGCTGGAACTGCGCCACTACGCGCCGCTGACCCTGCCTGGGATGGATGATCTGGCGCTCCGCGCGGAAACCCGCTGGCCGCTGCTCGCGACGCTGGTCGTGCACCGGATCGGGGTGATGGTGCCGGGCGATCCCATCGTGCTCGTCGCCTGTGCCGCGCGCCACCGCCGCGACGCGTTCGAGGCGGCGGATTTCCTGATGGACCACCTGAAGAGCAGCGCCTGGTTCTGGAAGCGAGAAAAGACCGCGGATGGCTGGCGCTGGATCGAACCGCGCAGGCAGGATCACACCGATCTTGCCCGCTGGAACGCCGACTAGGCGCTAGCTGCCGCGCAGTTCCGACAGCACGGCATCTTCGGCAGCGACGAGGCCCGCGACCCGGTCGCGCACTGCCGCAATTTCCGGAATGCCCGCGTTGATGCCCGTATCGGCCTGCGACACCGCGCCCAGCGTCAGCAGCGAATCGAGATCGGCCAGCGCGAACATCGTGTCGCTACGTGCCGATTCGAGGCTGGAGAGCGCGACTTCCGCCTCAGACCAGCTTGTGGTGCCCAGCGCGGCCCCTGCCGCTGCGCGGGCGCGGCTGCGCGCAAGGCTCGCGCGCTCGAGGAACAGGGCGTGCGACTTCGCCGCCTGCGCATCGATGGCGGCGAGTTTGCCCGGCAGGTCGGCCGGCGGCGGGGCGGGGGTGGCAGGTGCAGCCTCGGTCGGCGTGGCCACAGGGGCACTGCCGGTCATGCGCTCGGCATCACGGCGAGCGAGCGAGGGATACTGCGAGGTGTCGGCAGCACAGGCCGAAAGCGTCGTTGCCGCGATCAGCGCGGCCAGCAGGGAAAGGCGCGGGGTCATCTGGGCTCTCATAGCAGCTTGATTTCCGACCGCCAGCGTCCACATCGGTCCGGACCGGCCCAGCACCGGGCACGGCGGCGGCGCCGTAGGGCGACTTGTGCGTTGACACAAACGGCTCCAGCCAGTAACGGGCAGCGCTCAATCCGGCATGGGTGCACCGTATCCCGCCGGAATAAACGCCCGCAGATCGGCACGGATCGAACATCGGCGCATCGACGCCGGGTCGTGACATCGCGGCAGAACAGACAGGTGTACAATGTTCGCAATCGTGCGCACGGGCGGCAAGCAGTATCGCGTTGCCGTAGGAGACAAGATCGCGGTCGAGAAGCTGGCGGGCGAAGCCGGCGACACGATCACGCTGGGCGACATCCTGCTCGCCGGCGAAGGTGACAAGCTCGAAGACGCCAGCAAGGTCGTCGTTTCGGCGGAAATCATCGCCCAGGCGAAGTCGGAGAAGGTGATCGTCTTCAAGAAGCGCCGCCGGCACAACTATCGCCGCCGCAACGGCCACCGCCAGCAGATGACGCTCCTGCGCATCACCGCAGTCGGTGCCGCCAAGAAGGCAGCGAAGAAGGCCGAGAAGGCCGAAGACGCGGCCTGAGCCGCTCCCTCACGGATTACGAAGAAGGTTCTGAACCATGGCACATAAAAAAGCAGGCGGTTCGTCGCGTAACGGTCGCGATTCGGCCGGTCGTCGCCTTGGCGTGAAGAAGTTCGGTGGCGAAACCGTCATCGGCGGCAACATCCTCGTGCGTCAGCGCGGGACGAAGTTCTACCCGGGCGTGAACGTCGGCATCGGCAAGGATCACACCCTGTTCGCGCTGGCCGAAGGCCAGGTGCGATTCCACGACGGCAAGCTCGGTCGCAAGTACGTGTCGGTCGAAATGATGGCGGAAGCCGCCGAGTAACCGGATGGTCGATAAAGGGCCATCCTGACGGGATGGCCCCGCCGATCGTTCAACGGATCGGCCGCAAAGGGAGAGGGGCCCGCAGCCCGTCTCCCTTTTTCATTTGCTCTCCCTGACGGCGCGCCCAGCCAGATACGGCCCGGCCTGCCACGTTTTTGCAACGCTCTCGTGCTAGTCCGCGGGTGCCTGATGGGAATCCGAGCAGTCATGTTCATACGTAGCGAAAACCTGTTCTTCCGCCCGGCCTGGCCGGAAGACCGTGCCCACCTGGAAAGGCTGGACGTTCCGGTCCGGCACGATCCCCTGCGCCCCGAACTGGTGCCGCAGGGCTTCGTGATCACCATGCCCGGCACGGCCGGCAACAGGCTGATCGGCACCGCCGGCTTCCAGCCGCTGCGCCGCAAGTGGGAGCAGCGCATCTGGCTGGCCCCCGCCTGGCGTCACCTCGGCCTGTTTGCCGAAGCAGAGGACACGCTGGCCGAACTGGCGGGCAGCCTGCCGCTGCTGGGCGATGACGGGCCGATGCCCGATCGAATCGGGGTCGGCGAACGGCCGCGTGAACTCGTCGCCGCCTAGTCTGACCGTTCGGCTTCCATCTCGTCCGGCAGGCTGAGGGTGACGTCGGCGATCAGCGCGCGGTCGTCGAGGTTCCACGGATGGAAGCCCGGCAGGAAATAGGCGATCCATTGCGGGATCACCCGGCGCAGCACGCCCGGCGAGACGAGCGCATAGCGCAGCACGCCCGCATGTGCGCGCCAGCCGGTGATCCCGTCCTGCCGCAGCAGTTCGATCGCGCCCTGGTAACGCAGGCGCAGGAAGTTGCGGGTGGCGAGCAGCATCATGATCGCCTTCACCTTCCACCGCTTCCACCGCGACCATTCGCGGGTGGCATGAAGCCAGGTGTCGTAGGCGACCGACTTGTGCTCGATCTCCTCCACCGAATGCCATTGCCAGAGCGTGCGCAGGCGCGGTTCGGCCCCGGCAAGAATCTTCGGATCGGCCAGCAATTCATGCGCGAACATCGCGGTGAAATGCTCGAGCGCGATCGTCGCGCCAAGGCTGACGATCGGCGGCCGCTGGCGCGCGAGATCGAGCACGTCGCGGACGATGGCATCGAGCTCGGCGGTGTCGTAGCCGGCATCGGCCAGCGCCCGGTTGAAGCCGAGATGTTCGCGGCTGTGATTCACCTCCTGCGCGATGAAGGCGCGGATTTCCTCTGCCAGCGCGGGCGGCACGCCGTCGCGGAAGAAGCGTACCGACTCGATGAAGTAGGCCTCGCCGCGCGGAAAGCTGATCGAGAGCGAATTGAAGACCGCGGTCGCAATGGGATCGTTATCAATCCACCAGCGACGCGAATTCCCCGCCGCGCCAAATCTAAGATCTCGCACGGTAATTCTTGCTGCACCTGCGAAATGCGCATAGCGCGGCGCCACGGGGTTTGCCGGAATTTGTGTAATTGTGCTAATCCTCTGCTGATGGAAAGTTGAAGGTTGCTAACACCGATGTCAACGAGGAAGCGTCTCAGCCCGGCCGATAGCCGCCGTGTCGCGCTGCAGGCCGCGCGAGAGATCCTGATCGACTGTGGGCCCCAGGCGGTAACGCTGAAGGCTGTGGCTGCACGCGTCGGCCGGACGCACTCCAACCTGCTCCATCACTTCGGCAGCGCGGCCGGCTTGCAGAGGGCTCTCTCCGGCCATCTGGGCCAGACCATCTGCGCCACGATCGAGGAAGCCGTCGGTGCAAGGCGGGCCGGGATCGGTAGCGCGCGTGAGATCGTCGATCTCGTCTTCGACGCCTTCGATACCGAAGGGGCGGGCGCGCTGGCCAGCTGGATGACGATTTCGGGGGACGAGGATGCGCTCGACCCGATCTTCGACGCGATCCATGCGCTGGTCGAGCGGATAGGGTCGAACGATGACGAAAGGCTCGTCCTGCGCGAGGCTACGATGCTGCTGGTGCTGCAGGCGCTGGGTGAGGCGATGGTGGGGCGGCATCTCGCCGATTCGCTGGACTTGCCCCACGGCCATGCCCGGACAATCGCGGCGCGACAGTTGCAGCAGCTGCTGCCCCGAGCCGAAGCCGCGCTGGCCGAAGTGGCTCCGATACCGGTCTAGGCCATCACTCCGCGACTCGCAGAGCCGGAGCCAGCCACGCCGGGAAAACGTCGGGCGAGACATCCGCGACGCGCAGACGTTCGACCGCGACATCGAGATCGGGATAAATCGCGATCCGCCCGCCCTCGCTCGACTGCGCCAAGGGAACGACGGCGAGGCGGCGGTTGACCTTCTGCCGCCAGTTCATCCGCGCCGTGTTTTCCTGCCCGACATAGCAGCCTTTCCTGAAGCTGACGCCGTGCAGTTCGGCTGCATTGCATTCGAGGCATAGCGTCTTGTCGTAGCCGAGTTCGGCCCGTCCCTCGGTCACGCCCAGCATCAGCCGATGGGCGAGATAGGCGGCATCGGCGCATTCGCCGCCATCGGGATCGCATGGGGCAAGCCAGCGCTGGCCCAGCGCGGCAAGGCGGGGGTCGTCGGCCCCGCCGTCGCCGGTATGCGCGGTCCAGTGCACGGCGACATTGTCGTCGATCGCGATGTCGATCGCCCGGCGCAGGCGATACATCGAGAGGCGGCGCACCAGTTCGCCGGCATGCGCGCGCTCGCAATCGATCAGCAGCGCGTCGCGCGCGGGCCAGACGAAGAAGTCGAACAGGACCTTGCCCTGCGGGGAGAGCAGCGCGGTCCAGACCGGCAGCGTAGCCGCGACATCGTTGGTGACGAGGCCCTGGAGAAAATCGGCCACGTCCGCGCCGCCACCGCCTTCGGCACCGGTCAAGCGGATGACCGCGCGTTCGCACAGCCGTGTGCCGCCAGCCTTGATCGTCATCACATCACCTTTGCAATTGCCTCTGCTCGCCCTAGAGCAAGAGGATGACCGAAACGCACCAAACCCCAGAATGGGTCCTGAGCGGTGGCACCGTCCACACCCCGTCCGGCCCGGTTCACGCCGATGTCGCCGTTGCCGATGGCCGCATTGTGGGAATTGGGAACTATCCCGGCGTTCGCAAGGTGGACGTGACCGGGCTCGACGTTTTGCCCGGGGTGATCGACAGCCAGGTCCATTTCCGCGAGCCGGGGCTGGAGCACAAGGAAGACCTCGAGACCGGCAGCCGTGCCGCCGTCCTCGGCGGGATCACCGCGGTGTTCGAGATGCCGAACACCAATCCCAACACCGACACCGCCGACCGGGTGCACGACAAGCTGAACCGCGCCCGACATCGCATGTGGTGCGACCACGCGTTCTATGTCGGCGCGACCGCCGACAACGCGCCCGACCTTGCCGAGCTGGAACGGATCCCCGGGACGGCGGGCGTGAAGATCTTCATGGGTGCATCGACCGGCAGCCTGCTGGTGGCCGAGGACGAGAACCTGGCCCGCGTGCTGGCCAGCGGCCGCCGCCGCGTTGCCATCCATGCCGAGGACGAGGAGCGCATGAATGCGCGCAAGGATCTGCGCGTCGAAGGCGATCCGTCGAGCCATCCGGTGTGGCGCGACGACGAATCGGCGATGCTGGCGACCCGCCGGATCCTGCGCCTTGCGAAAGAGGCGCGCCGCCCGATTCATATCCTTCACGTGACGACGCCGGCCGAACTGGCGGTCATCTCGCAGCATCGCGACATCGCCTCGTGCGAGGTCACGCCGCAGCACCTGACGCTGGAGGCGGAGGACGCCTATCCCCGCCTTGGCACTTATGCGCAGATGAACCCGCCGATCCGCAGCAAGGCGCATGTCGAAGGGCTTTGGCACTGGCTGCAGCAGGGCGTGCCCGACGTGATCGGTTCGGACCATGCGCCGCATACGCTGGAGGAAAAGGCCAAGACCTATCCCGCCAGTCCCAGCGGCATGCCGGGGGTGCAGACGCTGCTGCCGCTGATGCTCAACCACGTGGCAGAAGGGCGCATGACGCTCGAACGCCTGATCGACATGACCAGCGCGGGCGTGCAGCGCATCTTCGGCCTTGTCGGCAAGGGGCGCATCGCGGCGGGCTACGACGCGGATTTCACGATCGTCGATCGCAAGGGCAACTTCACCGTCACCGACGAATGGCTGGCCTCGCGCTGCGGCTGGTCGCCGTTCACCGGCATGGAGCTGAAGGGCCGGGTCGTCGGCACGATCATCCGCGGCCACACCGCGATGTGGGAAGGCCAGCTCGGCAACCAGGCGCAGGGAGAGGCGCTGCGCTTCGCAGGCGCGCTCTGATCGTTCAGGCCGGCGCCGCCTCTGCGCTGCGCCGGCTGCGGATCAGGATGTCGGTGCAGAACACCGCGATCGCGATCCAGATGAGGACGAAGCAGATCCCTTGCGCAGGCTTCAGCGGCTCGTCGAACAGCAGCAGCCCCTGCACGAAGACGACCGTCGGCGTCAGGAACTGCACGAAGCCCAGTGCCGAATAGCTCATCCGGCGCGCGGCGGCGGCGAAAAGGATCAGCGGCACGCCGGTCAAGGGGCCCGCGCCGATCAGCAGCAACGAGATTGTCCAGTTGTCGCCGAAATCCTCCTGACCGGCTGGCAGCAGCAGGAGCGCCGCGATGGCGGGCAGGGTCAGCATCAGCACCTCGACCGACAGGCCGGGCAAGGCATCGACCTGCACCCGCTTGCGCACGAGGCCGTAGAAGCTGAACGAGAAGGCGAGGACGAGACTGATGACCAGCGTCTCATGCGCCTCGACCGCGAGCACGGCGATGCCGGCCGCCGCGATACCCACGGCCAGCCACTGCAGGCGCGTCAGCCGTTCCTTGAGCAGCACGGTGCCGAGAAGCACGTTGACCAGCGGGTTGATGTAGTAGCCGAGGCTGGCGGCATAGAAGTGGCCGGCCTGCACCGCCACGACATAAGTGACCCAGTTCACGCTGATCAGCACCGACGACAGCAGCAACCAGCGCAGCGCGCCCCTGTCGGCGAGAGCCTGCCTCAGCTTGCCTAAAGTGCCGGTCAGCGCCAGCGCGATCAGGCAGATCGGGATCGACCAGAGCACCCGCCAGCCGACGAGGTGGAAGGGGTCCACCGTGTTCAGCAGCACGATGTAGAGCGGCAGCACGCCCCAGATCGCATAGGCCCCCAGCGCATAAGGCAGGCCGCCTGCAGGTTTATCGTCTCGAACCGTCATTGGCGCGACTTAGTCGCAGATCGGGCGGATCGATAGGGCGTGGCGACAAGACGATGAAAAAAGGCGCTTCATTCTTCTGACGTTCATATAACAACCCCTATTCCTGAATGGGTGACCTGAAACGAATTATCTGACTGGAGTACCCCATGGCCCATTCGACCCTTTTCCGCACCGGCCTCCTCGCCGTTGCCGTGCCCGCGCTGACGCTGGGTGCCCCCGCTGCGCAGGCCGCGCATTATGCGTCGCCGGTGGCCGCTGCCTACGAACAGGAAAGCGCATCGCACAGCCGTGACCGCGACCGTTACGAGCGTCGCTACGACGATCGTTATGGCCGCTACGGATCGCGTGATTACTATCGCGGCGACCGTGTGACTCGCGACACCCGCGTGTGGCGCGGTAACGACGGGCGCTACTACTGCAAGCGCGACAACGGCACGACCGGCTTGCTGATCGGCGGCGCGGTCGGTGGCCTGATCGGCAACGAGGTCGCCCGCGACCGGACGCTCGGCGCGATCCTGGGCGCGGCGGGCGGTGCGCTGCTGGGCCGCGAGATCGACCGCGGCAATTCGCGCTGCCGCTGAGCCACGCAAGTTAGTGGAGAGGCGCCGCGTCGGGTTCGTTCCGGCGCGGCGCTTCGCGTTTCAGGCCAGGCCTACCGCGATGCTGCCTTCGGGCACATCTCCTTCGGCAGAGGCGACCGGATAGGCGCAGTAATCGGCAGCGTAGTAGGCGCCCGGGCGGTGATTGCCCGACATGCCGGTGCCGCCGAACGGTGCGGCCGACGATGCCCCGTTGGTCGGGCGGTTGCGATTGACGATGCCCGCCCGGCTTTCGCGCCAGAACCGCTGCCACTCGTCCTCGCTACCGCCCACGAACGATGCCGAAAGGCCATAGGCGGTGTCGTTGGCTGCCGCGATGGCCGCATCCATGTTGGCGACGCGGCGCATCTGGAGAACGGGTCCGAACAGTTCGCGATCGGGCAGCCCCGAAAGGCCTGTCACGTCGAGCAGCGCGGGGGTCAGGAACGGCTTGCTCGTATCGGCCCGCACCAATGGTCGTACGACCTGTGCGCCCATCTCCAGCAGTTGTGCATAGCCGCGCTCCAGCCCGTCGGCGGCGTCGTTGTCGATGACCGGGCCCATGAACGGCTGCGGATCGTCGAAGGCTGCCCCCACGCGGATCCGGTCGATGAGCGGCAGCAGTTCGCCCATCAGAGCCTCGGCCACGCTGTCCTTCACGATCAGCCGCCGCGCCGCGGTGCAGCGCTGCCCGGCGGTGGTGTAGGCGGACTGGACGACGATGGTGGCGGCTTCGGCCAGCTTGTCGGTGTCCCAGATCACCAGCGGGTTGTTGCCGCCCATTTCCAGCGCGCAGATCGTGCCGGGGCGTTCGGCCAGCGCCTTGGCTATGGCGACGCCGGTGGTGCTCGAACCCGTGAACAATAACCCGTCGATCCGCGGATCGCTGGTGAGCGCGCGTCCTTCGGCGGCGGTGCCGATCACCAGCTGCACCGCGTCGCCGGGCACGCCCGCTTCATGATAATAACCCACCAGTCGCTCACCCACGGCTGGTGTCTTCTCCGACGGCTTGAACAGGCAGACGTTGCCCGCGATGAGCGCGGGGACCATGTGCCCGTTCGGCAGGTGCGCGGGAAAGTTGTAGGGGCCGAGCACTGCCATGACCCCGTGCGGCTTGTGGCGCAGCGCGAAACTGCCGCCCGGCGCGACATCGACGCGCTCGCCGGTGCGTTCGGCATGCGCGCGGATCGAGATCGCGACCTTGGCCGCCACGGTCGCCACTTCGGTCTTCGCTTCCCACAGCGGTTTGCCGGTCTCGCGCGCGATGAGGGCGGCGAAGTCGTCGGTGTCCGCCTTCACCAGTTCGGCAAAGCGCTCCATGATCGCGATGCGTTCGCCCAGCGTCTTTGCGGCCCATGCCGGGAAAGCGGCGCGGGCGCGGGTAACGGCGGCCTCGACATCGCCATGCGGGCCGCTCCAGATCGCGTCGCCGGTGGCGGGATCATGGGAAACGAGGGTATCGCTCATCGTTCGGTTGCCTCTCTAGCGGCCCGTTTGCCGGTGCTGTTTCGTTGCTTGCCGCTCTAGGCTATTCCGGTTGCATTGGAAACCGCTTCCTGCCCCGCAGGCGCGGGCGGCGTGCCATGCGCCTCGCCCATCCGGCGCAGCGCCGCGACCTTGGTTCGCAGCGGTTGCCAGTCGTCCTCCCTTTCGATGTGCGACCAGATCGCCTCGACCTCCTCGATCAGCATCGATTGCGGCAGATCGTCCTGCCAATAGGGGTGATCGTCGCGGACTCGCTGCGCGCCGGCCAGCAGCGCCGCCACGGCCGCCCCATCGTCGCCCAGTCGCCCGATCCGCGCGGCATGGAAATAGGCATCGGGCTGCATGCCGGTGGCGGTCATCACCGCCTCCGACGCGTCGACCAGTCGGCTGGCCAGGTCCTCGCTCGCATCCTCGACGCCGAGCCGCCATGCGAAGCGGCGTGCGACGTTGCGGGTGAAAAGGTCCGGATAGCGTTCCAGCGCGGCGACCAGCGGCGGGGCCTCGCAGATCGGGCGGAGCGCGATGGCGAGCTGCGCGCAGTTCCAGTGGATCGCCTCCGCCTGCCGCCCGAAGGCGTAGAGGCCGGAATGGTCGAAATAGGCGGCTGTGAAGCCCGGCTCCCATCGCGGCAGCCAGCGCCACGGGCCATAGTCGAAACTCTCGCCCGACACGTTCATGTTGTCGGTATTGAGCACGCCGTGGACAAAGCCGGCGGTGACGTAGCTGGCGGCAAGGTCGGCCAGACGCTCGACCACTTGGTGCAGCAGGCGCACGGGCGGTTCGTCGCGACCCGAAGCATCCGGCGGCGGGGGCGGGCCGGGATACTGCTCCAGCGCGTAGTCGACCAGGGCGGCCAGATGATCGATCTCGCCCAGCGCGGCCAGCCGCTGGAAGCTGCCGATGCGGATATGGCCATGGCTCAGCCGGACCAGCACCGCTGAGCGGGTCGGCGAAGGCTCGTCGTTGCGGTCGAGCTGCTCGCCCGTTTCCACTACCGAGAAGGTCTTCGAGGTGTTGGTGCCCAGCGCCTCCAGCATCTCGGTCGCGAGAATCTCGCGCACCGCGCCCTTCAGCGTCAGCCGCCCGTCGCCGAAACGGCTGTAGGGTGTCCTCCCCGAACCCTTGGTGCCCAGATCGAGCAGCCTGTCCGAGCCATCGCGCATCTGCGCGAAGAGGAACCCGCGTCCGTCGCCGATGTCGGGGTTGTAGTTGCGGAACTGGTGGCCGTGATAGCGCAGCGCCAGCGGCTCCTGCAGGTTGCCGGGCAGATGATCGAAGCGGCCGAAGTGACGGGTCCACGCCGGGTCGTCCAGCCCGTCCAGCCCCACGGCCCGGTCCCAGCGGTCGTTGCGGAAGCGCAGGATCGCCTGCGGGAAGTCCGCCGCGCGCACCGGGTCGGCGATCCACTCGGCGATCCGGTCGATCGGCGTGGCGGGTCGATAGGGGGAAGGTTGCGGTTCGCCGCTCATGCCGCGATAGTGGGTATCGAAGGCCCCGGGCGCAACCCGAGGGCGCACCGGCATGGGGCATTACACGAAATGATCGAAGCGAAGGCCACCACCGTGGGCAGCACCGGCGCGCGGGTAAAGACCGGCGGGCCGAGCCGCGTCTGGCAGGATCGGACGTGGCAGAGCGCGGACGGCCTGACGCTGCACTATCGCGACTATCCGGGGCCGGAAGGCCGCGACGGGATCCCCGCCCTTTGCATCCCCGGCCTGACCCGCAATACTCGCGATTTCGACGATCTGGCCCGCCACCTGTCGATGCAGCGCCGGGTCATCAGCGTGGATCTGCGCGGGCGCGGCGACAGCGAGTATGCGAAGGACGTCGCCACTTACAACCCGGTACAGTACGCGCAGGACCTGCTGCTGCTGTTCCCGGCGGCGGGCGTGGATCGGGCGGTCCTGATCGGCAGTTCGCTGGGCGGGCTGGTCACGCTGGTCATGGCCCGGATCGCCCCCGAACGCATCGCCGGCGCGGTCATCAACGATATCGGCCCGGTGATCGAGCCGCGCGGTCTGGAGCGTATCGACGAACAGGTCGGCATCCAGCGCACGTACCCGACATGGATGCACGCCGCCCGCGCGCTGCAGGAAACTCGCGCCGAAAGCTATCCCGAATGGTCCATCACCGACTGGCTGGCCGAAGCGAAGCGGGTGATGGAACTGGGCAACAACGGGCGCATCACCTTCGACTATGACATGCGCATCGGCGACGGGTTCGCTCGCCGGGCCAGCGAATTCGCCCTGTCGGATGAAGCGCAGGCGGGGCTGTGGGCCGGTTACGATGCGCTGGCCGGGCGGCCGGTGCTGGTCGTGCGCGGCGAGAACTCGGATATCCTTTCCGCGCGCACGGCGCTGGAAATGGCGGGCCGTTTTCCGGGCGCGGAGCTGGTCGGCGTGCCCCGCGTCGGCCATCTGCCGCTGCTGACCGAGCCGGAGGCGCTGGCCGCGATCGACCGCCTGTTCGAAGAGCGGCTTCCCACGGTGCGCGCCGCCCGCTAGAGCCTCGCCCGATGGCCGACAAGCATAACAGAGCCGCGGCGAAGAA
The DNA here is from genome assembly GCA_964424995.1 of uncultured Croceicoccus sp. GTDB lineage: Bacteria > Pseudomonadota > Alphaproteobacteria > Sphingomonadales > Sphingomonadaceae > Croceicoccus. Next base: position 17,523 of record CAYRLC010000014.1, read on the forward strand.
GCCCGCCGCCAGGAAGAAGCCGATCCGCGTCCTGCGCCGTCGCAAGGTGCTGCACATGGGCATCGATCTGGCCGCCGCGCCGTGGACCGGTACGCTGGTCCGCGCGCTGCCCGCCAATGTCGAGAACCACGGCACGCATGCCGACGACCCGACGGCCTCGTACCTGCAGCTTCACCGGCCGCAGTTTCCCGAATTGAAGCCGGGTGCCGGGCCGGGCGCGATGAACCGCATGGCCCGCGTGATGAAGGGCTACGAGCTGACGATCTCGCACGGCGACGCCGCCTTTCCGGCAACGATGGCGCACACTCTGTTCGGACAGGCGGTGAAGGCACCGCCGCATGTGCACGTGCACGACGGCGTCGACACGGTGCCCAAGGGGCTCTGGCCGCGTTTTCGCCACAAGCTGGGCCTTGCCCGCACCTCGCTGGTCATTGTGCCGACCGCCGCCGCCGCCGCCTCGGTCCGGTCCGACTGGCAGGTTCCCGCCGCGCGCCTGCGCATCCTGGCGCCGCTGTTTCCAGCGAGGCCCAAGCCGGTGAAGCCCGATGCGATCCCGCGCCTCGTCAAGCGGAGCGGGGAGCGGTGGATCGCGATGCAGGCCGCCGATGCGCTGGCGCTGCGGGCGGAGACGATCCACCTGCTGCAGGCGGCGGACCCGGCATGGCACCTCGTTGTCTTCGGTGCCGATGGCGACGTGGCGCAGGTCCGGCAGGCGGTGGATGCGGCGGGGATGATCGCGCGGTTTCACGCGGTGACTCGGCTGGCCGGTCCGGCCACGGTTGCCCCGTTGTTCGACATCGCCGTGCTGGATGCGCGCGACGGGCGGATTCCGGCCGACATGCCCGCGCTGATGGCTGCAGGCGTAGCGGTGCTCGCCTGCGCCCCTGCGGGCCTCGGCGAACTGATGCCGGCGGAGAACGTGAACTTGCGCGCCGACCCTGCCGCGCCGGGGCACCTCGTCGATGCGGCGATGGCGCTTTGTCGTAGCGACGCCGCGTTGCAGCGGGCGGGCGCGGCCAACGCTGAATTTGCCGCCGCCCATGCCGATCCGCTGCCGTGGCTCTCGGCTCTGGCCGGAACGCTGGGCCTCGCCTCGCTGGAAGATCGCTGATCAAGGTCACGGAAACCGGCCTTTCAGCCGCGGTTAACGCCCTGTCTGCTTGATCGCCGGGGATGTTGCGCGATCGGTGCGGGCTTTGGCGTTGAAAAGGTGCGTCGCCGCCCCTAAACCGCACGCGTTTACGAATATCACAGCCGGAAAGACCACCCTTTGGCGCTTCGCCCCGACAGTTCGAACAATCCCGTTTCCCGCAAGGTTGTCCAGGAAGAGGCGCGGCAGGACGTGTTCCTGCGCGAGGTGGACGAGGCCGTTCGCAAGGACGACATCGCGCACGCCGCGAAGAAGTGGGGCAAGCCGCTGGCCGCTGCCGTCGTCCTCGGCCTGGCCGGGCTGGGCGGCTACCTGTTCTGGGAATCGCAGCAGCACGCCAAGGCCGAGGCGCAGGCCGTCGAACTGACGCTGGCGATGGACCGGCTGGAGGCGAACCAGCCGGATGCCGCGCTCGCCAAGGCCAAGCCGCTGACCACCAGCGAATTTGCCGGCATCCGCGTGCCCGCGCAGATGCTGGAAGCCGGCGTCGCGCAGGGCAAGGGCGAGACCGACAAGGCGGCCAAGCTCTACGCCGCAATCGCCGCCGACGAGGATAATCCGCAGCCGATGCGCGATCTCGCGACGCTGCGGCAGGTGCTGATCCAGTACGACACGATGAAGCCTGCCGACGTTGTCGCCAGGCTGAAGCCGATGGCGGTGCCGGGCCATGCGTTCTTTCCCACCGCTGCCGAACTGGTGGCGATGGCTTATGTCGAGCAGGGGCAGGACAAGCTGGCCGGTCCGCTTTTCGCCGAAATCGCGCGCGACAAGACCGCGCCCGACAATCTTCGTGCCCGCGCCCGGCAGATCGCCGGCCTGATGGGCACCGACGCCATCGACGACGTCAAGGAAGTGGTCGAACAGATCGAGCGCAACAGCGCTGCACGGCAGGCAGCCCAGGTGCAGGCTGCCCAACAGGCCGGGCAATAGGGAGTTGATCCAGATGAAGCATGAACGGGTTTCGCGCGGCAGTCTGCTGCGCACGGCAGTCGCGGCGACCGCGATGGCGGCCCTGCTGCCGGGCTGCGGTGCGCTGAAGGGCGATGGCCCCGAAAAGACGCCGACGCTCGGCGAACGCAAGCCGATCCTGTCGAACATCGCCACCGGCGTGAAGGTCGATCCCGCGCTCTCCGGCGTGGCCGTGACGCTGCCTGCGCAGCAGGTCAACGCCGAATGGGAACAGGCTGGCGGCACCGCCTCGAAGAGCTACGGCCACCTCTCGCTCGCCGGCAGCCCGGTGCGCGCGTGGACCGCGGACATCGCCGGTTCGACCCCGAAGCAGCGCCTTGCCTCCGCCCCGGTGATCGGCGGCGGGCGGGTCTATGCCTACGACACCGACGGCACCGTTCATGCTTTCGACGAACAGAACGGCGCCAAGGTCTGGTCGCGCTCGCTGAAGGTGAAGGGCGACGGGTCGAGCTCGGTCTATGGCGGCGGTGCCAGCTTTGCCGACGGCAAGCTCTATGTCACCACCGGCACCGGCACGGTTGCGGCGTTGGACGCGGCGACCGGCGCGCAGGTCTGGGAAATCCAGACCCCCGGCCCGCTGCGCGGTTCGCCGACGATCGCGTTCGGCGCGCTCTACGTGATGACGCAGGACAACAAGGTCATCGCGCTCGATCTCGCCACCGGCGCGACCCAGTGGACCGAGGCCGGTTCGCAAGGGCAGTCGGGCCTGTTCGGCGTGGCCTCGCCCGCGGCGGGGCAGGGCACGGTGATCGCCGGCTTCTCGTCGGGGGAACTGATTGCTTATCGTTACGAGAACGGCCGCAACCTCTGGGCCGACGCTCTCGCGCGCACGAGCATCAGCACCTCGGTCGGCACGCTGACGGATGTCGATGCCGACCCGATCATCGATTCGGGCGCGGTCTATGCGCTGGGCCAGGGCGGTCGCATGGCGGCCTACGAACTGGTGACCGGCCAGCGTATCTGGGAACTCAACATCGCGGGCATCAGCACCCCGGCGGTCGCGGGCCCCTGGATCTTCGTGCTGGACGACGATTCGCAGCTCCTCGCCATTGCCCGCGGCAACGGCAGCGTCCGCTGGATCGCGCAGCTGCCGCAGTACCGCGATGTCGAGGACGAGAAGGGCCCGCTCTTCTGGTCGGGCCCGGTCCTCGCCGGCGGTCGCCTGTGGCTCACCAACACGAACGGTGAAGTCTACACGGTGGATGCCGCGACGGGTGCCGCTTCGCCGTTTGCGGACCTCGACAAGCCGATCAGCCTTGCGCCGGTCGTCGCCAACAATACGCTCTACGTGCTCGACGATTCGGGCCGGATTACCGCGTTCCGCTGAACGCGGCTGGCGGGGCGGGGCGGTTCAGATCGCCCCGCCGCCGTCCGGGCGGCTCAGATCGGCTCGCCGCCGTCGCTGGCGTGGACGTGGATGACACGGTCGTGGAAGCCGAGTTCGGCGCGGGCCGACTGCCAGTGCGCCATGTGCACCGACGCGAAATGCGCATCGAGCGCGGCGCGGCTTTCCCACTTTTCCAGCACGATGAAGCGGCCCGGATCGCACCGGTCCGCGCCATAGGCATATGCGAGACAGCCCGCCTCGGCGCGCGATGCGGCGACGACGCGGACCATCTCGTCCTGCACCGCGGCGATGTTCTCGGGCGGGAAGCGGAAGCTGCCCTCCACCAGGATCATCAGAAGCTCTTGGCCGCGTAGATCCGGCTCACGTCCTCGTTCCAGTCGCCGTAGTAGTGGTCGAGACAGACCTCGGCCGGCGATTTGCCCGCCGTGACGATCTCCTGCAGCGGGGCGAGGAAGCCGGTCTCGTCATCGCCGACGGAGTTGAACTCGCCGCGCGCGGCAAGGCCCGATCGCGCGATCTTCAGCACTTCGCCGGCAATGTCCTGCAACGTGCCGCCGCCCGGGATCGGGGCGCGCAGGCCCAGTTCGGGTACGCTTTCGCGCAGCAGTTCGCGGCCCGCCATGTCCCAGCCCTTGACCATGTCCCAAGCCGCGTCCAGCGCGCCCTGATCGTAGAGCAGGCCGACCCAGAAGGCGGGAAGGGCGCAGATCCGGTTCCACGGGCCGCCATCGGCCCCGCGCATCTCGAGAAAGCTTTTCAGGCGCACCTCGGGAAAGGCGGTCGACAGGTGGTCGATCCAGTCGCTTTCCAGTGGCAGTTCGCCGGGCAGCGCGGGCAGTTCGCCCTTCATGAAGTCGCGGAACGACTGGCCCGATGCGTCGATGTACTTGCCGTCGCGGAAGACGAAGTACATCGGCACGTCGAGCATGTAGTCGACATAGCGTTCGTAGCCGAAGCCATCCTCGAACACGAAGGGCAGCATGCCGGTGCGATCGGGGTCGGTGTCCGACCAGATGTGGCTGCGGAACGAGAGGAAGCCGTTGGGCTTGCCCTCGGTGAACGGCGAATTGGCGAAGAGCGCGGTCGCCAGCGGCTGCAGCGCAAGGCCGACGCGGAACTTCTGCGCCATGTCCGCCTCGCTCGAATAATCGAGGTTCACCTGGATCGTGCAGGTGCGCAGCATCATGTCGAGGCCGAGATTGCCGACCTTGGGCATGTAGCCCGACATGATGCCGTAGCGGCCCTTGGGCATCATCGGCAGTTCGGCGCGGGTCTTGTCGGGCCACATGCCCGCCCCGATGAAGCCGATGCCGAACTTCTCGCCGATCGCCTTCACTTGCGTGAGGTGACGGCCGGTTTCGGCGCAGGTCTGGTGGAGGTTGACCAGCGGCGCGCCCGACAGTTCGAGCTGGCCCGCCGGTTCAAGGCTGACCGTGCCGTCGGGTCCGGCCATGGCGATGACGTTGCCGCCTTCCTCCACCGGGGTCCAGCCATATTCGGTGAGCGCCATCAGGATATCGCGGATGCCGCCGGGCTCGGCATAGCTGGGGGCGTGGAAGTCGCTCTTGGCGTAGACGAACTTTTCGTGCTCGGTGCCGATGCGCCAGTCGCCCTTGGGCTTTTCGCCCTTCTCCATCGGGCGGACAAGCTGCTCGCGGCTCTCGATGACGGGATCGGTCTTTGCCGACTGGGTGCGCGTGCTCATGTGCCGCGCGTTAGTCCTGTCGCGAAACCTGCGCCAGCGATTTCTATCGGGCGTCACCCTCGCGCCAGTCGCCCGCCACGCCCATCCACAGCGAGATGGCGGCGATGGCGGCGGTCTCCGCGCGCAGGATGCGGGGGCCGAGCGTGACCGGTCGGGCCTGCGACAGGGCGCGAACGTCCTCGCGCTCGCTCTCGTCGAAACCGCCTTCGGGACCGATCAGCACGCCCGCCGCGCCGGGGCTGGCGGCGAAAGCCTGCGCGGCGGCGGGCACGTCCGCATCGTCCGGGCCCCGCTCGTCCGCGAACCAAAGCACTGCGTCCGTGGGCCATTCGCGCAGCAGGCGGGCGAGCGGCATCGGCTCGCAGATTGCGGGCAGGGCGGTGCGCGCGCATTGTTCGGCTGCTTCGGTCACGACCATGCGCGCCCGCTCCACGTTGAGCGCATCGGCGACGCAGCGGCGGGTGACGACGGGGCGGATCTTCGCAACGCCCAGTTCGGTCGCCTTTTCCAGCACTTGGTCGAAACGGGGCTTCTTCAAAAGCGCGGCGCAGAGCGTGAAGTCGGGCACATCCTCGCGCGGGCGCATCAGGGTGACCACCTCGACGACGACATCGCGCTTGCCCGCACTGACGACGCGCGTAGCCCACTCGCCGCTGGCATCGTCGCACAGGATCACCGCGTCGCCCGGCGCCACCCGCATGACGCGCGACAGGTAATGCGCCTGCGGACCGTCGATGACCCGCTGCTCGCCTTGCGCCAACAGAGGCGGGACGAAAAGGCGCGGCGCGCTGCGCGGCGGCCAGGCGGGGGTCGCGGGCATCAGGCGGGCAGGATCGCGCGGGTCGCGATGAACGGCTTGTAGATTGCGGCGATCGGGTCGGGCCTGCCCCAATCGTCCTCGAACATGGAGGTCAGGTGCAGTCCGGCGGCAAGCTGCCCGCCGATCTGGTCCTCGAGCGTGTGGCTGAACTCCATCATCGGGTAGTGGGTGAAGAGTTCGGCGCGCTCGTCCTCTGCCAGGTCGAAGTGGCTGTAGGGCAGGGCATGGCGCACTTCGAGACGCCCGGCATCGAGCGCCTTCCAGTCGAAGATGAAATTGATCGGGTTGTTGAACCCCGCCAGCAGCGCGCCGCCGGGCCGGAGCACACGCGCGCATTCGCGCCAGACGGGCAGGATTTCCGGCGCGAAGCAGTTGGAGCAGGGGTGGAAGATCAGGTCGAAGCTGTCGTCGGCAAACGCGGACAGGTCGTGCATGAAGCCCTGCACGGTGGCGATCGCCAGCCCGTCGCGGTCCGCGACTAACCGGTCCTGCGCCAGTTGCGCATCCGACGCATCGAAGCTGGTGACGCGTCCACCGGCTGCGGCCAGCACCGGCATCTGCTGCCCGCCGCCCGACGCCAGGCCGAGGATGTCGCGCCCCGCAATCTCGCCGAACCAATCGCGCGGCACGGCCTTGACCGGAGTCAGGATCACCGACCAGTCCCCCTTGCGCGCCCGGGCGACGGTCTCGGCATCGACCGGCACAGTCCAGCGGTCGCCTTCGGCCACTTGCGCGTTCCACGCCTCGCGGTTGTGCTGCCCGATATCCATGACGGCGCCATCATAGCATCGACGCGGCGATGCGCCAGCCATCCCGCCGACATGCGGCTGCATCGGCTGGCGCTCCGGCGAGCGAGCGATTAGGAACGCATCATGACAGAGGCCATCGTTCCCGACAGCGAGCATCGCGGGCTCGTCGCGCGCCTGCCGCAGACCTTGCGCAACTACGCGCTGCTGGCGCGGTTCGACCGGCCCATCGGCTGGTGGCTGCTGTTCTGGCCGGGCGCATGGGGTGTGTGGCTGGCTGGCGGGCTGGAGCGGTGGGGGCTGGTCCTCTGGCTGCTGGTCGGATCGGTGGCGATGCGCGGGGCGGGCTGCGTCTACAACGACATTCTCGATCGCGATCTCGATCGGCAGGTCGCGCGCACTGCGGCCCGGCCATTGGCCAGCGGGGCCGTCTCGCTGAAGGCCGCTTGGGGCTGGCTGCTGCTGCTGTGCCTCGTCGGTCTGGTCGTGCTGCTGCAGCTTCGCTGGCAGACGCAGCTTGTCGCGCTCGCCAGCTTGCTGCCCGTGGCATGCTACCCGCTGATGAAGCGGATCACCTGGTGGCCGCAGGCATGGCTGGGCCTGGTCTTTACCTGGGCGGCGCTGGTCGGCTGGGTGGAGATCGGCAACGACCACTGGGCGGTTCTGGCCGCGCTCTATGGCGGCGCGGTGTTCTGGGTCATCGGCTACGACACGATCTACGCCCTGCAGGACCGGGAGGACGATGCGCTGGTCGGCGTACGGTCCAGCGCGCGAGCCTTGGGCAGCCATGTCAGGGGCGGGGTTGCGGGTTTCTATGCGCTGGCGGTGGTCTGCTGGGCGCTGGCGTTCTGGTTGCTGCGCGGCGACTGGCTGGCGCTCCTCGCGCTGCTGCCGATGGCGGCGCATCTCGGCTGGCAGGTGCTGACGCTGGACGATGCGGACGGCGGCAATGCGCTGGCCCGCTTCCGGTCCAATCGCACCGCCGGGCTGCTGATGGCGCTCGCCTGTCTCGTCGTCGGCAACGCAGGCGTCTAGGCGCGTGTGCAACCTCTACCGCATGACCCAGCCTGCGGACGAGGTGGCAAGGTTGTTCGGTGTCGAACTGCCCGCACCCGCCAATACCGGCGGCGAGGTCTATCCCGGGTATCCCGGCTGGGTCGCCGCGCAAGGGCGGCTGGCCAGCATGACCTGGCGCTTCCCGCTGGTGCTGAAAGGGGCAAAGGGCCAGCCGCTGAAGCCCAAGCCGGTCAACAATGCGCGGACGGACAAGCTGGCTTCCGCGTTCTGGCGCCATGCGTTCGAGCATGGCCGCTGCCTAATCCCGGTCGAATCCTTTGCCGAAGCGGCGGGGGAGAAAGGGGCCAAGACCCGCACCTGGTTCTCGGTGCCCGGCCAGCCGGTGTTCGCCGTGGCCGGGCTGTGGCGCAAGTCGGCCGAATTCGGGCTTTGCTACACGATGGTGATGACCGAGGCCTGCATCGAGATCGGCGATCTGCACGAAAGGATGCCGGTCATCCTTACGCCAGAGGAAAGCCGGCGCTGGGTGGAAACCACGGACCGGGAAGAGGCGCTGGCGCTATGCCGGTCGTGGCCGCACGGGCTAGACGTCTTGCATACGACAGAGCCCTGGACAGCCAGCCGCGCCGGGTGACCGGCGCGGGCGCGGCGCAGACGCAATCGGGAGGGGGGCAATCGGTCGGCCGAGCGGGCGGCGATACCAGTTCGGGGCAATCGCGCAGGCGGCGGGGCGGGTGGCGGTAGAACGGCGGCCGGTCGAGGATCTCACGCATAGCTCACGACCTCCCACTCGGTTCCGTCCCAGTCGAGGAAGTAGAAGCGCCTCCCCGGTTCGTAATCGTCGTGATTGAACGGGACGAGGCCTGCCGCCACGACCACCGCCTCTGCTGTGTCGATGTCGTCCACCTCGATCCCGATGTGGTTGAGCGGGACGCCTTTCGCGAAAGTCCGCGCCTCCGGGTCCTTGGGGGTATAGAGCGCGAGGTACTGTGCCTCTGCCCCGAAATGGATCGAGTGCCCGCCGCTCTGCGACGGCCCCTCCCACCGCCGCCGCCCGCCGCACAGTTCGGCCAGCAGGGCCTCCATCCGGGCGGCGTGGAACGTGGTGATGTTGACGTGTTCGATGCGGGCAGGGCCAGCCATGAATTCCTCCTGTTCGGCAAGGTCGCTCGCAGTGATCCGGTCGGTCCGAATCACCGCTTGCCCGATCCTGCAACCTCAAGCTAACTTGAGCTCAAGAAGATTTTCACGCGTGAGGATGGCGCGGCTATGGACGATGGCAACCGACTGATTCCTATTGGCTATTTGTCCGACCGAACGGGCGTCTCGGTCTCCGCGATCCGCTATTACGAGGAGAAGGGCCTGCTGCAGTCGTTGCGCACCGGGGGCAACCAGCGGCGGTTCATGCGGTCGGACATCCGCCGCATCAGCTTCATCCTGATTGCGCAGAAGCTGGGGCTGGGCCTCGCCCAGATCGAGCGCGAACTGGCGCGCCTGCCGCAGGGGCGCACCCCCACGAAGCGGGATTGGGAGCGGGTCAGCCGCTCGATCCGCAGCGCGCTCGACGCGCAGATCGCGATGCTGGAACGCACGCGCGACAAGCTGGATGGGTGCATCGGCTGCGGCTGCCTGTCGCTCAAGAAATGCCGCCTCTACAACCCGGAGGACGAGGCGGGAGAAGGCGGGAGCGGCCCGCGCTTCGTGCTGGGCTGAGCGCTATTCGGCGGCGAGCAGGTCTTCCGCGCCGCCAAGGTCGACACTGACAAGCCGCGAAACGCCTTGTTCGACCATTGTCACGCCGAACAGGCGGTGCATCCGGCTCATCGTCACCGCATTGTGGGTGACGATCAGGTAGCGCGTGTCGGTCTGCTTGCTCATCGCGTCGAGCAGGTCGCAGAACCGTTCGATGTTCGCGTCATCCAGCGGCGCGTCGACTTCGTCGAGCACGCAGATCGGCGCCGGATTGGTGAGGAACAGCGCGAAGATCAGCGCCACGGCAGTCAGCGCCTGTTCGCCGCCCGACAGCAGGGTCAGCGACTGCAGTTTCTTGCCCGGCGGCTGGGCGTAGATTTCCAGCCCCGCCTCCAGCGGATCGTCGCTGTCGATAAGCGCGAGGTGCGCCTGTCCGCCGCCGAACAGGGTGGTGAAGAGGCTGCGGAAATGGGTATCGACCGCGTCGAAAGCCGCGCGCAGACGTTCGCGCCCCTCGCGATTGAGGCTGCCGATTGATCCGCGCAACCTACTCACCGCCTCGGCCAGTTCCTGCTGTTCGGCGAGCGAGGTGCCGTGCTGCCCTTCGGCCTCGGCCAGTTCGTCGGCGGCTACGAGGTTGACCGGTCCCAGCCGTTCGCGCTGCGCGGTGGCGCGGTCGAGTTCCTCGCCCTCCCGCTCGGCAGAGGTGACGGTGGCGCCATCGAAGGCCAGCCGTTCGGCGAGGAGCGGCGGCGGGCACTGAAAGCGGTCGCCCGACTGGCGCGCCAGTTCGCCGCGCCGCGCTTCCTCGTTTTCGGCCCGGGCGCTGGCCCCGGCGCGGGTTTCGCGCGCATTGCCCAACGCTTCGTTGGCGGCGGCAAAGGCGGCGTCGGCCAGTTTGCCCTCCGCCTCGGCAGCGGTGTGCGCGGTTTCGGCTTCGGACAGCTCGCCGGCCAGCCGGTCGCGCGCCGTTTCGGCGAGCTCGATCTCGCGCAGCAGCGCCTCGGGCCGGGCGGCGACGACGGCGCGCTCCTCGTCGATCTCCTCGCGCCGCCGGGTCATGTCGGCCAGCCGCTTGGCCGCATCGCCGGCGCGGGCCTGCCAGCCCTTCATGTCGCCCTGCAGCGCCTTCGCCCGTTCGCGCCCGACGGCAAGCCCCTGGTCCAGCGCGGCAAGTTCGGCCATCGCCGACTGCAGCGCGGTGCGGGCGGCATCGTTGCGCGACTTGGCCGCATCCAGCGCGGCCCGCTGCGCCGACGGATCGGGCAGGGCGCGGCGGCGATCTTCGGCCTGGATCGATTCCTTCTGCGCCAGCGCCAGCCGTTCGTGCAGGTCCTCCAGCCGCTCGGCCAGTTCCTCGCGCTGGCGGGCCAGACGTTCTACTGCCGCCTCCGCCTGATCGCGGGCGCGCAGGGCAATGCGCTCTTCTTCCGAAGCGGCGCTGACCGCGCGTTCGGCCGCAATGCGCGCGTCGGTCACGTCCGACAGCGCGGTGTGGATGGCCGCTACCTCGGCCTCCGCCACTGCCACGGCATCGTGCAAGGCGGGAAGCAGCGCCGCCAGCGCCTCCAGCCGGTTGGCCGCCTCCAGCCGCGCCGCCTCAGCCGCACCTTCGCCGCGAGCGACGAACCCGTCCCATCGGCGCAGCGCCCCGGCCTTCGTCACCAGCCATTCGCCGGGAGCAAGTGCCTGTCCGTCGTCGGCCTCGACCACCCGCACCATCGCAAGGCGGGCTGCGAGCTGCGCGGGTGCTTCACGGACAAAAGCGGCGAGGTTGCCTTCGATCGCCTTGGGAGCATCGGCGCCGGTCCAGAACCGACCGTCCTCGCCCGGCGCGGCGTCGCCGACCGGCGCGGCGGCATCGCGGCCCAGCACGGCGGCCAGTGCGCGTTCGTAGCCGGGCGCAGCCTTCACCGTGTCGATCGCGCGGGTGCGGCCCTTGCTGCCCTTGTCGGCTTTTTCCCGGGCGCGTCGGTCGCGGTCGAGCGCGTAATGCTCGCGCTCCACGCCCGCCAGTTCGGCCTTCGCCGCAGCCAGCGCGCTCGCCGCCTCGTCGCGGCGGGTCGAGACCGCCTCGCGCGCCGCACGGGCATCGTCGAGCGCGGTGCGAGCCGCGGCCAGCGTATTGGCCGCCGCGCCGCACCGAGCCTGCGCTCCGGTCAGCGCCAGCTCCAGTTCGCGCGCATCGCCCAGCGCCGCCCCTTGCGCCTCGCGCGTCGCCAGTTCCTGTTCCAGCCGCGACAGCGCGCCGCGCGCCTGGCCTACAGCGGCCTCGGCCACGCGCCAGTCGGCCTCTACCCGGGCGAGTTCGGCGGTCGCCTGCGCCATCGCCAGTTCGCCCGCCCGCTGCGCGCGTTCGGCATCGTCCTGCCGCGCGGTCAGCGTCGGGCGCTGCGCCTCGTCGTCGGCAAGGCGCTTGTCCGCCTCCTTGACCTCGCGCTCCAGCCGGGCGAGCGCATCGGCGGCGTCGCGCGTGGTGCGGTTGGCATCGCCCTCGTCGGCATCGAGCCGGGCGCGCTGCCGGTCGAGATCGGCCAGCTTCTCCTCCGCCGCTTCCAGCTTCCCGGTAAGCACCGCCAGCATGTTGGCCTGCGCGTTGAGATCGTCGCGGCGGTCGGCCATCTCCTCGCGCGCGGCGGCCAGCGCCTCGGCGGCCTTGCGCTGGCGGGCCTGCGCATCGTCGGTCTGGGCCTGGGTGGCGGCAACGGCCGCCTCGGCCTGGCGTGCCTGCGCGCGGGCGGTCTCGGCGGCGGCGGCGGCTTCGCGCCAGCGGGCGTAGAGCACGCGTGCCTCCGCGGTGCGGATCTGGGCGGACAGTTCCTTGTACTTCTCCGCCGCCTTCGCCTGTCTGCGCAGTGCGCCGATGCGGGTGTCGAGCTGGGCGAGCAGGTCGTCGAGCCGGGCGAGGTTCGCCTCTGTCGCGCGAAGCTTCTGCTCGGCATCCTTGCGCCGGACGTGCAGGCCCGCAATCCCGGCGGCTTCCTCCAGCATGGCGCGGCGTTCGGTTGGCTTGGCGGCGATGACTGCGGCGATGCGGCCCTGCGATACCAGCGCCGGGCTGTGCGCGCCGGTCGCCGCATCGGCGAAGACCAGCGCCACGTCCTTGGCGCGAACGTCGCGGCCATTGAGGCGATAGGCTGAGCCCGCGCCGCGTTCGATGCGGCGGGTGACCTCCATCTCCTGCCCCGCGTCGGTTTCGGCGGAGAGGACGACTTCGGCAAAGGCGCGGGCGGGGCGGGTGGCGGTGCCGGCGAAGATCACGTCTTCCATGCCGGCGCCGCGCATCGACTTGGCGCTCGATTCGCCCATCACCCAGCGAATCGCCTCGAGCAGGTTCGACTTGCCGCAGCCGTTGGGCCCGACCACGCCGGTCAGGCCCGGTTCGATCAGCAGATCCGCCGGCTCGACAAAGGACTTGAAGCCCGAAAGGCGCAGCCGCCGGAACCGCATCAGGCCGCCATCAGGGCCATTGGCCCGAGCGACAGGATTCGAGGCCGCGCGATTCGAGGCGGCGCGATTCGAGGCGGCGGGGCATTACCGAGCGCCGGCCCGCTGCAGCGCAGCCTCGACCTGCGGCCAGCTCAGGGCGTCGATCTTGCTGTTGTTGATGAGGAAGGTCGGCGTGCCGGTGATCTCGTACTGCGTGCTCGCGGCTTCGGTGCCCTTGGCCAGCTTCTCCGCCTCTGCCGAATTGGCGAGGCAGCTTGCGGCCTGGTCCTTGCTCACTCCGCGTGCGGCAAAGAAGTCCACCAGGCCCGCCATCCCGGCAACGGCGGCAAAACGCTTGTCGGCCGGGCCGTCCATCGCCGCCTTGTAGGTCGGTTCGCCCGCGGCCTGCACGTTCTGGAACATCGTCGGCTGGTTCTCGAACACCTGGCCGGTCAGCGCGAAGAAGCTTTCGGGGGTCGAGCAGCGGGTCATCATCGCGGCGGTCACGTCGATCGGGTCGCGCACGAAATTGCGGAATTCGAAGCTGACGCGGCCGGTGTCGACGTACTTCTCGACCAGGTCCTTTTCCGCCGTGGCGTAGAATTCGGCGCAGTGCGGGCAGGTCAGCGACGCGAATTCGACCAGTTTGATCGGCGCATCGGGGTTGCCCATCAGGTAACCGTCGGCCTCGGTCTTGACGATCTTGTCGGACCAGCGCGTACCGGCCGGCGCGGCGACGGCGGCGACCGGTTCGCCGGATGGGCCTTCGCCCGCAGCCGTCGCGGTCTCGTCACCCTTGCCGCAGGCGGCCAGCCCCAGCATCAGCGGCGCGGCAGCGATGGCGAGAGCGAGATGGCGTAAGGGACGGCGGACGGGAAGGCTCTTGGTCACGGACAAACTCCTGGTTCGGTTCAGGCTAGCGCAGGGCGGCCCCGCGCGGGGAGGGTTCGGCGAATCTTTTGCACAGTCGCGCATGCATGGCGCGCAGGTGAGGGAAGGAGGGCGAGCGGTCGCGTCCGGTCAGAGCCGCACGTCGATCTGCAGCTTCAGGCTTTCCCAGTCGTTGGTGCCAGCCAACACCACATTGTCGAGCGCGAAGCTGGGCGTGCCCTGGATGCCGGTTTCGTTGATATATTTCGCGGTCGCATCGGCGAGCGCCTTCGCCATCGCCTCGTTGGCGAGGCAGCGGTCGACTTCGACCCGGCTGTACCCGCGCGTCACCATCATCGGGTAAAAACCCGCGTCGGTCGCGATCGCCATGCGCCGCTGTGCGTTGGTGCCGGTGGTATAGCGGGCGCGCTGGGCGGGGGTCGACTTGCGCAGCTTGTCCAGCCAGACCGGCTGCGCCTTCATGAAAGTGGCGTGGTTGCGGTCGAACTTCGCCACCGGGCCGCAATTGGTCAGCATCGCGGCGGTCAGGTCGAAGGGATTGCGGACGAGGTGCCGGATCTCCAGCTTCACCTTGCCCGAGGTGAGATAGAACAGGCGCAGCTTGTCGCCGCCCTCGCTTTCGAACTGGGCGCAGTGCGGGCAGGTGTAGCTGACCCATTCGGTCACCTTCAGCTTGGCCTTGGCATAGCCGATCAGGTGCACGCCGGGTGCGGTCTGCACGACCGACATCGGCCCTTCGGCAGCACCGACCGGCACGGCCAGCGCGGTCGCTCCGCCGCCCAGCGCCACGGCGGCGGCAATGCGAAGGATGGGCCTGCGGGCGGGGGCGCGCGTCATCGTCACTGATCCTCTTTCCTGCCGCCCAGCGAACGGGCCAGCGATTCGAGCACGGTGCGCAGTTCCGGATCGCCGATGTCGCGCAGCGATTCGCCCAGCTCCATCGGGATCGGTTTCAGCGAAGGCGGTGCCTTGGGCCGGTCCTCAGCACGCTGCGGCTGAACCTGCCCTTGCCGGATCTTCACCTTGGCCACTGCGCGATAGCCGAAGAAACGGTTCACCCGCTCGATAATCTCGGGGATGACGTGCTGGATGAGCGGGGCATGGGCGGGCATGACCACCAGGTTGAGTGTGCCGTCCGCCTTCTCGCCCTGCGGGAAACGGATCGATTCGGGGGCCGATACCCGGGCGTGATGCGGGCCGACGATCTCGGCCCAGCGGGTCACCACGCTCGACTGCACGAAGCCGAAGCGCCGGAACGCGGTGCGCCCGACTTGCGGCATCAGGTCGCCCATGGCCTTCGCCTCGCCGCCGCGCGGGCGTTCGTAGGGCTTCAGCGCGCCCTTCTTTCCCGTCTTCGCAGGCTGCTTGTTGCCGGTGCTTCCCATGATGGCGGGTGCCATGCCATAGGCGCGGGCGTGGTGGCGAGTGCAAAGATCGCGGATGTCGGGGACAGGCTGCTGGGCTGGTACGATGCCCATGCGCGGACCCTGCCGTGGCGCGTGATGCCGGGCAGCGGGGATGTGCCCGACCCCTATCGCGTGTGGCTGTCCGAAGTGATGTTGCAGCAGACCACGGTCGCGGCGGTGAAGGACTATTTCGCCCTTTTTACCGAACGATGGCCGACGGTGCAGGCGCTGGCTGCGGCTGACGATGCCGACGTGCTCGCGGCTTGGGCGGGGCTGGGTTACTATGCGCGGGCGCGCAATCTGATCGCCTGCGCGCGCGCCGTGGCCGATGCGGGCGCATTTCCCGATACCGAGGACGAACTGCGCGCCTTGCCGGGGCTGGGTGCCTATACCGCCGCCGCCGTTGCCGCCATCGCGTTCGACCGGCGCGCGGTGGTGGTCGACGCCAATGTCGAGCGTGTCGTCGCCCGCCTCTTCGCGATCGAGCAACCTTTGCCCGCAGCCCGTCCCGCCATCCGAGCGGCGACGGACCGGATCACGCCGGACCGGCGCGCGGGCGATTTTGCGCAGGCGATGATGGATCTGGGCGCCACCATCTGCACCCCGCGCGATCCGCGCTGCCTGCTGTGCCCGCTCTCCGACCCATGCGAGGCGCGGCGGCTGGGCATCGCTGCCGACCTGCCGAGAACAGCGCCGAAGAAAGCCCGCCCCGAGCGAACCGGCACGGCTTTCTGGATCGAACGCGACGGGCGCGTCCTGCTGGTGAAACGGCCCGGCAAGGGCATGCTCGGCGGGATGCGCGCGCTGCCCGACGACGGCTGGAGCGCGAAGGCCGACGGTTCCGGTGAGC
>CAYRLC010000015.1:0-4607 GCA_964424995.1 uncultured Croceicoccus sp.
GATCACCATCGGCGATCTCGTCAAGAACGCCCTGCGTATGCGCCCCGACCGCATCATCCTGGGCGAAATTCGCGGCGCGGAGTGTTTCGACCTTCTGGCCGCCATGAACACCGGTCACGACGGTTCGATGTGTACGCTCCACGCCAACAGCCCGCGCGAATGCCTCGGCCGTATGGAGAACATGATCCTGATGGGCGACATCAAGATCCCGAAGGAAGCGATTTCCAAGCAGATCGCCGACTCGGTCGACATGATCGTGCAGGTGAAGCGCCTTCGCGACGGTTCGCGCCGCACCACCAACATCACCGAGGTGATCGGCATGGAAGGCGACGTGATCGTCACGCAGGAACTGTTCAGCTACGAGTATCTGGACGAGGGCGAAGACGGCAAGATCATCGGCGAGCATCGCCCGTCGGGCCTGCGCCCCTATACGCTGGAAAAGGCGCGCCAGTTCGGCTTCGACAAGGCCTACCTGCAGGCCTGCCTCTGATCGGCCACCCCGGTCGGCGTCGCTAGATCGGGGACAGCCAGGCCTTGAGCGCGAAGAGACCGGCGATCACCGCCAGGAACATTGCGCCGAGAAAAACCGTCGCCCACGGCATGCACCCGACCCGGTCGGGCACCGATCGTAGTCGGCGGCGGCGGTCGCCCAGCGTTGCGATGACGGCAACCGCGAGCGCGGCGGCGGCAATCGCGCCCCACATGCCGGCATTGCTGCTGAAAACGATCATCTTGCGGTCAGTTCCGTCTGGCCCGGCGCTGCCGGCAATCTTGGCGCTTGATCCGCAAGCGCCGCGCATCCCATAGGCGCGGCGTGGCAACGAGTGCAAATCCCTCTTCGCGTAGCGTCGGACAACGCCCGCTGCTGGCGCTGGTCGTGCGGCTTGGGTCTGCGCTGTGCCTTGCGACGATGTTCATGCTGATCAAGCTGGGATCGCAGCGCGGCATCGACATGCCGCAGATGATGTTCGTGCGGCAATTCGCGACGATCCCGATCCTGATGGGCTGGATGGCGATGCGCGGGCAATTGTCGCTGATGCGCACGGAGCGGCTGGGCAGTCACGCAGGCCGGGCGATGTTCGGGACCATCGGCATGGTGCTGAACTTTGCAGCGCCCATCCTCCTGCCGCTGGCCGTGGCGACGACGCTGGGCTTCACCGCGCCGATGTTCGCGGTGCTGCTCTCGTTCCTGATCCTGCGCGAACATGTCGGGCCGTGGCGCTGGGGAGCGGCGCTGCTGGGGTTTGCCGGCATCGTCATCGTGACCGATCCGTTCGAAGCGAGCGTGCCCCTGCTGGGCGCTGCGGCGGGCGTGGGCGGCGCGCTGATGGTCGCGCTGATCTCGATCCAGATCCGCGATCTCAGCCGGACGGAGAACTCGCTGGCGATCGTCACCTGGTTCGCCATATTCTCCAGCCCGTTCCTGATGGTCGCGTCGCTTTTCACGTCGTGGGACCTGTCGCCGACGGACTGGGCCCTGATGCTGGCCATCGGCGGGTTCGGGATCGCCGCACAAGTGCTCCTGACGACCTCGCTACGGTTGGGCAGCGTCGTCAGCGTCATCATCATGGATTATTCGATGCTTTTCTGGTCGACCTTCTACGGCTGGTTCGTCTTCGATGCCTGGCCGCCCCGCTCGCTCTGGTTCGGCGCGCCGCTGGTCATCCTGGCCGGCACGGTGATCGTCTGGCGCGAGCGGGTTCTGGCCCGCGAAAAACCCGCCGAGGTCGTCGCCTGACGGGAACCGTGGGAATGGCACGGCGTTTGTCTTTCCGAATCTTTTTGAAAGGACCATCGATGATCCGTCGCATTCTCCTCGCCACCGCGCTGGTTGGCGTCACCCTGACCGCCTCGGCCTGCAACACGGTCAAGGGCCTTGGCCGCGACGTGGAGTCGGTCGGTCAGGCGGGTGACGAAGCGATCAACTAATCGGCGCAGCCATGTGTACGAATGGGCGCGTCGGAGCGATCCGGCGGGCCTTTCTTCATGTCGCTCGCCAGATGACCGTGAGGTTGTTTGCGGGCATGGGGATGCGTGCTGCCCTCTGAAGCCCGCTCACTTCGGCCAAGGCATTGATCCGGCCCAAGTCGCGCAAACCCCATGCCTCGTTGCGCTGTCTGAGGCTCCGGTCGAATGCGAGATTCGACGGCGCCGTCGCCACGCCCTCTTCGATGAACGGGCCATAGACGATCAGCTTTCCGCCCGGCGCCAGACACCGCCCGGCCAGCGCGAAGAGCCCCTCCGTCGCGGCCCAAGGGGCGATGTGGGTCAGGTTCGCACAAAAAATCGCATCGAACATACCGGCCGCCGTTTCGGCATCCAGCAGGTCCAGCCGGATAGGCGAGCGCAAGTTGGGCAGGCCCGCGTCGGCTGGCCATGCAGAGATCGAGGCGAGCGCGGCCGGGTCATAATCGCTGGGTTGCCATGCGATCCGCGGGAAGGCTCGCGCAAAGTGCACGGCGTGCTCGCCTGTGCCGCTGGCGATCTCCAGAACCTCGCCATTTGCGGGCAGCCAATCGGCCAGAACACCGGCAATCGCATCGCGGTTGCGCAGCGTTGCGGGCGCATGCTGACGCCCCTCGCCCGTGCCAAGCTCGAACGGCTGGGGATCAGAGCCAGCGTCTGACACGGTGGCAATATTCGCGATAGGGGTCCCCGAAACGTGCGGTCAGGTACGCCTCTTCGCGGGCGATGACCTGTGTGTGGACAGCGAGGATGGCGAACGGCAGGGTGATCAGTCCGCCCAGCGAATCCGCCATGACCGCGATGCCGTACGTGGCCAGGGCCATGCCGAGATACATGGGATTGCGGCTCAAACGGTAGATCCCGCCGCCGACCAGCGCCGTGTCCCGCCGCCACGGCTCGGGATTGTTGCCGGCCTTACGGAACAGCATCAGCGCCGCGCCGATCATCGTCAGCCCCGCCAGCAAGGCCGCCCCGCCCAGCCCCCAGCGAAGCGCGTCCGCTATGGCAGCGTAAAGGCCGAGCGCTTTATCGAGGACCAGACCGATCAGCAGGAACCCGACGAAGATCAGCGGCGGCGGAAAACGGACGTTCGCGCTGTCGGGATCGTGGCCAAACATGTCAGGCGCTCGCCACGGCCGCCGGCTGCGACTCGGCTTCCGGTTCGGGACTGTGCTGCCAGATCGCCGCCAGAATCGATCCGATGACGACGTGATAGACCGCCGAAATCGCCGCTGGCACGGGGGCGAGCGCGGCCTGCATCGGACTGGCGAACTGCGCGGCGAAAGAGGGGGCGGAGGCAAGGCTCGCGCCGAGGCCCGAATTCTGCATGCCCACCTCGATCGAGATGGTCCGCGCGGTGTTGCGGCCGATTCCCATCAGTCGGCTCAGCCCCCACCCCAGCGCGAACCCAGCGCCGTGCAGGAGGAGAACCGCCGCCAGCAGCACGCCGGCATGAAGCTCGATCATCGCCTTCGACTTGGCGACGATACCGGCCACGATGATGACGACGAAAAGGATCGAGATCAGCGGCGCGACCGGCAGGATGCGCTGCGTCAGTCGGGGCAGAAAATGCGTGAGCGCAACGCCCAGCACGACCGGCACCAGCACGACCGAAAGCATTCCGGTGAAAAGGCCCCAGCGGTCGATCTGGATATAGACCCCGCCGAGCCAGCTCGTCAGCAGCGGGGTCAGCACGATGGCCGCTATGGTCGAGACCATAGTCATCGCGACCGACAGCGCCACGTTCGCCCGCGCGATATAGGTGATGACATTGCTCGCCGTGCCGCCAGGGCAGCAACCGACAAGGATCAGACCCACCGCAAGGCCCGTCGGCAACGAGAACAGCAAAGCCGAACCAGCCCCCGCGAGCGGCATGACGACGAACTGCAGCACCACGCCCGCAAGAACCGCGCGCGGCATCGCGGCCACGCGGCGGAAATCGTCGACCGTCAGGGTCAGCCCCATGCCAAGCATGATCACGCCCAGCATCACCGACACCAGCGGCTGGCCCAGCGGTGCGATGGTGCCGTCGGTCACCCATGCGAACTGGCCCGGCACGAACCAGGCCCAGACGACGCCCAGCACGGTCCAGACCGCGAATAGATTGGTGATGCGACCGATCATGAATACCCCCTGCCCGGCGCGGCTTATGCCACCGCCCCGGGCCGGAAGCAATTTACGGCCGCTAGCTACCGCCGATCTCGCTGAGGCTGGGGGTGCCCGGCGGCACGCCGCCTCCTGTCCCATTCGCCCCTTTATAAACGAGCACCGGCTTTCGCGCCGCGCGTGTTTCATCGAGGCGGCGGCGTGGCGCAAAGTGCGGTGCGCTCTTCAGGCTCTCGTCCCCCGCCTGCGCCCGTTCGGCCAAGCTGCGCAGCGAACCGATGAGGCGGTCGAGGCCCTGCCGGCTCTCGGTCTCGGTCGGCTCGACCAGCATCGCGCCATGGACGACGAGCGGGAAATAGACCGTCATCGGGTGGAACCCCTCGTCGATCAGACCCTTGGCGATGTCGAGCGTCGAAAACCCGTCGGGCAGGTTGTCGTCGCTGAACAGCGCCTCGTGCATGCACGGCCCCGCCTTGCCGAACGGCGCGTCGAGCACGTCGTCGAGGCTGCGCAGCACGTAGTTGGCATTGAGCACC
>CAYRLC010000015.1:4617-12868 GCA_964424995.1 uncultured Croceicoccus sp.
CCTCCGCCACCTGCCGCAGACCGTCGACGCCGTGGCTGAGAATGTAGGTCAGCGCGCGGGTGAACATGCCCATCTGGCCATGAAACGCAGTCATCCGGCCGAAGGTCTGCGGCGCCTGTTCCTTGACCCCGCGCTCTTCCACCAGCCGCAGCCGGCCCTTTTCGTCGCGGCGGACGAAGGGGATCGGCGCGAAGGGAGCAAGGCGCGACGACAGGACCACCGGCCCCGAACCCGGTCCTCCGCCGCCGTGCGGGGTGGAGAACGTCTTGTGCAGGTTGATGTGCATCGCATCGACGCCAAGGTCGCCCGGGCGCACCTTGCCGACGATGGCGTTGAAGTTTGCGCCGTCGCAATAGACCAGCCCGCCCGCGGCGTGGACCGCGTCGGAGATCGCCTTCATCTCCCGCTCGAACAGGCCGCAGGTGTTGGGGTTGGTGATCATCACGCCCGCCACGTCCGGCCCCAGCCGCGCGGTCAGCGCCGCAAGGTCGACACGGCCATCCTCGGTCGCCGGGATGTTCTCGACCCGGTAGCCTGCGAAGGCTGCCGTTGCCGGGTTGGTGCCGTGCGCGGATTCGGGCACCAGGATCACCTCGCGCGCATCGCCCCGTGCTTCCAGAGCGGCACGGATGGCGAGGATGCCGCACAGTTCGCCATGCGCCCCGGCCTTCGGGCTCATCGCCACCGCTTCCATGCCGGTCAGCTTGCACAGCCAGTCGGCCAGCTGCTCGATCACCTCGAACGCGCCCTGCACGGTGTCCATCGGCTGCAGCGGGTGCACATCGGCGAAACCGGGCAGGCGGGCCATGGCCTCGTTCAGGCGCGGGTTGTGCTTCATCGTGCACGAGCCCAGCGGGAACGGACCGAGGTCGATGGCATAGTTCTGCCGCGATAGGCGCGTGTAGTGGCGCACCGTTTCCGGCTCGGTCAGGCCGGGCAGATCGACCGGCGCCAGCCTCGCGAATTTCGCCAGCGCGGGGCTGACCTCGCCCGGCTCGTCGTCGAAATCGACGCCGCATTTGCCGGTGCCGCCGAGCTCGAAGATCAGCGGCTCCTCCAGCGCGAGCCCTGCATCGCCGCTGCTGGTCCGCGGGCGCAGAGTGCCACTTTCGCCCATCTCGGGCTTCCACCCGCTCTTGTTCGGGGCGTTCATGCTACTTCCTCCGCCAGTGCGGCAACGAAGGCGTCGATGCCTCCATCGGTGCAGGTCTCGGTCACGCAGACCACCAGTCCCTCACCCAGATCGAGCGCATCGGGATAGAGCCGCCCCAGTGCCACGCCCGACAGGATGCCGCGCTGGGCGAGCCGGTGGGCAACCTCCCGCGCGTCCTGGCCGACAAGGCGCAGGGTGAACTCGTTGAAGAAGCCGTTCCGGTTGATCAGTTCGACACCGGGGATCGCTGCCAGCTTGTCCGCTGCGAACACCGCGCGCGAATGGTTGATGCGGGCCAGCCGGTCCAGCCCCTCGCCGCCCAGCAGCGTCATGTGGATCGAGAACGCCAGCGCGCAGAGGCCGGAGTTGGTGCAGATGTTGCTGGTCGCCTTTTCGCGGCGGATGTGCTGCTCGCGCGTCGAAAGCGTCAGCACGAAGCCGCGCTTGCCGTCGGCATCGACCGTTTCGCCGCAGAGCCGCCCCGGCATCTGGCGCGTGTATTTCTCGCGCGCACCGAAGAGGCCCAGGTAAGGCCCGCCGAAGTTCAGGCCGACGCCCAGCGACTGCCCCTCACCCACCACGATGTCCGCGCCCAGCGAGCCGGGGCTTTCGAGCAGGCCCAGCGCGACCGGTTCGGTCACCACCGTCACCAGCAGCGCGCCCTTGGCATGCGCGGCCTCGGCGATCTTCGCCAGATCGGGGATGCGGCCCAGGATGTCGGGATACTGCACCACCACGCACGAGGTTGCATCGTCGATCATCGCGATCAACTGGTCGTCGCCCGCATCGGCGACCAGTCCGGGCAGGAGCGAGCGGATCTCATCCTTGGTGAACTTCGCCATCGTCTGCGCGGTCGACAGGTAGTGCGGGTGGATCGGACCGATGACCACGCCGTCGCGCCGGGTGATACGCCCGGCCATCGCGATCGCTTCCCAGCACGCCGTAGACCCGTCGTACATCGAGGCATTGGCGATATCGGTGCCGAACAGGCGCGCGACCTGGGTCTGGAACTCGAACAGCACCTGCAGCGTGCCCTGCGCGATTTCGGGCTGATAGGGCGTGTAGGCGGTCAGGAACTCGCCGCGCTGGATCAGGTGATCGACGCTCGCCGGAATGTGGTGGCGATAGGCCCCCGCACCCAGGAAGAAGGGCGCATCCGCCGCTGACAGGTTCTTCGCCGCGAGCGGCTTCATGTGACGCGACACGGCCATCTCGCTGGCGTGGTTCGGCAAGCCTTCGATGGGCGCATTCAGCGCATCGGCGGGCACGTCGCGGAACAGGTCGTCGATGGCGGACGCACCGATGACGCCCAGCATTTCGGCGCGATCGTCGGGAGTGAGAGGGAGATAACGCAAGGGCCTAGTCCTTATAGGCGAGAAAACGAAGGCGGACGTAGTCGGCGGTCCAGTGGCCGTCCCTGTCCTGCAGTTGCGGGGCCAGCAGGCGGACGGTTTCGGCGATCATCGCCTCTCCGTCGTCGCCGCCGAAGAAACCGTGGCGGAAGGTGTGGAGCCATGCCGCCATGCCGTCCGCCAGCGGCGTCGGGCGCGGGATCAGCGCGATGGCATCGACGCGAAAGCCCGCCGCCTCCAGCTCGCGCGTAGCTTGCGCGACGCTCGGGTAGTTCTGTCGGTCGACCGGGTCGATGCCGTGCCGGTCCGCCACAGCCCGGATCGCGGTGCGAATGGCGGCGATATTGCCCATGCCGCCGCACTCGCAGGCAAAGCGCCCGCCCGGCTTCAGCGCGCGAAACACGCCCGCGTAGACCGCCGGATGATCGGGCATCCAGTGCAGCGCCGCGTTGGAGAAGACCGCGTCGAACTCGCCATCGTAGTCCAGCGCCTGCCCGTCGCCCTGACGGACCGACAAGCCGCGTTCACGCGCCCGTTCCAGCAGGCCCGCGTCGGCATCGTAACCCAGCACGTCCGCGCCCGCATCGGCAAGGCGGCGGGTCAACACCCCGTCACCGCAACCGAGGTCGAGCACCCGCTCCCCCGATTGCGGTGCAAGCAGGTCGAGCACGGCCTGCCCCAGCGCCGGGACGAACGAACCGGTCGTCCCGTACGCCTTGGCATCCCATGCCTGCGGGGTGCCGACAGTTGTCATCAGAGGCTGTCGACGTAGGCCTTGTAGCCGGCCTCATCCATCAGGCCGTCGAGCTCCGAGGCATCCGACAGCAGCACCTTGAACAGCCAGCCGTCGCTCTCGGGCTTGGTGTTCACCAGTTCCGGCTCGTCGTTGAGGGCCGTGTTGATCTCGCGGATTTCGCCCGAGACCGGGCTGTAGACGTCCGATGCGGCCTTCACCGAATCGACGACCGAAACCGAATCGCCCTTGCCGACGGTGCTGCCTTCGCCCGGCAGTTCGACGAAGGTAATGTCGCCCAGCTGTTCCTGCGCATAATCGGTGATGCCGACGGTGCCGATCGGGCCGTCGACCTCGATCCATTCATGGTCCTTGGTGAAATAGGTCGTCATGGGGCTCAGGCCTTCTGTTTGCGATGATAACGGTGGGGAACGAAGGGCATCGGCACGACCGTCGCGTCGAGCATCTTGCCGCGCACTTCGATGGACAGCTTCGTGCCGGGGGCGGCGTATTCGCTCTCGACATAACCCATGGCGATCGGGCCGCCGATGGTGGGCGCAAAGCCGCCGCTGGTGACCTGGCCCACTTGCTCGTTGCCGTCGAAAATCGCGGCGCCCTCGCGCGCGGCCATGCGACCTTCGATGGTCAGACCCACGCGCTTGGTGTCGGTGCCGTTCGAGAGCAGACCGAGAATGCGACTGGCGGCGGGAAAGCCGCCCTCCTCGCGCCGACGCTTGCTGATCGCGAAGCCCAGATCAGCGCTGACCGGATTGGTGTCGGTCGTAATGTCGTGGCCGTAGAGCGGCAGCCCCGCCTCCAGCCGCAGCGAATCGCGCGCGCCGAGGCCGATGGGCCTCACCTCATCCAACGCGCAGAGCGCATCGGCGAATGCCACGACCTTGTCCGCAGGCACGGAAATCTCGAACCCGTCCTCTCCGGTATAGCCCGAACGGCTGATGCCGAGCAGCGCGCCCTGCCACTCTGCCGAAGTGCCCTGCATGAAGGCAAGCGTATCGGCGACGCCCGGCAGCACCTTGTCGAGCGCCGCAGCCGCCTTCGGACCCTGCAGCGCCAGCAGCGCTCGTTCGTCGAGGTGGTTGAGCGTGATCTCGTCCGGCAAAAATTCGCGCAAATGGCCGATGTCGTCCCACTTCGTCGCGCCGTTGACGACCAGATAGTACTGCGCCACCTCGCCACCTGTGGGCGTGACGTTCGTCACCATCAGGTCGTCGAGGATGCCGCCATGTTCGTCAAGCAACAGCGAATAGCGGATGCGTCCCGGCTTCAGTGCCGAGAAGTCGCCCGGCATCAGCGTCTCCAGCGCCTCTGCCGCGCCGTCGCCCGACACTTCGAGCTGGCCCATGTGCGACACGTCGAACAGGCCCGCGTTCTCGCGCGTCCAGTTGTGTTCGGCGATGATGCCCTCATACTGAATCGGCATCTCGTAGCCGGCAAACGACACCATGCGGGCCCCGCGCGCACGATGCCATGCGTCGAGCGGCAGGGTCGCCGGTGACTCGTCCTCGATCTCGGGCAGTTCGGTATCGCTCAACTCATAGCTCCGTTCAAAAGTTTCGGCCCTGCGACGGCGCAATCGTGCGCAACATCGCCGGCCCCCTCTGTCACGGAAACCTGAGAGCTTTCCCCCGCGCCCTTGCCCATGACGGGCGGGGCGCGAAGTTACCCCTTCGGTGGCCTCCGCACAGGGAAGCGCTTTCCAGAGTATCGCTATCGACCGGCACGGTCCCTTGTGCCTGAGAGATTCCGGGGCGGTTGCTCCTTCGGCGGCTGGTCATTCGCCCGCAAAGGCGAATCACCGGCGCTCTCCCGCGCGGTCAGCGATATGAAAAAACCCTGTCGGCGCGCGTGCGCTAAGTCAATCGGTGGCGGCGGGTCCCACGGGGATAGCCCCGCGTTTGGCACGGGCCAGCGCAGGCGCGCGCCAGATCCCGTCGTTGTCGTGCACGAAACGCCCCTCCGCCTTTGCGCCGGACAGCGCGAGCATGGCGCGGGCGACATCGCTTGCCTGCACCGAACGGAACCGGCGATACTGGCCGTGGAGCATGAGATCGGTGACCGGCGCGGCGATCATCGCCAGCCGCTCCGCCTTGCGTGGGCTCCCTCCCCGTGCACCGCGCAAAAGGCCGGGGCGCAGAATATCGACGCGCTGGAAGTTCTGCTTCTTCACCGCCTCCTCGATCTCGCCCTTGGTGCGCAGGTAGAAGTTCTTGGCACTGGAATCTGCGCCGACCGAGCTGACCAGCACCATCTGCCGCACCCCGCCATGCGCCGCCGCCTTGGCGCATTGCAGGACCAGGCCGTAGTCGATGGCCCGGAACGCCTGCTGGTCGCCGCCGACGGTCGCGATCGTCGTACCCAATGCGCAGGCCAGCACATCCGGCTTCATGTCGGCAATCGCGCCCGGCCAGTTGGAAGGGTCGGCGATGATCATCTCCATCCGCGCGCCATCTGGCAGCGGCGCCTCCCGCCGGGCCAGCGCGGTCAGGCGGACGTGCGGAAACTCGCGCGCCTCCGCGATCAGGGTCAAGCCGACCAGCCCCGTCGCGCCGATCAGGACCATGCGGGTGCTGCGCTCAGACATTGCTCAGTTCCTCGGGCGGGGGGCCGAACACGCGGGTATATTGCTGAATGGCGTAGCGGTCGGTCATCCCGGCCACAAAATCCGCGATATGCCGCGCTCGCCCCGGTCCCGCGGCGGGCAGCGCCGCGCGCCAGTCGTCGGGCAGCAGCGCCGGGTCGGCGGCATAGGCGGCATGGAGCCGTCGCAGCAGGTCGACCGCCAGTTCTGCCGTCCGCTTCTGCGCCGGGTGATAGTAGACGTTATCGTACATGAAGCGCTTCAGCCGCCGCTCCGCCTCCTGCACCCCGCGCGAAAATCCGGCCAGCGCGTGACCGGCGCGACGCACATCGAGGGCGGTCTCGATCCCCTCGTCGGCGATGCGGCCCTTCGTCTCGGCGATGACGTCGTTGACCATCCAGCCAATCTGGCCGCGCACCAGTTCGCGTTGCAGCCTGTCGCGCGGCGCACCGGGAAAGCGCCGCTCGATAGCGCGCCACTGGTCGGCGATGAAGTCGATGGCGAGCAGCTGGTCGAGGCTGATGAACCCGGCGCGCAAGCCATCCTCGATGTCGTGATTGTCGTAGGCGATGTCGTCGGCCACCGCCGCCACTTGCGCCTCGAGGCTCGACCATCGGCAAAGGTCGAAGGGGAAGGCGCGGTCCAGTTCCTCCAGCGCCCACGGCAGCGTAGCGGCTGCGACCGGCCCGTTGTGCTTGGCCAGCCCCTCCAGCATTTCCCACGACAGGTTGAGGCCGTCGTGCGTGCAATAGGGGCTTTCCAGCCGCATCAGCACGCGCAGCGTATGGGCGTTGTGATCGAACCCGCCCTGCCCGGCCAGCGCGGCATCGAGCGCGTCCTCTCCGGCATGGCCGAAGGGCGCGTGGCCGATGTCGTGGGCGAGGCACAGCGCCTCGGTCAGATCCTCGTCCAGCCCGAGCGAGCGGGCGATGACCCTGCCGACCTGAGCCACTTCGAGGCTGTGGGTCAGGCGCGTGCGATAGTGATCGCCATAGGGGGCGACGAAGACCTGCGCCTTGTGCTTCATCCGGCGGAAGGCGATGGAATGGATGACCCGGTCCCGGTCGCGCTGGAACGCGCTGCGCGGACCGCGCACACCGCCGTCGGGCTCGCCGAATTCGCGACCCCGGCTCTGTGCCGGATCGGCGGCGTATCGCGCGCGCAAGGATGGGGCGGTGCCCGCGGGGGCAGCGTCGATCATGTCCATGGACCGCGGCCCTGCCAGATTACGCCTCGCCTTTGAAGGCCTGTTCGCAGCCGGCGACGCCCCTGCTCCGCCCCGGGACGGATCGATCAGTCGCCGCCGAGGATCCAGCGCGCGGCCGCCTCGGCATGGATTTCGGCTCCGTCGAAGATCGGCAGGACGTTCGCCTCGGTATGGACGATGAGGTTCAGCTCGGTGCAGGCGAGGACGATCGCCTCGGCTCCGTCCTTCTCGAGATTGGTGATGATCGTGCGCAGCTCGCGCTCGCTCGACCGCTTGGCCTTCCCCAGCATGACCTCGTCGTAGACGATCCGATCGATCGCCTCGACGATCTCTGGCTCGGGGGGCAGCAGCTCGATGTCGCGCGCGATCAGCCGGCGGCGGTAGAATTCGTCCATCATCACGCCGCGCGTGCCGAGGATCGCGGCCTTGTTCGCCTTTTCCGCGATCATGGCATCGGCCACGCAGTCGGCGATGTGGAGGATCGGGATCGAGACCGCCTCGGCCACGCGGTCATAGACGCTGTGCATCGAATTGGCGGCGATTACCAGCGCCTCCGCCCCGGCGGCCTCCAGCCGTTTCGCGCTATCGGAGAGGATGGACGCGGCGCGGTCCCATTCCTCGCGCGTGGACAGGCGGTAGAGCGGCGCGAAATCGAGGCTTTCGATCAGCAGCGGCGCAGAGGCGGTCGGCCCCTTCGCCTTTTGCACGATGCGGTTGATGTCTTCGTAATAGCCGCGGGTCGAGACCCAGCTCATCCCCCCGATCAGGCCCAGTTTGCGCAAGTCGTCCGATTCCCTTTTGCCAGCGGTTCCGCGGTCACCTTAGGTAGAAAAAGAGCGGCGCGTCCAGCGACGCGCCGCTCCTTTCATCGCCCGGGCGAACCGAACGATCCATGAATGCGAAGAAACCCCGGCGCGTCAGTCGGCGAGCGCCTTGTTGATTTCCTCGACCATTTTCTTCGCGTCGGCCAGCAGCATCATCGTCTGATCCATGTAGAAGACGTCATTGTCGACGCCCGCGTAGCCCACGCCGCCCATCGAACGCTTGATGAAGAAGACCTGCTTGGCCTTGTCCACGTCGAACACCGGCATGCCGAAGATCGGGCTGGACTTGTCGGTCTTCGCCGCCGGGTTCACGACGTCGTTGGCGCCGATGATGAAGGCCACGTCGGTTTGCGCGAACTCGCCGTTGATGTCCTCCAGCTCGA
>CAYRLC010000015.1:12878-24201 GCA_964424995.1 uncultured Croceicoccus sp.
ATAGGGCACGCTCGCCTCGGCCAGCAGCACGTTCATGTGGCCCGGCATGCGGCCGGCGACCGGGTGGATCGCGAACTTCACCGTGACGCCCTTTTCCTTCAGCAGGTCGGTCATCTCGCGCAGCACGTGCTGGGCCTGCGCGACCGCCATGCCGTAGCCGGGGATGATGATGACCTGTTCGGCCTGGCTCATCATGTAGGCCGCGTCTTCGGCGCTGCCGCGCTTCCACGGACGGTCGGTCTTGGCCGCGCCCGCGCCGCCGCCACCGCCCGCATCGCCGCCGAAGCCGCCGGCGATGACCGAGATGAAGGAGCGGTTCATCGCCTTGCACATGATGTACGAGAGGATCGCACCCGATGCGCCGACCAGCGCACCGGTGATGATCATCGCGGTGTTGTGCAGGGTGAAGCCCATCGCCGCCGCGGCCCAGCCCGAATACGAGTTGAGCATCGAGACGACCACCGGCATGTCCGCGCCGCCGATCGGAATGATCAGCAGGAAGCCGATGATGAACGAGAGCGCGGTGATCGTCGCGATGATCCACAGCGACTGGTCCTGCGTGAACAGGCCCGTCAGGATCACGATCGCGGCGAGCGTGCCGAGATTGATGACGTGACGGCCCGGCAGCATGATCGGCGCGCCGCTCATCTTGCCGGCCAGCTTCAGGAAGGCGATGACAGAGCCCGAGAAGGTGATCGCACCGATTGCGATGCCCAGCCCCATCTCGACCCGGCTGACCGGGCTGATCGCGCCCGTCTCGTTCAGGATGCCGAACGCGCCGGGATTGAGATAGGCGGCCCAGCCCACCAGCACCGCGGCCATGCCGACGAGGCTGTGGAACGCGGCGACCAGCTGCGGCATGTCGGTCATCGCGATCTTGCGCGCGGTGATGAAGCCGATGCCGCCGCCGATGGCGATGGCGACGAGGATCTCGGGCAGGCTGGCGACGTCATGCGTGATCAGCGTGGTGACCACCGCGATGGTCATGCCGATCATGCCGTAACGGTTGCCCTGGCGCGAAGTGGTGGGATGCGACAGCCCGCGCAGCGCGAGGATGAAGCAGACCCCGGCGACGAGGTAGGCGAAGGGGGCCCACGGGTTGACCGCGTGCGCGGTGTCCGCGGCGGCGGCACTTGCGGAAAGCAGGCTCATTTACTTGCCCTCCCCCTTGGGAGCGGGACGCTCCTTCTTCTTGTACATCGCCAGCATGCGTTCGGTGACCGCGAAGCCGCCGAAGATGTTGACCGAAGCCAGCACGATACCGATCAGGCCCAGCCACTTGGCGGCGGGGCTTCCGGCATTGGCGGCGGCGATCAGCGCGCCGACGATGATGACCGAAGAGATCGCGTTGGTCACCGCCATCAGCGGCGTGTGCAGCGCGGGCGTGACCGACCAGACGACGTAATAGCCGACGAAACAGGCCATCACGAAGATCGACAGGATTGCAATAAAGTCCATGGTTGCGGCCCCCTCAGCCCAGCAGCCGTTCGTGCACCACCTTGCCGCCCTGCGTCAGGCGGATGGCGTTGCCGATTTCCTCGTCCAGCACGACTTCGTTCTTCTCGCCGTCCCAGAAGGCCGACAGGAAGTTGAAGAAGTTGCGCGCCAGCAGCGCCGAAGCGTCTGCGGGCAGGTGCGCGGGCGTGTTCGAGTAGCCGACGATCTTGACCCCGTGCTTCTCGACCACCTGGTCGGGCACCGAACCCTCGACGTTGCCGCCCTGTGCGACGGCAAGGTCGAAGATGACCGAACCGGCGCGCATGGTAGCGATCTGTGCATCGGTGATCAGCCGCGGCGCCGGGCGCCCCGGGATCAGCGCGGTGGTGATGACGATGTCCTGCTTGGCGATGTGGCTCGACACCAGTTCGGCCTGGGCCTTCTGGTACTCCTCGCTCATTTCGGTGGCATAGCCGCCGCTGCCTTCGCCCTCGATCCCCGCGACGCTTTCCACGAAGATCGGCTTGGCGCCGAGCGACTGGATCTGCTCCCTGGTGGCCGAGCGGACGTCGGTCGCCGAAACCTGCGCGCCAAGGCGGCGAGCGGTGGCGATGGCCTGAAGCCCGGCGACGCCGACACCCATGATGAAGGCCTTGGCCGCAGTGATCGTGCCCGCGGCGGTCATCATCATCGGGAAGGCGCGACCATACAGGTTCGCGGCCACCAGCACGGCCTTGTAGCCGGCAAGGTTCGACTGCGACGACAGCACGTCCATCGACTGCGCGCGGGTGATGCGCGGCATGAAGTCCATGCTCAGCGCCTCGTACCCGGCGGCGGCATAGGCCTCGACCGTCTCCTTCTCGCGGAACGGGTCGAAGATGGCAGCCACCTTCGCGCCCGGCTTCGCGCCGGCAAGGCTGGCGACGGCCGGCGCGCGAACGCCCAGAACCCAGTCCGCCGCGAGCACCGTGGTGCCCAGCGGGCCGACTTCGGCACCGGCGTCGGCGAATTCGGCGTCAGAGATCGACGCGTGGGCACCAGCCCCGCTCTCGACCCGAAGGCGCGCGCCCAGCTTGGTCAGCTTCCTGACGGTTTCCGGCGTTGCGGCGACCCGGGTTTCCCCCTCGCCGCGCTCGGCCACGATCGCAATGATCGGCCCCTGGTTCCCCTCCACAGGTCCGTTCCCGGGACCGTCAGGCGATGATCATCACGACGACCGCGGCGATGATCGTGCAGACGATCGTGCCCCATTTGGCCATCGAAATGAAACCGTCATAGGTCGAGCGGGCGGCCTTCATGTTGTCGTGGGTAGCCATGGTCGTCCGATTATCCCCTTGCTGGCACCGCCCGCGGGAACAGGCGGCAGGTCCGTTATGTCGTTTGGCGGAAAGGTCCGCCGGACGCACGGCAATATCCCCATCTCGGCCAAGGCACAAGCCCCGCCAAACTGGCAATAAGTTCAGGGATATGGCGCAATCCCGCCGGTTTCGAACCGGGCCGCGGCCTCGATTCGGCATCACCGAAATGCATCGCCGTGCCCCGATCCGCGCAGGCCCCGCGCCTGTTTAAAGGCATTATTTACGATAGCCGTTTATGCATTTCCGGGAAAGTTAGCCGCACGCGATGGGCGCGCGGGCAAAGGGAGCGTTCGATGGGCGAGGACGAACCACGCCTGGTACTGCTGGTGGATCGCGATCCGGCGCAAGTGCGTCTGGTGGGATCGATCGCCGCGCGTGCTGGCTGGCGCAGCCATGCCGAGACGGACAGCGCCTCGGCGCTCGCCTACCTCGCCAGCGATGAAACCGAAACGCCGCAGGCGATCCTGCTGGATTCGATGGTTGCGCGCGAAGACAGCTGCCAGCTGATCGGCCAGATCCGCGCCACCGCGCCCAGCCTGCCGATCCTGTTCCTCGCCCAGTCCGCTTCGCCGCTGATGGCGGTGGAGGCGATGCGTGCGGGGGCGACCGACTACCTGATGAAGCCGGTGGCATCGGAACGGGTGATCTACGCGCTGGAAAGCTCGGTCCACGCCGACGTGCGCCGCGACGAACTGGCTCCGCTATCCGAGAAGATCGAGGCACCTCTCGATTTCGACATGATGATCGGGTCGGCGACGAATTTCCGCGACGCACTGGCCCGCGCGGCCAAGTCGGCGCGCGGTCATGCACCGGTGCTGGTCAGCGGCGAGCCGGGCACCGGCAAGGAACTGCTCGCCCGCGCGATACGGTCGGCCAGCCCGCGCGCGAAGGCGCCGTTCATGGTGCTGCACACCGCGGGCATGTCCCCCGGTAACCTCGAATCCGCGCTCTACGGCCACGAACGCGGCGCCTTTCCCGGTGCGTTCGAGCGCCGGGTCGGCGCGCTTCAGGATGCGGACGGCGGCACGCTGCTGATCGACGACATCGAACGCCTGCCGCTCGAACTGCAGCGCCGTCTTGCGCGCACAATGCGCACGGGCGAAGCGCGGCCGATGGGCGCATCGCACTCGTTCCGTCTGGACGTGCGCGTGATCGCCACGGCGAGCGAGGAACTGGCCCTGCTGGTGCAGCACGAGGTGCTCGATCCCGAGTTGTCGGAACTTTTCACCGGCACCGCCATCCACCTGCCGCCCTTGCGCGACCGACAGCGCGACATCGCGCCGCTGACCCGCCACTTCCTCGCCCTGATCGGCGAGCAGCCGGGCCTTCGGCGGCTGGGGGTGACGGACGAAGCGCTGGCCCTGCTCGAGGGATATCAGTGGCCCGGCAACTTGCGCCAGCTCCAGGCCGTGCTGTTCCGCGCGGCGGTCTTCTGCGACCGCGATGCACTGACGGTGCAAGACTTCCCGCAACTGTTCGACCTTGTCGGGGAAACCATTCCGCTGATCGCCGCCAACCAGGGCGGCGGGGTCCAGTTGTTCGGTCCCGACGGTCATCTGCGGACTCTGGAGGAGATCGAGGCCGACGTCATCCGCCTTGCCATCGGCCACTATCGCGGACGGATGAGCGAAGTCGCGCGCCGGCTCGGGATCGGGCGTTCGACGCTCTATCGCAAGGTCGGCGATTTGGGGATCGACAACGCGGCCTGACGGCCGCTTGGCGCATCGACGACGCGGCCTGACCATTCCGTTACTTGCCAGCCCGGTGCCTCCGGCCTAGCCGCCGGACATGGCTGACGATTTCGACTTTGCGGGCAAGACCGCGCTCATCACCGGCGCGGCATCGGGTATCGGGTTTGCGACCGCCCGCTGGCTTGAAGCGCGTGGCATCGCGCGGCTCGTGCTGACGGATCTGGACGGTGACGCGCTGGCACTGCTGGATTTCGCCTGCGCGGTGCAGCGGATTGCCGGCGACGTTTCGGCGGAGGCGTTCTGGGCGGACGCGGCGGCGCAGATGGGCGAGATCGACCTCGCCGTTCTCAACGCCGGGATCGCGCCGGGCGGGACCGCGCTTGCCGATACCGATCTGGCCGAATGGCGGCGCTGCATGGCAGTGAATGTCGACGGGGTCTTCCTCGGCCTGCGCACGGCGATGCGCGTCATACCCGGCGGCGGATCCATCGTCGTGATGAGCTCGGTGTCCGGCATCAAGCCCTACCCCGGCACCGCCGCCTATGCGACCAGTAAGGCCGCAATCGTACAACTGATGCGGGTCGCTGCGGCCGAAGGTGCGCGGCAGGGTATCCGCGTCAATGCCGTCGCGCCCGGCCCGGTCGATACGCCGATCTGGGACAAGGCCGACATCACCGGCGCGCTGCACGGCGATGGCGATGCGCGGGCCGCGATGATGACCGAACTGGCCAAGGGCACGATGCTCCGCCGCCTGCCCGAGACAAACGAGATCGCCGGGACCATCGGCTTCCTGCTGTCCGACATGGCGGCCAATGTGACCGGCACCGTGCTCCTCAGCGACGGCGGCGCGACGCTCAGGGTCTAGGCCAGGGAACCGCGCTTAGGTCGCCGCGCAAGTAAAGCGGGTGACGCGGATAGCCGTCTTTCGTCACGCCGTAACAAAGCAGGTCGACGCTACCGCACAGTCGCGCCACCGCACGATCCCTTGCCCGATGCGCGCCGTGCACGCCCCAGGCCGCCACGGTTCGCCCTGCCAGCCCGAGCGCCAGTTCGATGGCCTCGTCGTTGTGCCGCCCGATCGGCCCGCGCCCAGCCTTCAGCCGCGCGGGGTCCGTCTCACGCAAGCCAAACAGGTTCCAGACCAGCAGCGAAGATCCCTCGCCCCGCGCCCGTGAATGGCAGCGTGCGATGGTCGGATCGTTGGCGAGGTGATCGGCCTTCGATGGGTTCAGCATCCCGATGGCCAGCATCGCCCGCGCGTCCACCGCATCGCGCCACAAGAGGTAGCGATAGCGCCCGCAGCGGCTGAACACCGCGCCATGGCCGCAGCCCTCGTCGTGCCGGAAATCGAGCATTCGCCCTGTTGCCCAGTCGCGAATCGCGGCAACGGCGGCGAGCGCGTTCACCGGGACAGTTGCGAGAAGTCCGTCAGCGCCCCGTCGCGCAGGCCGCGCCAGACGTGCATCGCCTGCACCGTTGCCGCCGCATCGTGGACGCGCAGCATGTGGACACCCATGTCGAGCGCCATCGTCGCCACCGCCAGCGAACCGCCCAGCCGCGCATCGGCCGGAGCCTCGTTCGACAGCGCGCCGATGAACCGCTTGCGGCTGACCCCCAGCAAGAGCGGCTGGCCTAGCGCATGGAACAGCGGCAGGGCGTTGATGAGCGCAAGGTTGTCGGCCAGCGACTTGCCGAAGCCGATACCGGGATCGAGGATCAGGTTCTCGCGCCGCACGCCTGCGTTCAGAGCGAAGTCGCGGCGCGCGCGAAGCTCGTCGAACACGTCGAGCACGACGTTCTGGTATTTCGCCCCGGCGTGCAGGTCGTCGCCCTTGCCCGGCGCGTGCATGACCACCACCGGACAACCCGAATCCGCCGCGACATCGGCGCTGCGCGGATCGAACTGCAATCCCGACACGTCGTTGATCAGCCGCGCGCCCGCCTCCAGCGCGGCTTCCATGACGGTGGCCTTGCGGGTGTCGATCGATACCGCCGCGCCGCCTGCTGCCAGCCGCTCCACGGTCGGCAGGACGCGGCGCACCTCGTCCATCTCCCAGATTGTGGAAGCACCCGGCCGCGTGGATTCGCCGCCGACGTCGATGATCGCGGCCCCCGCCTCCAGCATCTCGACCGCGCGGCTGACGGCCGTTTCGACATCGTCGTCGAACGTGCCGCCGTCCGAGAAGCTGTCTGGCGTGACGTTGAGGATGCCCATCACCTGCGGCTGGTCCAGCCGCAGGGTGCGATGCGTGCCGTCGCCGAAATGCAGGTCGAGCGGGGTGTGCGCCATGCGCAGGTTCGACCACTGCCGCTCGCCATCCTCGATCAGCGGATCGGGCAGCCGCGCCAGCGCCGCGGCGACATCGGGCGCGGCGACGATCTGCCGGCTCTGCACATGGCCTTCGTTCGACCGCACGATCAGCGCGAATTCCCGGGCATAGCACATCGTGCCCGCCAGCCGGATCGCGCCCGGCATGTCGTCCGGCCCCTCCACAGTCTGCGGCGAAGGGGCGAAAGTCAGCGGATGAATGTACAGCTTCGGCATCAGCCGGCCTTACCTGCGCAAATGCGCCGCGCCAATGACGAAGCGATCAATCCTCTGTGGCGAGCACGTAGAGCTGGCGCTGCGCATCGATGGGGGTGAGACCGTTGGCGTCTTCCATGTGCCAGAAGGTCCAGCCGTTGCACGAGGGCGCGCCCTGCAGCGCGGCCCCCACGCTGTGGATCGAGCCCTGTTCCTTGCCCGCAACCAGCGAGCCATCGGCCCGCACCTCGGCGCAAAAGCGGCGCTTCTTGTCATAGAGCTTCGCGCCGGCCGGCACATACCCCGCCTCCACCAGCGAGCCGAAGGCGACGCGCGGTGCGCTACGCTTCGACTGCATCGTCCGCAGCGCGGATTCGTCGAGCGGCAGCGCCATCTCGATGCGTTCCAGCGCGGCTTCCCGATAATTGCTTTCGCGCTCGCAACCGATCCATTCGCGGCCCAGCCGCTTGGCCACCGCGCCGGTCGTGCCGGTGCCGAAGAACGGGTCCAGCACGACGTCACCGGGATTGGTCGTCGCCAGCATGACCCGGTAGAGCAGGCTTTCCGGCTTCTGCGTCGGGTGCACCTTGGTGCCGCCCTTCTTCAGCCGTTCCTGCCCCGAACAGATCGGCAGGACCCAGTCCGACCGCATCTGCAGTTCGTCGTTCAGCGTCTTCATCGCGCGGTAGTTGAACGTGTACTTCGCCTTCTCCCCCATGCTCGCCCAGATCAGCGTTTCGTGCGCGTTGGTGAAGCGGGTGCCCTTGAAGTTGGGCATGGGGTTGGACTTGCGCCAGATGATGTCGTTCAGCACCCAGAAGCCCGCGTCCTGCATCGCGGTGCCGACGCGGAAGATGTTGTGGTAGCTGCCGATCACCCAGATCGAGCCGTTCGGCTTCAGGATGCGGCGCGCTTCGGCCAGCCAGCCCTTGGTAAAGGCGTCGTAGGCGGCGAAGCTGTCGAACTTGTCCCAGTCGTCGGTCACCGCATCGACCGCGCTGCCGTCGGGGCGGGAGAGATCGCCGCCCAATTGCAGGTTGTAGGGCGGATCGGCGAAGATCATGTCGATCGACTTGGCAGGGATCGTCCGCATTGCGGCGATGCAGTCGCCCTCGAGGATGCGCCCCAGCGGCAATTGCGCGCGCAGCTCCTCTGGCGAGAGCGCCGGACGCACCGCGACCTTCGGTTTCGGCGCTCGCGCGCGGACCCTCTCGGGCTGATTGAGAAGCACTGTCGCCATGTTGACCCCCTGTGGAAAACCCATGGTGAGTCTTCGCGGACTCGCGGTCAAGCATCGATTGGCGCGGCCCCTGTCCTTTCCGACAGGACGTGAGTCCACGTCGCAACAGTCCTCCACATCATCTTGAGTCCGCTGGCAAAAGCAGGACTCAACATCTTGCGTGTGTGGCCATCAGGACTCGCCTTGCCAGGAAAAACGCTTGTCGCATGCCGAGGGGCGATCCATCGTCGCGGCCATGGCGAAGCCAATCGCCGCCCGGAATGGGCATTGGGGGATGGGATATGGGTCTGGACGTGATCGGCGCCGGTCTGGGGCGCAACGCAACGATGTCGATGAAGTTCGCGCTGGAGCAGTTGGGCTTCGGCCCGTGCTACCACATGATGGAACTTTTCCGCGCCGCGCCCACGGCGATCCCGCAGTGGCTTGAGGCGGCGGACGGTCGGCCGGACTGGGACGCGATCTTCGCGGGCTATCGCTCGACCTGCGACTATCCTGCGGCCTCGTACTGGCGCGAACTGGCCGAGTATTTTCCGAACGCCAAGGTGGTGCTGACCGCGCGCGATCCGGACGGCTGGTTCGATTCCGTCAGCGAAACGATCTTTCACCCCAACGCGATCGCCGCGATCGCCGGCACCCCTTTCGGTGAATTGCTCGACAAGGCGATCTTCGACGAGCTGGGCGATGGCCTGACCGACCGCGGCTTCATGACCGACTGGTTCTTGAAACGGAACGCGGACGTCATCGCCTCGCTCCCGCCCGAAAGGCTGCTGGTCTTTCATCCGAAGGAAGGCTGGGAGCCGCTCTGCGCCTTTCTGGGCGTGCCCGTGCCGTCGCACCCCTTCCCGCGAGTCAACGACCGGCTCGACCTGTCCGGCAACGTGGGCGAGAACAAGGGGCTGCCGACCGATCCGGTCGAACTGCAACGCTGGGCCGAGGCCTATATCGCCGACATGCGGCTGAAGGCCGAGGCGACAGCCTGAAGGGTCAGTCGACCGCGGGCAGACCGGGATCGATCCCGGTCAGATCGATCGACCGCTTCCATAGCCACTGGCCGGCCCCCGGATCACGGGCTTGCCGCGTGAGATAGGCGGGGCCGGAATCGCCCGCCATCTCGCGAATGCCGCGCGGGCCGTAGTAATCGCCGCTCTCCGCATCCGGGTCGGTGGCAGCCTGCAGTGTCGGCCAGGCGCCTTCCTCGGCGGTGTTGAACAGCTTGCCGGCCAGCGGGATCATGAAGCGGGCGAGCAGGAAATTGCGGCCAAGGTCGGTCGCCGCGATGCCGGGATGGCAACCGATTGCCGCCACGCCCGAACCGCTCGCGCGCAGCCGCCGGTCCAGCTCGACCATGAACAGCGCATTGGCGAGCTTGGAATCCGAGTATCGCTGCATGCGACTGTAGCTCTTTTCCGCCTTCGGGTCGGACCACAGCGGCTCGCCGCTCTTGTGTGCGATGCTGGAGGTGACGACGACGCGAGAGCCCGCCGTCAGTTCCAGCTTGGGCAGCAGGAGAGAGGTGAGCGCAAAGGTGCCGAGGTGATTGACGCCGAACTGCAGTTCGTATCCCTGCGCCGTGTGCGACAGCGGCGGCATCATGACGCCGGCGTTGTTGACCAGCACGTCGATCCGCTCACGGCGCTCCAGCTCGGCAGCCGCTTTGCGCACGCTGTCGAGATCGGCCTGGTCCAGTTCCACGAATCCCAGCTTCGCGCCCGGCGTGTCCTGCGCGATCCGGTCCATCGCCGCGCGGGCCTTGCCCTCGTCACGGCAGGCGAGGACGACCTCTCCGCCCTTTGCGGCCAGCACTTTCGCGGTCTCGAACCCCAGCCCGGTGTTCGCGCCGGTGACAACGAAGACCTTGCCGGTTTGGTCGGGCACGTTCTCGGCGGCGAATCCTGACACGTCGTTTCCTCTCAGAGCGGCATTTCGAGCTGGGCGACCGGCGCGAAGCTGCGGCGGTGCAGCGGGGTGGGCCCGTGGCGGCGCAAGGCGTCCAGATGTTCCGAAGTGCCGTAGCCCGCATTCCGTTCCCAGCCGTAATGCGGGTGATCGACGGCAGCTGCGCGCATCATCCTGTCGCGGTGTTCCTTGGCGAGGATGGAGGCCGCGGAAATGCACGGCTCCTTCGCGTCGCCCTTGACGATGGCGCGGGCGGGCCAGCGCCATTCGGCACGGCGGCCCTGCGGGGTCAGGTTGCCGTCAACCAGCACCTCCAGCGGGTCGCAGCCCACCTTGGCGCACAGGTCCTCTACCGCCAGGGTCATCGCCAGCATCGTCGCGCCGAAGATGTTGAGGCTGTCGATCGCCGCCACGTCGACCACGCCGATGCCCCACTGGCAGCGGCGCTTGATCACCGCCTCCAGCTCGCCCCGGCGATTGGCGCTCAAGACCTTGGAATCGCCCAGCCCCGTCGGTCTCGGCTTGCATAGAACGACGGCAGCGGCCACCACGGGACCGGCCAGCGGCCCGCGTCCGGCCTCGTCGACCCCGACGATCATGGATGCGGCCCGCGCAACAGGCCCTGCCACGGAACGGAACGGAACATCGACATGCGCATCATCCCCGCTTTCTTGCCCGTCGGACTGCTGCTGGCAAGTTGCTCCATGCCCGCGACGTCGACTTCGGCGAAGGACTCTGTCGAAAACGCGATTCCGATGGCCGACATCGACGCACGCGAAGCCTTCACGATGGAAGACAAGGGTCAGTTCGACGAGCCATGGTCGATCCGCTTCGTGCCCGGCACCGCTGTCCTGATGATGACGCACAAGGCCGGGACGATCAGCGCGATCGACACCGTGACCGGACGGCGCCTTGCCGTGACCGGCGCGCCGAAGGTCGATTACGGCGGCCAGGGCGGACTGGGCGACGTCGCGTTCCTTCCGGCCGAAGCGGCGGCAGCGGTCGGCACGCGTACGATCTACCTCTCGTGGGCCGAGGCGGGCGCAAACGACACTCGCGGCGCGGCGGTCGGGCGCGGCAAGCTGACCTGCGCGGCAGGCGGCGACTGCGCGATCACCGATCTTGCCGTGATCTGGCGACAGGAGCCGAAGGTGACCGGGCGCGGCCACTATTCGCA
>CAYRLC010000015.1:24301-33050 GCA_964424995.1 uncultured Croceicoccus sp.
CAGGATCGCTGTTTCCCGAATTGACCGGCAAGGCGGTCGCGGCGGGCCTTTCATCGGAAGCGCTGGTGGTGGTCGACGTGTCGCAGCCGCGCGGGCGCGAACTGGCCCGATACGCCGTCGGCAACCGCGTTCGCTCATTGGCGCAGGCGCCCGACGGGGCGATCTGGGTGGCCGAAGATGGCGACGGCGCGACGCTCTGGCGGCTGACGCCCCGCAAGCCCTGATGCGGCGGAGCGGATAGGGCTTCTTTCGCACCGGCAACCTATAACGGCTCGACACCGGGGCCGCCCGGTCCTATCGGCGCGCCGTCTCGTCACGACGCAAAGGCGCGGTTCCCGGTTCGCATGGCCACGATCATTCCCCTCGACCAGATCGATCCAGCGCTGATCGAGGACCTGCTCGACACCGCGTTCGAGCCGGAGCGGCACAAGCGCACCGCCTACAAGGTGCGCGAGGGCACCGACTGGCTGCCCGCGCTGTCCTTCGCGGCGCTGGACGACGAGGAATACCTCGCCGGAACGATCCAGTGCTGGCCGGTGGCGCTGACCGACGATGGCGGGCGCCGGCATCCGATGATCATGGTCGGCCCGGTCGCGGTCATGCCCGCGCTGCAGGGCGAAGGTTATGGCAAGGCGCTGACGCTTGCCGCACTCGCCGCCATCGATTCCTCCGCCCGCCCCTTGCCGCAAGTGCTGATCGGCGATGCCGACTACTATGGCCGCTTCTTCGGCTTTTCCGCCGAAGGGACCGGCGGCTGGTCGCTGCCCGGCCCGTTCGAGCGGTCGCGACTGCTGGTGCGCGGCGCCAATCCGGCGGTCCTGCCCGAAAGCGGCGAACTCGGCCCTTGGCTGGGATAAAAGGTTCTGGCATCGCGTTGGCCAAGCGATGCCCTACGACGTCCCCCCCGATCTTGCCGGAATGACCCTTGCCCAGGTGGCCGAGGCGGTGGCCGCGCGCAAGCTGCCGCCGGTGACGCAGTGGAACCCGGATGCCAGCGGCGAAAGCCATATGCGCATCGCCCGCGACGGCCGCTGGTATCACGAGGGGAGCGAGATCACCCGCTCCGCCATGGTGCGCGCCTTTTCGGGCCTGCTGCGCCGTGACGATGACGGGTTCTGGCTGGTGGTGCCCTATGAAAAGCTGGCGATCGAGGTGGAGGACGCGCCGTTCGTCGCCACCGACGTGCGCGCCGACGACGAGGCGGGCACACAAGTGCTGACCTTCCGCCTCAACACCGACGAATTCGCGATGGCGGATGCCGATCACCCCATAACCGTGCGCGGCAGTGCCGAGGAACCCGCCGCATACGTCACGGTGCGCGACGGGCTCGAGGCGCGGCTGAGTCGTTCGACCTGGCTGCAACTGGTCGAGATCGCGCTGACCAAGGATCGCGACCCGCCCGCCGTGTCTAGCCACGGCGCGACATTCCCGTTGTCTCCGGCGTGAGCGCGATCCGCCAACAGCTCGTGGCGATGCACCGGGCCGGGCACGCGCGCACGCTGACCGGCATGCGGATGGACCCGCTCATGGCCGAAGTCGATACGCTGCGCCCGGCGGCGGTGCTCATCGCCGTGACCGAGCGGGATCCGGACGACGGGCCGGGCCCCGGCATTATCCTGATCGAGCGCCCGGCCAAAATGCGCACCCACGGCGGACAGGTCGCCTTTCCGGGCGGCGGCATCGATCCCGGCGAAACCCCGGTCCAGGCCGCGCTGCGCGAGGCGCATGAGGAAGTCGCGATGCCTTTGTCGAAAGTGCACGTCATCGGCGAGACCGATGGGTATCGCACGGGCACCGGCTTTACCGTGACCCCGGTGCTTGCCACCATCCCGCCCGATCTGCCGCTGCGGGCCAATCCGGCCGAAGTGGACGAATGGTTCGAAGTGCCGCTGTCCTTCGCGCTCGATCCGGCCAACCACCACCAGGTCGAGGTATTCTGGCGCGGTGCGATGCGGAATTACATCGAATTCCATTGGGAGGGTCATCGTATCTGGGGCGCAACCGCGGGCATGATCGCCAACCTGTCGCGCCGGCTCCACTGGGCGGAGCGGGCTGCGTGAAGTCACTCGACGATGCCGCCTGGATGGAGCGGGAAGATATCGCCGAACTGGTCGCTGCGCTGGGCGCCGACCAGTGCCGATACGTCGGCGGCTGCGTCCGCGACGCGCTGATGGGGCACGAGGCGCACGACATCGACCTTGCCACCCGGCACCACCCTTCCGAAGTGGTCAGGATCCTGACCGCCGCCGGCATCCGCACGGTGCCGACCGGGCTTGAGCACGGCACGGTCACCGCCGTGCTGGATGGCGGCCCGGTGGAGGTCACGACCCTGCGCCGCGATGTCGAGACCGATGGCCGCCGCGCTACTGTCGCCTTCGCCGACGCGTGGGAGGATGATGCGGCGCGCCGCGACTTCACCATCAACGCGCTCTACGCCCACCCGGTCACGCACGAGGTCTCCGACTATTTCGGCGGCATGGAGGATCTGGCCGCCCGCCGGGTCCGCTTCATCGGCGACGCGCGCCAGCGCATCCGCGAGGATCACTTGCGCATCCTGCGCTATTTCCGCTTCCACGCCCGTTTCGGCAGCGAGCCGCCTAATGCCGAAGCGATCGAGGCCTGCCGCGAACTGGCCGCCACGCTCAAAGGCTTGTCGCGCGAACGCGTGGGCTGGGAACTGCAGAACCTGCTTGCCCTGCCCGATCCGTCCTCCACCGTGGCTCGCATGGCCGATCTGGGCGTGCTGGCCGTGGTGCTGCCCGAAAGCGGCGCGGTGCAGGTCGATCGCCTCGCCCGGCTGGTCACGGCGGAGCGCGAGAGCAAGGTCGCGCCCGATTCGATCCGCCGGCTTGCCGCGCTCTTGCCGCCCGATCCGGCGCTGGCCGAACAGGTCGCCTCGCGCCTGCGGCTATCCAATGCGCAGAAGAAGCGCATCGTGCAGGACGCCGGACGCGAGAATGCGGACCGTGCCGACGCCCGCGCCCTCGCCTATCGGCTCGGCATCGACGTGGCGCGCGACCGGCTGCTGCTGTGCGGCGCGCAAGTGGGCGAACTGGACGGGTGGGAGGTGCCGCAATTGCCCATCAAGGGCGGCGATATCGTCGCCGCAGGGGTCGGTGCGGGGCCGGACGTCGCCCGCGCCTTGCGCCGGATCGAGGATCGCTGGATCGCCGAGGGTTTCCCCGACGAGAGCCGCACCCGCGCCATCATGGCCGAGGAAATCGCAGC
Organism: uncultured Croceicoccus sp.; assembly: GCA_964424995.1. GTDB lineage: Bacteria > Pseudomonadota > Alphaproteobacteria > Sphingomonadales > Sphingomonadaceae > Croceicoccus. The sequence goes on from CAYRLC010000015.1 coordinate 27,530, forward strand.
GAGTGCCTGAAAAAGCCCGCTGCGACAGGCCGCGTCAGGCTTGCGAAAGGCCGAATCGGGCACAAGGCCGCGATGCCTGACATTGCCGCCTTCCTGCGCTCGCTTCCCCATGGCGACACCTTTGCCGCGCATCCGCTGCTGCTGGTCGCGCTGGCGGCGCTGTTCCTGTCGATCATGGGCGGCGCGATCCATCGCAGCCTGCCGACGCTGGGCGGCGTCGTGCGCGGGGCGGGCAGCTTCGGCCTCGTCGTCGTGCTGGTACTGACGATCATCGACTTCGCTCGCATGAACCCCGACCTCGCCCTCCCCCAGCTCGGCGTGCCGGAACAGGTCGTCGACGGCGAGGAGACGCACATTCCCCTGGCCGGAGACGGCCATTACTGGATCGAGGCGCAGGTCAACGGCCACCGCGCCCGCTTTCTTGTCGACACCGGGGCAAGCCTGACCGCAATCTCGCCCGAAACGGCGGAGGCCGCGGGGATCGAGGCATCGCCCGGAATGGGCACGGTGCGGCTGGAAACCGCCAACGGCACCGCGCCGGCCTATCTCGCCAGCATCGACAAGCTGGAGACCGGCACCATCGCCGCCCGCGACCTGCGCGCAGTGATCGCACCGACGATGAACGGCATGAACGTGCTGGGCATGAATTTCCTGTCGCAGCTGGAAAGCTGGCAAGTGAAGGACGGGACCCTGATCCTCATCCCCCACAAGGCGCAGCTTCCGGTTGCCAACTGAGCGTCTCGCGCCGGTCTCGCACGATTCGTTTGCATTTCGCAGCCGCAGCAACTATGTGAGCCCCCGGTGACGGCCCCTTGGGGGCCATCCGCCGCCAGCGTGAGCGCCCGCGATCTGAAAACGCGGAGTGGCCCGGGGCGGATCTACGGTCACCATCGAGCTTCCCCTTTCACGCATGGGTCGCATGACGAACCCCCTGCGCGCGGACCACGTGGCCCGACGCGCCAACGTGAGTATTTGCATGTCCTATTTCGAGACCCTTGGCCTTGCCGAGCCCATTCTCCGCGCGCTCGCCGCCAAGGGCTATACCGAGCCTTCGCCGATCCAGCGGCAGGCCATCCCCGCCCTGATGGAAGGGCGCGACATCCTCGGCATCGCGCAGACCGGCACCGGCAAGACCGCCGCCTTCTCCCTGCCCTCGCTCCATCGCCTGGCCGAAGACTATCGCAAGCCCGGCCCGGCATCGTGCCGCATGCTCGTCCTGTCGCCCACCCGCGAACTCGCCGCGCAGATCGCGGAGAACATGAGCCGCTATGCCAAGCACCTGCCCATCAACGTCGAATGCGTGTTCGGCGGCGTGCCGGTCGGCAAGCAGGCCCGCCGCCTCGTGCCCGGTGTCGATGTCCTCGTCGCCACGCCCGGCCGCCTGCTCGACCTCATCGACCAGCGCGCGCTGACCCTTCGCCATGTCGAGATCTTCGTGCTCGACGAAGCGGACCAGATGATGGACCTCGGCTTCATCAAGCCGCTGACCCGCGTCGCCAACCTGCTGCCCAAGGATCGCCAGTCGCTGTTCTTCAGCGCGACGATGCCCAAGGACATCGCCGACCTGTCGCAGCGCTTCATCAAGAATCCGGTCAAGGTCGAGGTCGCGCCGCAGGCCACCACGGCAGAGCGGGTCGAGCAGTACGCGACTTTCGTGAACCAGGCCGAGAAGCAGGCGCTGCTCACCCTGTCGCTTCAGGCGGGCCTCGCCAGCGGCGAGATCGAGAAGACGCTGGTATTCACCCGCACCAAGCACGGCGCGGACCGCGTCGTGCGCCATCTCGTCGCCGCCGGGATCAGCGCCGCCGCGATCCACGGCAACAAGTCGCAGGCCCAGCGCACCCGCGCGCTCGACGGTTTCCGCAAGGGCGAAGTGCCGGTGCTGGTGGCGACCGATATCGCCGCGCGCGGCATCGACGTGACGGGCGTTTCCCACGTCTTCAACTTCGAGATCCCGAACGTGGCCGAACAATACGTCCACCGCATCGGCCGCACCGCGCGCGCCGGAGCCGATGGCGTGGCGATCAGCTACATCGCGGCTGACGAAAAGCCCTACATCCGCGACATCGAGAAGCTGACCGGCGTGCGCCTGACGCCGATGCCGCTGGTGGAGAATTTCGAGAAGCGCGCCGCCGCCCTGCCCAAGGCCGGTCGTGCCCCCGCGGGCGCCGAATATGGCGATCGTCCCGCGCGCAAGCCTCGTCCGCAGAACAAGGGCGGCGACAGCCGCAAGTTCGACGATCGGAAGGCCCGCAAGGAACGCGAGAACCGCGGCGACGGCCAGCCGCGCGACGACATGGGCCGTCCGCAGAAGCGCCGCTTCAAGCCGAAGGGTCCGAAGACCGTCGGCACCCACAAGCACGCGGTTCGCGCACGCTGATCGCGCGCACCGTATGCCGTCAGGCCGCATCCTCGCAGGTGCGGTCGGCGGCGTAGCGGGCGCGCAGGGCCAGCTTGTTGACCTTGCCCGTCGCCCCCAGCGGGATCGCTTCGACAAATTCGAAGCGGTCCGGCATCCACCATTTGGCGATGCGCGGCGCGAGGAATTCGCGCAGCTCCGCCTCGCTCGGCACCCGGTCCGGGTCCGGCTGGATGACCAGCATCGGCCGCTCCCCCCACTTGTCGTCGGGCATGGCGATGGCCGCGGCATTGGCGACGCCGGGATGCGACAGCACGGCGTTCTCCAGATCGATCGAGCTGATCCACTCGCCCCCCGACTTGATCACGTCCTTCGCCCGGTCGGTCAGTCGCACGGACCCGCAGGCATCGACCGTCGCAAGGTCGCCGGTGTCGAACCAGTTGTCGTCGTCGAGGATCGAGCGATCGCCCTTGAAATAGCTGTCGACCACCGCGATGCCGCGCACCAGCAGGCGCCCGGTCCGGTCGCATCCCCACGGAATTTCGTCGCCGTGCTCGTCCACCACCTTGGTCTCGGTGGTGAAAGGCGGAATGCCCTGCTTGAGCTTGTAGGGAATGCGTTCGTCCAGCGGTGCGTCGAGCTTGTCGCGTGGAACGCGGCAGAGCGTGCCGATCGGCGACATCTCGGTCATGCCCCAGGCGTGGCCCACCTCGACGCCGTAATCCGCTTCGAACGCGCGCAGGACGACCTCGGGAAGCGCCGAACCGCCGATGCAGACACGGTTCAGCCACGGCAGTTCGAGATCGTGCGCGCGCAAGTATTCCAGCAACCCCAGCCATAGCGTTGGCACGGCGGCGGTCACCGTCACTCTCTCGCCGTCGAGCAAGTCGTAGATCGAAGCCCCGTCCATCCCCGCGCCCGGCAGAACGAGCTTCGACCCCGCGATCGGCGCAGCAAAGGCCAGCGCCCAGGCATTGGCGTGGAACATCGGCACGACCGGCATGACCGTGTCGGCATAGCCGATGTCGAAGCAGTTCTTGTTCACCGCCATCATCGCGTGAACGACATTGGAGCGATGCGAGTAGAGCACGCCCTTGGGATCACCCGTCGTGCCCGATGTGTAGCAGAGCCCGCAGGCCGTATTCTCGTCGAACCCGCCCCAAGTTGCGTCGCAACCCTGCCCGCCGATCCAGTCCTCGTAACAGATCGCCGCGAAAGAGGTGTCCGGCATCTCGGCCCGGTCGCAGAGCACGACATAATGCTGCGCCGAAAGATGCGGACGGGCCGCTTCGACCAGCGGCGTGAAGCAACTGTCGAACATCACGACCCGGTCGCCCGCATGTTCCGCGATCCACGCCAGCTGCGTGGGATGGAGCCGCGGGTTCAGCGTGTGCAGCACAGCCCCCATGCCCATCGTGCCGTACCACGCCTCCATGTGCCGGTCGCTGTTCATCGCCAGCGTCGCGACCCGGTCACCGGGCCTTATGCCCAGATCGTGGAGCGCCGCCGAGACCTGCTTGGCACGGGCGCGGATACGAACGTAGCTGGACCGGTGGATCGACCCGTCGAGGCGGCGGCTGACCACTTCGGTATCGCCGCTGTATCGGGCCGCATGGTCGAGTATCCGGTCGACCGTCAGCGGCCAGTCCTGCATCTGGCCCAGCATCCATCACCTCTCGTCATCGCCCTCTTGCGGGGCTGGTGCGAGAGTGCGCGGGAAAGGGGCGCTTGGCAAGCCGGCGCAGGGTGTCAGCGCGGCGCGAGCCCCTTCACGAGCGCGCCGACCAGCCCTCCCAGCGCACCGCCGCCCAAACCTCCAGAACCGGAGCCCGCCGGCGATGCCCCGGCGTTCGCGCCTTGGCCCTGCATCGCCTGTTTGGCCAGATAACCCGCGACCGCCATGGCCAGGATCGGCAGCAGCTTCTTGAGGAACGTCTGGTCCAGCCCCGTGCTGTCGGCCGCCTCTGTCGCGACCGAACGGCTCACGTCCTTCTGGCCGAAGATCTGGCCCAGCACGTCATTGCCCTTGTCGACCGGCGTCGCGCCATTCCCCAGCACCGAATCGAGCAGTCCGCCGCCCCCGCCGCCAAGGATCGCGCCGGCAAGCCCGCCCAGTCCGCCCAGCCCGCCGCCCATCGCGCCCGATGCGCCGGCGGGCATCCCGCTCACCGCGCTGCGGCCGAGGCCTGCGACGATGGCGGGCAAAAGGGCGTTGGCGCCTGTCCGCACCACGTCAGGCGAGACATTCAGTTCGCTGGCAATCGAACTGAAGACACCTGCACCGTCGAGGGCTTGGCTCATGCTCATGAGAGTAGTCCTTATACCGATTTACAATCGGAGAACCCCCCAGCACCCGTTCGGTTTCACCGGCTGGTGCGATCGCTAGAACCGGTTGTCGCGAGGGAAACCCTGCGGCGGCAGGCGGCCGGCGGCGCCGCGCGCGACACGCCATTGCCACATGTCGCTTTCGGTCCGCGTCCGGCCGCTGTCGCCGCCCATCTTCCACGACAGGCCGTCTTCCAGTTTCAGCGTCGTCGCATCCGACAGGCCGCCGTCGCGATAGCGTTGCAGCTGCACGCCCTGCCCGCGGGTCATTACCGGCAGTTCCTCGAGGCTGAACATCACCAGCTTGCGATTGTCCCCGACGACCGCGACGTGATCGTGGTCCGCAGGGATTTCGCGCACGACCTTCAGCGTCACGCCGGGCTTCAGGTTCACCACCGCACGACCCTTGCGCGTTTCGGCGAGCAGTTCGTCCATCCCGGCGGCAAAACCGCGACCGTTGTCGGCGGCGAGCAGCACCTGCCCCTTGGGCCGCGCCACCATCATCGCGACGATGGCGGTGCTGGGATCGATGTCGAGCGTGGTGCGCACCGGTTCGCCGAACCCGCGCCCGCCCGGCAACTTGTCGCAGCCCAGCGTGTAGAAACGCCCGTCGGCGGTGGCGAGCAACAGCTTGTCGGTCGTCTGCGCGTGGAGCGCGAAGGCCGGGCCGTCGCCTTCCTTGAACTTGAAATCGCCAATCAGTTCGACGTGCCCGCGCATGCCGCGCACCCAGCCGCGCTGCGAGAGGATGACCGTCACCGGCTCCTTCTCGATCATCGCGTCCATGCTGAATTCGACCGTCGGCGCGGCTTCGGCAATCGTGGTGCGGCGGCGGCC
>CAYRLC010000016.1:0-11789 GCA_964424995.1 uncultured Croceicoccus sp.
CGGCACCTCGCGGATGGTCGCACCCGCGAGGATGAAGCCGAAGGTGTGGATCGGGTAGCTGGGGTTGGGCGCCATGACGACATCGCCCGGCGCGGTGATTGCGGTGGCGAGGCTGGAGAGCCCCTCCTTCGATCCCATCGTCACCACGATCTCGCGATCGGGGTCGAGCTCCACGTTGAAGCGGTTGGCGTAGTATTTCGCCTGCGCGCGGCGAAGGCCGGGAATGCCCTTCGACTGCGAATAGCCATGGGCGTCGGGCTTCTGCGCCACCTCGCACAGCTTGTCGATGATGTGCTGAGGCGGGGGCAGGTCGGGGTTGCCCATGCCGAGGTCGATGATGTCCTTCCCCGCACGACGTGCCTCTGCCCGCATCGCGTTGACTTCGGCGATGACATAGGGCGGCAGTCGCTTGATGCGGTAGAATTCGGTGTCCATTTCCTCGGCTTTGCAAATAAGGGGAAGGAGGCCATGCCCCCACCCGGTCCGAACCCATGCGGCCCGGGCACATGCGGCATTACGTGTCCCCGGCGGCGGCGCAAGGGTAATTTTCGTGCCGGCATCGTGCTTTTGGCGGCGTTGCCATTTCATTTTTCGCGCTGCACAAGAAGGTAGCGACAGGGGAGACGGTGCATGGCCAGCGGGATCAAGGACAAGACGACCACGCCTGAAACCGGGGTTGGAGCCGGGTCCGGAACTGGGGGCAAGACCGCTGGCGGCACGCCGGGCAAGGGCGCTCCTGCCGACGCTGGCGACATGACCTTTCTCCCTGCGCTGATGGCCGGCCCCTTCCTCGGCATGATCGACGGTCCGATGCGCGAGATGGCGCAGATGCAGGTCGGCGCGACCAAGGCGATGTATGATGCCTTTCTCGGCCACACGCCCCCGCCGAAGGATGATGCCGCCCCCGATCTCAGCGCCGAACAGATGCAGTGGCGCGAGGTGGCCGAGAAGCTCAACACCATGTGGCGCCAGTTCCTGAAGGATCATCCCGCGATCGCCTCTTCGGGCATCGTCGATCCGTCGCGCTGGCTGTCGTCGATGGGCCGCTGGATGGAACAGTGGCCGCTGGGCGGAGACGATGCGCAGGCGCGCTTCTTCACCGATTCGATGGCCCTGTGGGAAGGGGTGCTGACGCAGATGGGCGTCGGCGAGAAATCGGCCGAGGACGGCGTGTCCCTGCCGCGCAAGGATCGCCGGTTCAAGGATCCCAAGTGGCAGGAGCAGCCGCTCTACGCCATGCTGCATCAGGCCTATCTGCTGATGAGCGAGCAGATGATGGCCGCGGTCGACAATGCGCAAGGGCTCACGCCCGCGCGCAAGGACCAGATGCGCTTCTTTACCCGGCTGATGACAGAGGCGCTGAGCCCGGCGCATTTCCCGCTCACCAATCCGCTGGTGCTGGAAAAGACACTGGAGACCGGCGGCGAGAACCTGGTGCGCGGCATGGAGCACCTGATCGCCGACCTCGAGGCGGGCAAGCTCACCCACACCGATCACAACGCGTTCACGCTGGGCGAGAACATCGCCGCGACGCCGGGCAAGGTCGTCTACGAAAGCCCGCTGTTCCAGCTGATCCAGTATTCGCCGACGACCGAGACGGTGCTGAAGACGCCGCTCGTGATCTTCCCGCCGTGGATCAACCGGTTCTACATCCTCGACCTCGGCCCCAAGAACAGCTTCGTGAAATGGGCGGTCGAGCAGGGGCTGACCGTCTGCCTCGTGTCGTGGAAGTCGGCCGACGCCTCCATGGCGGAGATCGACTGGGGCCATTACATTGCCGCGATGGAAGAGGCGGTGGACGTTGCGCGCGACCGGTTCGGGGTGCCTTCGGTCCACACCATCGGCTATTGTGTCGGCGGCACCACGCTGGCCGCGGCGCTGGCGGTGATGGCGCGTGAGGGGCGGGCCGACAAGGTGGCAAGCGCGACCTACTTCACCGCCCAGGTCGACTTCACCGAGGCAGGCGAGCTCAAGGCCTTTATCGATGAGCAGCAGCTGGCGATGATCGACAGCCTGGCGGGCGAAGGCTTCGTCGACGGGCGCTATCTGGCGCTTGCCTTCAACCTGCTGCGCAGCCCCGATCTCATCTGGAACTACGTGATCCGCAACTACCTGCTGGGCGAGGATTACGTGCCGTTCGACCTCCTCTACTGGAACGGCGACACCACCAACCTGCCCGCCAAGTTTCACCGCGAGTATCTGAAGAACCTCTACCACGAGAACCTGCTGGTGGTGCCCGACGCGCTGACCGTGAACGGCACCCCCATCGACCTGCGCTGCAATGCGACGCCGTCGTATATCCAGGCCGGGGTCGAGGATCACATCGCTCCGGTGAAAAGCGTGTGGAAACTGACCAGGCACCTGACCGGACCGATGCGTTTCGTGCTGGCGGGATCGGGGCACATCGCCGGAGTGGTCAATCATCCGGATGCGAAGAAGTACCAGTACTGGTCGGTCGGCGACCCGGCCGACCCGGCGCAAACCGCGCCGGACACCTTGGAGGCCTTTCAGGATGCGGCGGTAGAGACGGTGGGCAGCTGGTGGCCCGACTGGATTCGCTGGATCGAAAGTTTTGACGCGAGCCGGGTCAAGGCGACCGGCAAACGCAAACCCGGCGGCAAGGGCGACAAGGTGATCGAGGATGCACCGGGCCGTTACGTGCGGACGAAATAGTGAGCTAATTCAATTAGTTCGGGTCAGCCCGAGACTGCAGCGCGACGAGTCTTGTTTCATTTTTGCTGCACTGCACAAAAATCCTTGACGACCGCGATTCGTAACCTTATTGTGCAATGCAACATAGCCCGGAAGTGGGCGTGTTGCGGAAGAGGCGCGTTATCAAAAGCTTCGTCCGCTGATGATAGCGAAACGAGGTATTCTCGATGGCCCAGAGCAAGAAACCAGGTGCGCCGGCCGCCATGCCCAAGGCTGTAAAGCCGCAGGCTGCCGCGCCCGTCACTGCCCCGGCTCCGGTCGTCAAGACCAAGCCGGTATCGAAGACCCGGCTGAAGGCTTCGGCCGCCAAGGCCGCGATCGCCAAGCCGCCGGTGGCCAAGCCGGCCAAGGTGATCGAGGCCAAGACCCCGCCGCCGGTCGTAGAGCCGGTCGCGACGGTCGCCGCGCCCGAGCCGGTCGTCCCCGTCACTGCCCCTGTCGAGACCCCGGCTGTCGCCGAAAAGGTCGAGACGGTCGCCGAGACGGTGATGGAAAAGACTGCCGAGGCTGCGCCGAAAATCGCCGCCGCCGCAACCAAGCCCGCCCAAGCAACAATCAAGATCACGCAGGAGTTTCTGAAGATGAATACCCCCGAAGCACTCACCAAGGGTTTCCAGGACACCATGACCGACATGACCGCCAAGTCGAAGGCTGCCTATGCGAAGGGCACCACGATGATGGCCGACGTCAGCGAATTCACCAAGGGCAACCTCGAAGCCATGGTCGAATCGGGCAAGATCCTGGCCGCCGGCATGCAGGAAATGGGCCGCTCGTTCGTCGCCGATTCGAAGGCCGAGTTCGAAGCCCTGACCGCCGAGGTCAAGGAACTCGCCGCGGTGAAGTCGCCGACCGACTTCTTCCAGCTGCAGAGCGCGATGATGCGCAAGTACTTCGACAAGTCGGTTGCCGCCGCGTCGAAGAACACCGAAGCGATGCTGAAGCTGGCCAACGACGCCGCCCAGCCGCTGTCGAGCCGCGTTTCGGTCGCGATGGAAAAGATGAAGGCCGCCTGATCGGCTTTCACGCCTACCCCCGGGCAATCGGACGACCCCCGTCCGATGCCCTTCCCAGGACGGGGCCGGCTGGATCATCCAGACCGGCCCCTTCTTCGTTCGGGGCCTGGCTGCATTCCGAACGCCTCAGGCGGCGAGCCGACTCCGGTTCAACCCCCTTCTTGCGTTCAACATTGACGCGATTGGCGAGAAGCCCTTGTCCCGGACCGCATCGATACGATATTCTCCCATGCTCATGACCACGCTGACCCCAGATTCCGAGATCGCGACGATCGAGATCATGTCGGACGCGACCGTCGCCACCGGGCCGGTGCGCGTCTTCGCGCCCGTATCGGGACCTGACGGAGACGACGATGGTGGCGAAGGCCAGATCGGTGTCGCCACGCGTACACGTGCGAAGCCGAAGAAACCGAGCCAGTTCAAGGTGCTGATGCTGAACGATGACTACACGCCGATGGAATTCGTCGTGATGGTGCTGAAGCTCTTCTTCCGCATGGACATGGAGCAGGCGACGCAGGTCATGCTTCACGTCCACCAGCGCGGCGTGGGCGTCTGCGGCATCTATCCCTATGAAATCGCCGAGACCAAGGTGAACCAGGTCATGGATTTCGCGCGGCAGAACCAGCACCCGCTGCAATGCACGCTCGAAAAGGCCTGACGCCCTTTCGCTAGGTTACGGCTGGTTGAACTGGGTGACGCAGCGGTCGCGCGCGTCCAGCCCGATGCGACCGCGCTTCTCCTCCCTGCCGATGCAGGCGACGATCTCGTCCCACGCCGCTTGCCGCGACAGCTTGCGCGCCTTCGCGTAGTCGGTGACCCACGTGGGGTCGGGCAGACCGAAGAGCCGGTAGCTCGACGGATAGCCCACGTTCACGATCGGGTCGCTGCCGCAGGCCGCGCGCAGGGCCTTCACGTCGGCGCTGCCCTCGTCGACGAAGTTCGGCGCGTTCCATCCGCCGATCTCGCCGACGCGGTAAACGGTATCGCCGGGGCTGCGAACGACAAGGTAGCCGTCGGCATCGCGGTCCAGCGTTGTGCCATAGCCGAACATCACCAGCCTCGAAGGCTCGTTGCCGGTGGCACGCTGCCGGAAGCAACCGCCGTCCAGCACGATACGCCCGATGCCCAGCGCGCTCATCCGCATCTGCGGGTCGGTTTCTTCCCGCGCGAAAGCCTTGATGTGCGAGGCCATCGATGGGTCGGCGAAGGCGGGCGGCTGGGGATCGGAATAGCGCGCCTCCACGCCGTTCAGGTCCCAGCCTTTGCCGCGTGCTATGGCGAGAAACTGCTGCTCGGGGATGCCGACCCCGAGTTCGATCTTGCGGCCGATCCCGTCGACCGCCAGCGTTGAGATGCGCCCTTCCTCCATGCGCGACACCCAGAGAGCCTGCCGCCGTTCCTGTTCGGCCATGGTCCAGCCGCCTTCGCGCGCGACGATCAGCTCGTTGCGCGTATGGCGCGCCAGGGTCGCGGCGGCATCGCGGGTGAACCACACTTCCATCCTGACTGCCGGATCGCGCACCAGGCGGCTCGACACGAAGTAAGGTTCGGCCCGGACCGCTTCTGCGATGCGGGCGTATTCGGTGCCCAATTCGACCGGACCGTTGATCTGCGCCATGGCCTGCTCGGCGGTCAGTCCATTTTCGCGGGCGAAACGGGCGATCTCGTCCTCGGTGCCGATGGTCGGATCTTCGGGTACGAGGGTCGGGAACGGAGAAGACGGCACTTCGCCGATCGACCAGAACCCTATTGCATCGGCAACGGCGCCGGACGGCACTCCTTGTGCCGTAGGCTCGGGATCGGTCGCGGCGGTCGGCACGCTGGTGCAGGAACCGAGGGCGACGGCGGCCAGCGGCAGCAAGGGAAAAAACACGCGTGACATGGCGCGATAACGCCTGATCTTGTCGATGGTTGCCGCATTGCGGCGCGTGTGCCAATAGCGACTGTCTCCCCGCCCGCGAATGGCGAAGCGGCAGGGCGGGTGGACCGAAATAAACTTCACGACGGACTTACCCGGGTAGCCTTGTTCAAGCCATTCCTCACCGCGACCGATCGCTACATCTTCAAGCTTGTGCTGATGCCCATGCTGGGGACGCTGGCGCTCGCCGCATCGCTGCTGATGCTGGACAAGATGCGCCGGCTTTTCGAGGTGGTGGCGACCGAAGGCGGGCCGATCAAGGTCGTGTTCCAGATGCTCGCGAACCTGATGCCCGAATACATGAGCCTGGCGATCCCGCTCGGCCTCATGCTCGGCATCCTGTTCGCCTTCCGCAAGCTGGCGACGACGTCTGAGCTCGATGTCATGCGCGCGGTGGGTTTGGGCTACACCCGGCTGCTGCGCGTCCCCTATCTCATCACGCTGGCGCTGGTCGCGATGAACTTCGTGCTGGTCTATTGGGTCCAGCCGATGGCGCGCTACGAATACCAGCGGCTGGCCTTCGAGCTGACTTCGGGTGCGCTCGGCGCCTCGATCGAGGTGGGCGAGTTCAACACCATCCAGGACAAGACCGCGCTCCGCATCGAGGAGAGCGAGGACAACGGGCGGGTGCTCAAGGGCATCTTCGCACGCGTCACCGACGATGGCGGCGACATGCTGTCGATCAGCGCGCGCAGCGGGCGGTTTCTCGCCAACGAGGATGATCCCAACACCATCATCCTGCGCCTGACCGACGGCACGATCATCCAGGACCAGAGCTCGCTCAATGCGCCGCGCGTGCTCTCCTTCTCCAGCTACGACCTGCCCATCGACCTGCCCGAGATCGAGGCATTCCGGCAGCGCGGCGGAGAGGACCGGGAATATGTCCTGCCCGAACTGCTGAAACTGGGTTGGAACGACCAGGTCAACCAGACGGTGCGCAACGAATCGCTCGCCAGCCTGAACTTCCGGCTGGTGGAGGTTGTGATGATGCTGCTCCTGCCGCTGCTGGCAGTGGCGCTGGCGATCCCGCCGAAACGATCGACCAGCGCATTGGGCGTCTTCGTGTCGATCGTGATGGTCGTCGCCTATCACAAGATCAACCAGTATGGCGAGGATGTCGCGGCCCTGGGCCTTGCCAGTCCACTCGTCTCGCTGTGGCTGCCCTTCGCGGTCTTTGCGGGCCTGATCCTGTGGATGTACTGGCGCGTCGCCTACGTTCCCGGCGGACAGGCGATCGGCTGGCTCGAAAAGCTGTCGTCCATCGTGGCCAGGAAGGTGGTCGCGCTGTTCCGCCTGATGCGCCTGACGGGGCGCAAGGAGCTGAAGCGCATGGCGCGCGAGCGTGAGGCCGCCGAACGCGAAGCCGCGCTGGCCGGAACCGAATCGGGTGGGCAGGACGGATGAGGCTCGATTTCTTCCCTTCGCGCCGGCTGACGATCTATCTCGCCAGGGCGTTCATCGTGCGCATCCTCTCGGTGCTGCTGATGCTGATCCTCGTCTTGCAGATCCTCGACCTGCTCGGAACAAGCGGCGACATTCTTGCCGTGCCGGGCAATGGCGAGGCGCAGTTGTGGACTTACGTCTCGCTGCGCATCCCGCAGCTGGTATCGATGTTCCTGCCATATTCGGTGCTGCTGGCGACGATTCTGACGCTGGCGACGCTGAACCAGAACAGCGAAGTCATCGCGATGAAGGCGGCGGGGCTTTCGGCACACCAGATCCTCGCCCCGCTGGTGCTGACCGCGGCGATCGTCTCGGCCTGCAGCTTCGCCTTCAACGAACGGGTGGTGACCCGCGCGACCGCGACGCTCAGCGCGTGGGAAAAGGCCGATTACGGCCCGGTGCCGCCGACCTCCGACGTGAAGACCAACATCTATCTGGCCGATGGCGACGCGATCCTCGCCGCGCGTACGGCGGCGGGGTCAGGCGCGAAGATGGTGCTGGGCGGGGTGACCTGGTACCGGCGCGATCCTAACCTGATGCTGACCGAACAGTGGCGCGCCGACCGCGCGACGTGGACCGGCCAGGGCTGGCTGCTCGAAGACCCCACCCGCTTCAATGTCGGCATCGCGACGAAGGACCAGCCGCCCGCCACCGTCGTCGGCGAGGGGATCACGCCGGCCGAGATCGCGGTCAGTTCGGTCAATGCCGATGCGCAGGACATCTGGACCTTGCGCAAGTCGATCGACGCGCTGGAGGCGGCCGGGCGCCGTACCGACGAACTGGAAGGGCGCTGGTGGCACAAGATCTCCGGCCCGCTGGCTGCCGTGCTGATGCCCTTGCTCGGCGCGGTCGCCGCGTTCGGGCTTGCCCGGTCGGGGCAGCTCTTCGTGCGCGCGGTGATCGGCATGGGGCTGGGCTTTACCTATTTCGTGGTCGACAATGCCGCGCTCGCCATCGGCAGCTTCGGCGGATACCCGCCGTTCCTCGCCGCCTGCGCCCCATTCCTGCTCTTCGCGCTGATCGGCGAACTGGTGCTGCTGCGCACCGAAGAGTGAGATTTTCGGAACATTGCGGCGTGTCAGGAGTCGTATGCCCCAATTGCGCCACAATTGGAGACGCGACATGAAGAAGATCATCCTGCCCGCCCTTGCCGGCATGGCTGCCCTCAGCCTCGGCGCCTGCAGCGCCAGCGACGATACGCCCGAAGCCGCTACCACTGATGCGGCTGTTGCCGCCGAAGCCGACACCCCGGCTGCTGCGACGACCGCCACTACGACTGATGCCGCGGCTGGCACGACCGCCACCATGGACACCACCACACCGGATTCGGTCACGATCAGCGAAGACGGCGTCAACGCCAACATCAACGACGGCGGCACTTCGGTGAACGCCAACGTCGACGACGACCCGTCGGTGACCGTCACTGACCGCTAAGACCAGGATCGCAGTCCGTAGGGCTTTTTCCGACCAAGGAAGGCCCGACGGATAAGGGGAAGAAGCTGGGCCGTATCCGTGCGCGCGGATGCGGCCCTTCTTCGTGCAGTCGGCCATTGCCTTGATCAGGGACTCGGTGTGCCGGATCGCTCACCCCCCATTCAGCCGTTGCAGGATAGGCACGCTGCCCGCGACCCGATCCCGATCTGCCACGCCCCCAACTGGCGCGGTGGGTCCGCCCTGTGCTAAGGGCCGCGGCCAGGACCCGGTAATGACAGTGCAGACGAGACAGATGGCCCAGACCCAAACCCCCCGCGCCCGCGCGGCAAAGCCCGTTGACGAGGCGAGCCTGCCGTTCTGGAAACGGTCGCATTACCTCGACCGGATGACGCTGCGCGACCTGATCGTCGCCTATTTCCAGCACTATACGATCATCGCCTATCTCGGCCTGACGGTGCTGTGCTTCGTAGCGCTGGCGATCTGGCCGACCACGCCGCTGCGTGCCGTGGCCGCCTTCGGCGCCGCGGTCGTCGTCTATCCGCTGGTCTGGCACCTGCTGCATCAGTACGTCCTGCACGGGCAGTGGATGTACAAGATCAAGCCGCTGGCCAGCACGTGGAAGCGGATCCACTACGACCATCACCAGGACCCGAACGACCTCAACGTCCTGTTCGGCGCGCTGCACACCACCTTGCCGACGATCGCGCTGGCGACGATGCCGATCGGCTATGCCATCGGCGGCGTCGGCGGCATGGCCGCGGCCTTTGCCGGCGGCCTGCTGACGACCTGCTATTACGAGTTCATGCACTGCATCCAGCACCTCGCCTTCAAGCCCAGGTGGAAGTGGGTGCAGACGATGAAGCAGCGCCACGTCGAGCATCACTACTTCGACGAAGACGGCAATTACGGCATCACCAACTACGTGTGGGACCGCATCCTCGGCACCTATTACGAGAAGAAGGATCGCCCGAAGCGTTCGCCGACCGTCTTCAACCTCGGCTATGACGAGGACGTGGCCAAGTCGTGGCCGTGGGTGCGTGACTTGTCGGGCGGCATCGCATCGGGCCACCCGCGCCGCCGGGCGATGGGCAAGGAAGGGTTTGACCCCGCCCGCAAGGACGCGCAAGGCAGCGACGCCAACGCCGCCTGACGCGGCCAATCGGAGTTATTCATGGGGGATTCTAACGGCACGGCGGGCCAGCCCGTCGTCGTGGAGCCGATCAGCAGCAAGGCCGATCGCAAGACCTTCGTCGATGTCCACTTTCGGCTGAACGCCGACGATCCCAACTGGGTCCCCCCCTTGCGCGCCGAAGCGCTGGAGATGATCGACCCGGCGAAGAATCCGTTCTTCGACCATGCCGATGTCCAGCTTTTCCTCGCCAGGCGTGGTGGCAAGCCGGTGGGGCGCATTTCGGCGCACATCGACCGCCTCGCGCTCTCCATGCCGGCGGAACAGGGCATGGGGCCGGGGACCGGCAACTGGGGCCTGCTGGACGCCGAGGACGAGGAAGTCGCCCGCGCCCTCATCGAGCGGGCCGAGGCATGGCTGCGCGAGAAGGGCATGAGCCGCGTGCTGGCGCCGATCTCGATGTCGATCTGGGAAGAACCGGGCCTGCTGACCTTCGGCCACCACCACCCGCCGATGGTGCTGATGGGACACGATCCCGCCCACTACCAGCGCTGGGTCGAGGGGGAGGGCTATGTCCCTGCCAAGCAGCTCCAGACTTACGACATTGACGTGCGGATCGAATATCCCAAGCTGATCCAGCGGGTCATCTCATCGGGCGAGAAGAACGAGCGCATCAACGTGCGCCGGGTCGACAAGTCGAAGTTCGACGAGGAAGCCGCGATCATCCTCGACATCCTCAACGATGCGTGGAGCAGCAACTGGGGCTTCGTGCCGATCACCGATCGCGAGGTCGCCTATACCGGCAAGAAGCTGAAGCCGCTCGTCCGCGAAGATCTGATCATGATCGCCGAATACGACGGCGAGCCGGTCGCCTTCATGATGACGCTTCCGGACGTGAACAAGCCGATCAAGGCAATCGGCGGCAAGCTGTTCCCGTTCGGCTTCGTCAGGCTGCTGAACTGGCTCCGCAAGCCGAAGAACGCCGACATGCGCGTGCCGCTGATGGGCGTGCGCAAGCACTTGCAGTCGAGCCGCTTGGCCAGCCAGCTCGCTTTCATGATGATCGAATACATTCGCCGTGCGGCGGTGGCCGACTATGGCGCGGTGCGCGGCGAGATCGGCTGGATCCTCGACGACAACCAGGGGATGAACGCGATTGCCGAGGCGATCAACGCCACGGTCAACAAGCGCTACACGATCTACGAAAAGGCGCTTTGAAGCCAGCGCGCAACAGTCCGGATTTATTTCGCCGTTGCAGCGCGCCGAGGGAACGGACCCCGCGCAACATGTGTTTCCCCTTACGACGGCAGCTTGTTGCCAAGTGAGGGAACGCCAAAGATGTCCAGCCAGCCATCGCCGAAAGACACCGATCACCGGATCGGCACGGCGCTGGTGGTGGAAGACGACCCCATCCTGGCGCTGTCGATAGAGGATATCCTCCTGTCGGCCGGCGCCCCCAAAGTGACCGTCTGTTCCAGCACCCAGCAGGCGCTGGCCGCGCTCGACAAGGAAAAGCCCGACGTGCTCGTGCTCGACGTCCACCTCGTCGACCGCGACGATGGCTGGGCGGTCGCGGAACTGGTCCGCGAGCTGGGCCCGAACCCGCCGCGTATCGTCTTTTCGACCGGCAACCCCGAAGCGATTCCCGAAAGCGTCGCCGAACTCGGCACGGTCTTGACCAAGCCCTACGCCCCGGAAGCACTGATCAACGCCACGTCGAACACCCGGCGCACGGGCCTCTTCGCCCGGCTGAAGGGTGCGATCGCACCAGACTGATCTATCGCCAGCGAAGTTCGCTCGAAACCTGATTTCCCTGGAAACGCCGGTCGCAAGGCCGGCGTTTTTCGTCGGTGTGCCGCTGGTGACGAATATTTGACGACCGCCAAAGTAAAAGGCCTCCGCTCCCCCTGTCAGGGAGCGAAGGCCTTTCGGGATCGTATCACCAGCCGCTTGGACGGGAGGGGGGGTCTCGGCGGTGACATAAGTAGAATGCTCGTCCCCGAAACCTGTTCCAGCGCCGAAGCAAAAAAATCGACCTGGCTCGAAAAAAATCACATCATCATGTTCCCGAATGATTTTTTAGAAGGCATGGATCAGATATAGGGCCGCTGATGCTTGGCGGCATACTCGAATTGCACAT
>CAYRLC010000016.1:11799-32907 GCA_964424995.1 uncultured Croceicoccus sp.
GGGATCGTATCACCGGCCGCTTGGACGGGAGGGGGGGTCTCGGCGGTGACATAAGTAGAATGATCGACCCTGCCGCTGGTTCCAGCCGAGAATCAAAAAAATTTTCGTAGCGATGGAACGCCTGTCAACCGGTTGAAAAACAACGTCTTTGATCTTAAATGTAGGGCCGCTGGCGGGCGGAGGCGTGGTCGACCTGAACATACCGGCGCACCGCCTCCATATCCGGAATCTCGACCGTGTTCAGGCTCCACGTCACCAGCCCCTCCTTGCGCAGGGCCTGCAGCGAGCGATTGGTATGGACCAGCGAGAGACCAAGCATGTCGGCGATCTGGCTCTGCGTCACGGTCAGCGCGATGCGGTGCTTGCCGTCGGTGCGGCAGGTCGCCTCGGCCCGCTCGATCAGGAACAACGCGAGATAGGCGATACGCTCGCGCGCATTTCGCTGGCCGAGCGCCACGAGATGCTCCTCAAGCGCCGCCTCTTCCTTGGCGGCCAGCCAGACGAGATCGTAGCTGAGATCGGAAAAGCGCGTGATGAAATCGCGGAAGCGATCGCGGGGGAAGGCGCAGAGGCGCGCCTCGGTCAGCGCTTCCACCCCGTGGCTCATCGGTTCGTCGAGCGCGGACTGCAGGCCGATGAGGTCGCCGGGGAAGAGGAAGTTGATGATCTGTCGGCGCCCGTCGTCGAGCAGGCGGTAGCGGATCAGCACCCCTTCGACCACGGTATAGACATGGGCGCTGCGCACCCCCTGGATCACGGCCTGTCCGCCGCGGTCGAGCGCGATCTCGCCAAGCTTGAATTCGTCGATCAGCTTGCGCCGTTCGGCGGACGGGCTGCTGAGGCCCGGACATGCTAGCAACGGACATTCGAGGCAGGAATGTAGCGAATTTTCCAGGCTCACCGTCATTGCTCCCCCCCTTCTACGCTGCGGCGTATGCTACGCCGTGGGCCGACTGATCCCGCGTTTAGCCCGTTTATACGAGGTTAGCGCCTTTAGCCGGTTTGATCGCGTTTCCAACCCCTTGTCGCCAAATCGCCACCGATCGCAAGTTTTTCGGGAACCGGCCCTGCGCGCGCGCGTTGGGGCAAACGATCAATTCTACGGGAAGGGCTTGCATGTCTCTCGGGGCCAAAGTTGCCGCCAATCTACCTTATCTGCGTCGTTATGCCCGGGCTCTTTCGGGCTCGCAAACTACCGGCGACGCATTCGTTCGCGCCACGCTGGAAGCCGTGCTCGCCGATCCGGATCTGAAGGAAAGCCTGGGCGAGGGCGGACGCGTGCCGCTTTATCGCGCATTCAACAAGCTGTGGGCCTCCGCTTATCTCGAGGTGGCAGAAACCAACTCCTACCTCGGCGACCACGAAGCGGCGGCGCAGGACCGGCTGAGCGCCATCACGCCGATGAACCGTCAGGCGCTGCTGCTCACCACGCTGGAGGACTTCTCGATCGCTCAGGCGGCCGAGATCATGGATCTCAGCGAGGACGAGGTGGAGAACCTCGTGCAGGAAGCCGTGTCGGAAATCGACCGGGAGAGCGCGACGAACGTCCTCATCATCGAGGATGAGCCGCTGATCTCGATGCAGCTGGAGGATCTCGTCCGCTCGCTGGGCCACGATATCTGCGGCACCGCCGCCACGCGCACCCAGGCACGTGAGGTTATCGAGGAATCGATGCCGGGTCTCGTCCTTGCCGATATTCAGCTTGCCGACGGCAGCTCGGGTCTCGACGCGGTGGACGATATCCTCGAGATCGCGTCGGTGCCGGTGATCTTCATCACCGCCTACCCGGAGCGTCTGCTGACGGGTGATCGTCCTGAGCCGACCTATCTTGTCACCAAGCCGTTCCAGGAATCGACCGTTCGCGCGGCGATCAGCCAGGCGCTGTTCTTCGGATCGAGCCGCCCGCTGCCCTGATATCCCGTTCCCTGACCGGTCTTCGCGGCCGGGCAATCGAACCCGTCGTTCCTTCACGGACGGCGGGTTTTTTGTGTCCTGCTACCCGTGATGCAGGGCGGTGGATTGGGCTCGGGGTGGGGAGGTGAAAGGAAGCTGGCGAGTGAAGCCGTTGATGCTTAGGTCATGTCGAATGCATTGGTTGGCCATCGCCAGGCACTGACCGCCGCGGTCAATCCTTGGCGCGGATCGCAAATTCACCGCGGTTGCGCACCGGGATCAGCATCGTGCAGCGAACGCCGCTCGGCTCGAATACCAGATCGACCGGATTGCGCAGTTCGTGCGCCACGATCTTCTCGATCAGTTCGGTGCCGAAGCCGCGCTGACGCTGCAAAGGCACTTCGGGCCCATCGCTCTCGCGCCAGCGCACGCGGACGAGATTGTCCGAGACGAGGTCCCAATCCACCTCGACACGCCCTTGCGGTACGCTCAGCGCGCCGAACTTGGCGGCGTTGGTCGCCAGCTCGTGAATGGCAAGGCCCAGCGAGAGCGCATCGTTGGGAGCCAGTTCCACATGCGGGCCGCTCATCTGCACGGTCGCATCGCGGCCCAGGGCATAGGGCGCCATTTCGACCTCGATCACCGAGCGGACGGGCGTCGTGCCCCATTCGGACTGGGTGAGCAGATCGTGCGTGGCCGACAGCGCGCGGATGCGACCGTCGAGGGAGGTCGCGAAGCTGTCGATGTCGGTCGCGCGGCGGCGGGTCAGCGAGACGATGGACAGGACGTTGGCAAGCGTATTCTTGACCCGGTGGTTCAGTTCGCGGGTCAACGAATTGCGGATCGCGGCCTGTTCCTCGAGAATGCCGATCACCTGCCGCGCCTCGACCGCCTGCCGCGTCAGCAGCCAGGCGATGGCAAGGGCGAGGCTCGCCACGATCAGCCCGGCCAGAAGCGTGATGACCGCGACATCGCTCAGAAACGAGCTTTTCAGCGAATGGACCCGCATCGTCCAATGGCGATTGCCGATGACGATTTCTCGCGTCAGCGACTGTCCGCCCGATTCCCCGTCGGTCAGTTCGGCCAGTAGGTTTTCGGGCACGACGTCGCCGTCATATATCTCGATGTGTGCTCGGCTGGGGAGTTCGCCCTCTACCGCTGATTCGAGGAAATCCTGCGCGCTGAACGGGCTGTAGACGTAACCCTTCAGTCGTCGCCGGTTGGCGCCGTCGACGCCGAAGACGGGCATGTAGGTCAGGAACCCGGGCGCGCCCGTGCCCCCGGCCTCCTGCACCAAAACGACCTTGCCTGAGCTCGTCGGGCGGGCCAGACGCTCCGCCTCGAGCATGGCGGCACGGCGCACCCGTTCGGAAAACATGTTGAAGCCCAATGCGCGGCGATTTCGTTCGGTCAGGGGCTGCAGGAACGTGACCGGGACAGCGTAGGCCATGTCGGGCGTGGGGCGCGGGCGAACGGTGAAGCTGTCCTGTCCGTCGGCCCGTTGCGCTTGCTCGAAGGCCTCTATCGTCGGGGTATCGACACGGGCAGCCCAGCCGATCCCTTCGGCGCCGCGGAAATTCGCATCGAGCCGAAGCTGCCCGACGAAAGTCTGGAACAGGTCCGGTGCGATATCGTCCTGCGTCGCGAGCAGTGCCGCACCCGAACGCAAGTAGGCCGCATTGGCGTTGGCGCGCCGTTCCAGCGCAGAGCTGGCCGCGGTGGCGATCTGCACCAGCTCGGTATGGCGGGCCTCCCGCTGGGTCATCTCGATCGCCCAGACGCCGACGCCCGTCAGGGCGGCGATGGCGATGAAGATCGACACGGGCAGGGCGCGGGGAAAGCGGGCGAAGCCCTTCAATACGCGGCCGAGTTTGGGGTCGGCACGCTGATCGCGCCTCGCCTCCGCCCTGGCGGCGGCCCTCCTGTTCTCGGAAACTGCCATCCCAGCCTGTAACGGACGTCAGGCCATGCGCGCTACGGCGACGGCCGCAGGACTGTCCGGAAGGCGTTGAGGATGAAGCAAAACAGATGACCTGCCAACGATAAGGTGTGTGCACGGGAACCTTTGTTGCCGGGATTCGTTCCCCGGTTTGTGCAAAGTATCATTTACAAGCGCCAGCGCGCACCAGCCAGCGGATCGGACGGGTCGTACGATCGCTGGGCGGGGATCGCCGCGCGACAGATGGCAATAGAGCGAATGAGGGACGTGAAGAACAAGGACGATCAGACGCCGCCGACCAAGCGGTCTGGCAGGCGGCCCGAATGGGCGGCGGGACTGCGGCAGCTCTACGACAATGTCGTCGAAGAGCCGCTTCCCGATTCCTTCGCCGATCTTCTCTCGAAGCTCGACAAGCTCGACTGATGGCGGTGAACGCCCCCATCGCTCGGCAGAGCGAACCTCATCCCGATGCCGTCCGCGACCACGACTTCAAGCGCGAACTGACCGGGGTCATTCCGCACTTGCGCGCCTTTGCCCGCGGCCTGTGCGGACGACCCGATCTTGCCGACGATCTCGTACAGGAAGCGCTGATGAAGGCCTGGGCCGCGCAAGACCGCTTCCAGCCCGGTACCTCGATGCGCGCCTGGACGTTCGTCATCCTGCGCAATGCCTATCTCACCGACATGCGCCGCAATCGGTTCCGCGCCGATTACGACGAGACGGTGGCCGAACGCATCCTGACCGCGCCCGCCGCGCAGGAAGGCCCGCTGCACCTGTCCGACATGCACCGCGCGCTGCTGACCCTTCCGCCCGAACGGCGCGAGGCGCTGTTGCTGGTGGGCGCCGGCGGCTTCAGCTACGAAGAAGCCGCGGAAATCTGCGATTGCGCCGTCGGCACGATCAAGAGCCGCGTCGGCCGGGCGCGTGCCGCGCTGACCGCCATGCTGGAAGACGGCACGGTTCCGCGCCGTTCGCTGGACGACGTGGTGGCACACGGTGCGATCATGTCCGAACTTGACGGCATGGCGGAAACGCACTCGAACCAGGACCGCTGATCACGCCGGGCGGATCGGCCGGCACGAAAGAGGGCGAGTTGGAACAGGAAGGGGCACGGGGAAGCGAGGGTGGCAGCACCATCGGCGGCACCCCCATCGATGGCGGATTGGAAAGCCGACGGATCGAACGGCTGACCGGCGATGCCGTTCCTCCGGGCCAGAACCTTGCCGCCGTGCCTGATCTGGACATCGGGCGGCTGTTTTCCGCGCTCTTATTGATGATCGGCATCGGACTGTTCCTGGCCCTGCCCTTCGTGCTGTCGATCGGCTCTATCGTCTTCCTGCCGCTGGTGACGGCGGTGGTGCTGACCATCATCCTGTCGCCGCTGGCAGACCGGCTGGGTAGCTTCGGCGTGCCGAACCTGCTGTCGTCGCTACTGGCGGTGGTGATCTTCATCGCGGTGCTGGTGCTGGCCGCCGCCGCGATCATGCAGCCGGCGGTCGACATGTTCGACCGGGTGCCGGAGATGATCGCCTCGATCCAGACGACTTTCGGGGAGCTGCGCGGGCAGTTCGACTGGATCAACGACATCAATCGCCAGTTCGGCCAGCTCGCCGGTGCGAAGGAAGGGCGCGAGGTCATCGTTGCCACGCCTTCGATGATCGAACGGGTGGCGCTGGCGACGCCGACTTTCGTGATCGAGACGCTGCTCACCCTGCTCATGGCGTTCTTCATGATCGAGGCGCGGGTGCGGATGCGCCGCCGCCTGCTGCTCGAACGTGCGGAGTTCGGCGCATCGTTGCGCGCTGCTCGTGCCATTCGCGAAGTGCAGGACCGGGTGGCGAGCTATATCCTCACCGTCGGGCTCATCAACCTGGGCGTGGGCGTAATCGCCGCGCTGGGGGCGTGGGCGCTGGGCATGGATGCGCCGGTGATGTGGGGCGGCCTGGCTGCATTGATGAACTTCCTGCCCTATCTCGGCCCGCTGGCGATGACCGGCATCCTGACGCTGGTCGGGCTGGGTACGGCGGATACGATCTTTGCCGGGCTTCTGCCCGCCGCCTGCTACCTCGCGCTGCACGCGGTGGAAGCGAATGCCGTGACGCCGGCGATCCTGGGCAAGCGGTTCACGGTGAACCCGGTGCTGATCCTGCTCGCCATCAGCTACTTCACATGGATCTGGGGCGTGCTGGGCGCGATCCTGTCTATGCCGATCCTCATCACGCTGCTCGCCCTGTTCGAGCATCTGGGGCATCCGAACATCATCGGCTTCCTGTTCGGCGAGCCGCTGTTCCAGCACCGGGAAGGCGCCGACGAGACGACCTGATCCGGCTTGCCAACGTGAGGCTTCGCGCACATCCTGCGCGGGGTGACATTGGGAGAGTTCGGATGGTGTCGAAAACCTTGGCTTTCTTACTGGCGGCGCTCGCCGCCACTCCCGCCCTTGCCGTGCCGCCCCCGCCCGAGCCGGAGGCGGCCATGCTCGCACTCGCCCCCGACGGTTGCCCGCTGGAGGTATCGGGATCGGCCCGCCCCTATTCGCCGGTGGTCTACCGGTTCGCGGGCGCGGAGGGCGACGTCCTCGTCATGGTCAGTGCCCGGCCCAGCCTTGACCTCACCTTCGATTTGGGGCGCGTGGGCGAGGCACCGCTGATTTCCGACGCTGGCTTCGGCCCCGATGTCCGCATCCGCCTGCCGCACGAGGGGGCTTACGAGCTACAGCTCTCTGGCTACGATCCGATCGGGATGAAGGCTGTTCCCGCAGATTTCCGGCTGAAGCTGTACTTGCGCCGGGAGGGGTCTGAGAGCGGGTGTGCGTGATACAGAAGCGGGCGATTGGGGCACGACGATCTTGCGGACAGTCGTGCTTGCCAATAGGCCCATTGCATGAAATTGGTTCGTCGATTTCGCTGGTTAGTAGATCGCTCGATAATCCGGGATGGCTTTTCCGGCAGGTTGACCTTCTACCAGAGTACACTGGCATGCATTCCTATCGCCGTTGCTATGGCAATAATTTGGGGGTCCCGATTGGATGATCGCGGCTGGCCGGCATACGCATTGATAGTCGTTGGGATAGGAGCAACGATAGCCTTAATGATATGGATCCTATGCAGATCCATGACTGCCTCAACCAAGACGCGGCGCACTGAAAGGCTGGCAAGGACTGCGCAGCGACTACGGCATCTGAAATAGTTGGATTGTCAGCTATCCACCCTAGTCCCGATCATAAAGCAAATCCCACCCGTTCCCCGAAACAAGCCATCCCCGTTCTCGCACCGCGCCTGACGAAAAAGGGCCGGACATCGCTGCCCGGCCTCCTTCATTTCAGCGCAATCGCCGGATCACTCCGACGGGTACGACCAGATCGAGCCGCGGGCGTAGTTCTCGGCCGCGAAGTCCCAGTTGATGTGGCCAGTGGCGACCGCCTTCAGGTAGTCGGGGCGCACGTTCTTGTGGTCGAGGTAGTAGGCGTGTTCCCACACGTCGAGCGTGAGGAGCGGGTTCTTGCCGCCGATCGCCAGCGTGCCGGCATCGTGCGTTTCCTCGACCGAGAGCTTGCCGTCGGCATCGGCGGCGAGCCAGACCCAGCCGCTGGCGAAGTGGCCGACGCCGGTGGTCTGCAGTTTCTCGACCAGCGCGTCGACCGAGCCGAAAGCGGACTCGATCGCAGCCTTCAGGTCGCCTTCGGGCGCG
Organism: uncultured Croceicoccus sp.; assembly: GCA_964424995.1. Classification (GTDB taxonomy): domain Bacteria; phylum Pseudomonadota; class Alphaproteobacteria; order Sphingomonadales; family Sphingomonadaceae; genus Croceicoccus. The sequence continues at coordinate 19,322 of CAYRLC010000016.1, forward strand.
CCGCCTTCGGGCGACATCGAGTGCCAGTAGAACGCGTGGTTCCAGCTCTGCGCCGAGTTGTTGAACAGGCCCTTGTCGCCCTTTTCGTCGGCGGCGGCGATGATCATTTCCAGCGACGCGTCGGCCAGATCCGTGCCCTCGATCGCGGCGTTGGTCTTGTCGACGTAAGTCTTGTGATGCTTGCCGTGGTGGGTCTTCAGCGTCTCTTCGCCGATGGCGGGGCTCAGCGCATCGTGGGCATAGGGAAGGTCGGGAAAGGCAATGGCCATCGGGTCGCTCCTTGGAAAAATCGCGGGAATGTTGCGGGGCTTAGATGTTAACGCAGGGCGCAGCGTCAAGTTGCGCAATCGGTGATATTTCCTTGCACCTGGGATAGATTTGTCTGGGCGCGGGGCGCTTCACCCTTCACGCCGCCGCATGGCAGTGCCATGACAGCGCGCACGCTGGCCGCCGCGGGGCCACAGACCGACCCGCCAGCCCGCCCACGAAAACGAGGACGACGACTTGGGACGCAAGTATTTCGGCACCGACGGTATCCGCGGCCGCACCAATGCCGGCAACATGACCGCGACGATGGCGATGAAGGTCGGCCAGGCGGCGGGCACCTATTTCCTGCGCGGCGATCACAAGCACCGCGTCGTCATCGGCAAGGACACGCGCCTGTCGGGCTACATGATGGAAAGCGCGATGGTCGCGGGCTTCACTAGCGTGGGGATGGACGTGGTCCTGCTCGGCCCGATGCCGACCCCGGCGGTGGCGCTGCTGGCCCGTTCGATGCGCGCCGATCTGGGCGTGATGATCAGCGCCAGCCACAATCCGTTCGAGGATAACGGCATCAAGCTGTTCGGTCCCGACGGCTTCAAGCTGTCGGACGAGGACGAGCTGGCGGTCGAGATGATGATCGACCAGGAACAGCTGCTCGTCGCGCCCGGCGACATCGGGCGGGCGCGACGCATCGACGACGCGCGCGGCCGCTACATTCACGCGGTGAAGGCCTCGCTCGGCAACGAGGTGCGGCTGGACGGGCTGAAAATCGTGGTCGATTGCGCGAACGGCGCGGCTTACGACGTGACGCCCCCGGCGCTGTGGGAACTGGGCGCGGAAGTGATCGCGATGGGCGTGTCGCCCGACGGGCACAACATCAACCGCGACGTCGGGTCGACCGCGCTGGCCGCGATCAAGGCGCGGGTGGTCGAGGAAGGGGCCGATATCGGCATCGCGCTCGACGGGGATGCGGACCGGCTGATCGTGGTGGACGAGAAAGGGCAGACCGTCGACGGCGACCAGATCATGGCGCTGATCGGCCGCGAGATGCACCGGCAGGGCCGTCTGCGCGGCGGCGGCGTGGTGGCGACGGTGATGAGCAACTTGGGCCTCGAACGCTTTCTGGAGGGCGAGGGCCTGCATCTGGTCCGCACGGCCGTCGGCGACCGCTACGTGCTGGAAGCGATGCGCGCGGGCCACTACAACGTCGGCGGCGAGCAGTCGGGCCACATGATCCTGCTGGACCACGCGACGACCGGCGATGGCACGGTGGCGGCGCTGCAAGTGCTGGCCGCGCTGGTCCAGTCGGGGAAGAAGGCGAGCGAGATGCTCCACCTTTTCGATCCGGCGCCGCAGATCCTGAAGAACGTGCGCTTTGCCGGCAATCCGCTCGACACCGCGCTGGTCAAGGACGCGATTGCCCATGGCGAAGCCACGCTGGCGGGCCGGGGCAGGGTGGTAATCCGCAAGTCGGGCACGGAACCGGTCGTGCGCGTCATGGCCGAAGGTGACGATGCGGCCGAAGTCGAGCAAGTCGTCGATGCGATCTGCAACGCGGTGAAGGAAGCGAGTGCCTGATGCTGGAAATGCGGCCCCACTGCGAACGCTGTAGCGCGGACACTCCGGCGGAAGCGCCCGGCGCGTTCATCTGCAGTTTCGAATGCACCTTCTGCGCCGAATGCGCCGAGGAACTGGACGACCAGTGCCCCAATTGCGGCGGCGAACTGGTCGACCGGCCGACGCGGTCGAAGGCCAGTCAGGCGAAGGCCCATCAGGCCAAGGGCAAGGCCAAGACGTGACGAGCCCGCCGCGCGTGCTGGCCATCGCCGGGTCCGACAGTTCGGGCGGGGCGGGCATTCAGGCCGACATCAAGACGATCACGATGCTGGGCGGCTACGCGATGACCGCGATCACCGCCATTACCGCCCAGAACACGCTGGGCGTGCAGGCGGTCGAAGTCCTGTCGCCCGATCTGGTCGTGGCGCAGGCGAAGAGCTGCATCGACGACATCGGCGTGGACGCGGTGAAGATCGGGATGCTGGGATCGCCGGCCATTGCCCATGCCGTGGCGGATGTGCTGGAGGGGCTCACCGTGCCGGTCGTCTTCGACCCGGTCATGGTGGCGACGAGCGGATCGGTGTTGGCCGATGAGGCGACGATTGCTGCTTTCGAACGGCTGATGCGGATGGCGGTACTTACCACGCCCAATGTGCCCGAACTCGCCGCGCTGGGCGGCATGGAGGCAATGGCGGAGCGCGGTGTCGCCTATCTCGCCAAGGGCGGCGATGCGGAGGGCGACCTGGTCACCGATCGCCTTTACACGGCGGACGCGGCATCACGGGAATGGATAGCCCCGCGTATCGCCACGCGCCATACCCACGGCACCGGTTGCACTACCGCCAGCGCCATCGCGACGGGGCTCGGCGCCGGGCTGGATATCGTAACTGCGGTGGAACGGGCACGCGAATTCGTCCGGGCCGCGCTGCTGGCCGCGCCCGGGTTCGGTTCCGGGCACGGCCCCATCGGCCATCACGCTGTTCGCTGAACGGTCACCGTGAGGTGGAGGGCATCCCACCGGGCGGGGTCAGCTTGTAGAACTTGACGATCCGCTCCCACGCCTCTTCCGCGGTATCGACGATGCGGAACAGCTCGAGGTCGTCGTGGCTGATCACGCCCTCGTCGGCCAGCGCTTCGAAATTGACGACTTTTTCCCAGAACTCCCGCCCGAACAAGAAGATCGGGATCGGCTTCATCTTGCCGGTCTGCACCAGTGTCAGCGTCTCGAAGAATTCGTCGAATGTGCCGAAACCACCGGGGAACACCGCCAGCGCGCGGGCGCGCATCAGGAAGTGCATCTTGCGCAGCGCGAAGTAGTGGAACTGCAATGACAGGCGCGGGGTGACGTAATTGTTCGGCGCCTGTTCGTGCGGCAGCACGATGTTGAGGCCGACCGATTCGGCACCCGCTTCGTGCGCGCCGCGGTTGGCCGCCTCCATGATCGAGGGGCCGCCGCCCGAGCAGACGACGAACTGGCGTTCCCCGTTCTCGACGATGGCCGCGGAACTGGCCATGTAGGCGAGCCGCCGTGCCTCCTCGTAATATCTCGTCTTGGCGACCAGGCTCTCGATTACCTTGCGTCCGCGCGGATCGGTATCGGCTGTCGCCATCAGCGCGTCGGCATCCTCGGGGGAGGGGATGCGGGCCGAACCGTAGATGACCAGCATCGAACCGACGCCGGCTTCCTCCAGCATCGTTTCCGCCTTCAGCAGTTCGAGCTGGAAGCGGATCGGGCGCAAGTCGTCGCGCAGCAGGAAGTCGGTATCGCGAAAAGCGAGGCGATAGGCGGGGTGGCTGGTCTGCGGCGTGTGGAGCGGCGAGCCTTCGGAAAAGGCGGCTTCCTGTTCGGCCTTGTAGAACTTGCGGGGCGTGAGCGCGCGGTCGGCGGGCTCGGGTTTGCCGTGCGGGCCGGGCTGGCCGGGCTCGTGCGGCGGGTCACAACGATCGTTCATGTCTCTCCCGGGGGAAGTGGTCTGGCTTTGCACATGCTGCGCAGCAAGGGGCGCAGGTGTCATGCGTTCCACATAGGGTGCCTTGGTACCAAACGAAAGGGGCGGCACCTTCGCGGTACCGCCCCTTCCGTGTTTCGCAAGGCTTGCGGCTCAGAGCTTTTCGGTCAGCTCCGGCACGACCTTGAACAGATCGCCGACGAGGCCGATGTCGGCCACCTGGAAGATCGGGGCGTCCTCGTCCTTGTTGATGGCGATGATGGTCTTGGAATCCTTCATGCCGGCCAGGTGCTGGATCGCGCCGGAGATACCGACCGCGATGTAGACTTCGGGCGCGACGATCTTGCCGGTCTGGCCGACCTGGTAGTCGTTGGGCACGTAGCCTGCATCGACCGCGGCGCGCGATGCGCCGACGCCCGCGCCCAGCTTGTCGGCGAGCGGCAGGATTAACGCCGAGAAAGTCTCTGCGTCCTTCAGCGCGCGTCCGCCCGATACGATCACCTTCGCGCTGGTCAGTTCCGGGCGCTCGGACTTGGCGAGTTCGGCGCCGACGAAGCTGGAGAGGCCGCTGTCGCCCTTGGCCGCGATGTCCTCGATCGTACCCGAACCGCCACTGGTCGCCGCCTTGTCGAAGGCGGTGCCGCGCACGGTGAGGACGAGTTTGGCATCCGTGCTCTCGACCGTCGCGATGGCGTTGCCGGCATAAGTCGGCCGGGTAAAGGTCTTCTCGCCCTCCACTGTCAGGATGTCGCTGATCTGCATGACGTCGAGCAGCGCGGCGACGCGCGGCGCGATGTTTTTGCCGTTCGAGGTGGCCGGCGCGACGAAAGCGTCATGGTGGCCCATGAGGTCGACGACCAGCGGCGCGACGTTCTCGGGCAAAGCGTTGGCATAAGCGGCATCATCGGCAAGGTGGACCTTGCCCACGCCCGCGACGGCGGCAGCCTGTTCGGCGACCGCGCGGCAGCCCGATCCGGCAACAAGCAGGTGGACTTCACCCAGCTTCGATGCGGCGGTCACGGCGGCCAGCGTCGCGTCGGCCATGGCGGAATTGTCGTGTTCTACCCAGACGAGCGTCTTCATCTCAGGCAACTCCCATCGCTTTAAGCTTGGCAACCAGTTCGTCGACGTCGGCAACCTTGATCCCGGCGCTGCGCACCGGCGGTTCGGCGACCTTCAGCGTCTTGATCCGCGGCGTGATGTCGACGCCGTAGTCGGCGGGGGTCTTCACCTCGAGCGGCTTCTTCTTCGCCTTCATGATGTTGGGCAGCGAAGCGTAGCGCGGCTCGTTCAGGCGCAGGTCGGTGGTGACGATCGCGGGCAGCGAGAGCTTCACCGTCTCCAGACCGCCATCGACCTCGCGGGTGACCGAGACGCTGTCGCCGTCGACCTCGACCTTGCTGGCGAAAGTGCCCTGCGGCAGGTTCATCAGCGCGGCGAGCATCTGGCCGGTCTGGTTGCTGTCGTCGTCGATCGCCTGCTTGCCCAGGATGATCAGGCCTGGAGATACATCGGCGGCAACCGCCTTCAGGATCTTTGCGACGGCAAGCGGTTCAACCTCTTCATCGGTCTCGACCAGGATCGCGCTGTCCGCGCCCATGGCGAGCGCCGTGCGCAGCGTTTCCTGCGCCTTGGCCGGCCCGACCGAGATCGCCACGATCTCCTCGACCTTGCCCGCTTCCTTCAGGCGAATGGCTTCCTCGACGGCAATCTCGTCGAAGGGGTTCATGCTCATCTTCACGTTCGAGAGATCGACACCCGTGCCATCCGCCTTCACCCGCGGCTTCACGTTGTAGTCGATCACCCGCTTCACGGGCACCAGCGCTTTCATGGGCAAGTCCTCTCCATTTCGGCAGGCCGGCCTGTCACGAGGGGCGGCCCGAAAGGTTTCTGCGCGAAAATTGCGTTAGGCGCGCCGGCGCGGGGAAATCAAGGACGTTACGGACAGGCCGGATCGTCGACGTGATAAACCCCGGTTGGCGGGCGCGAATCCCGGGCGCAGTGCCGCCCGGGATCCGATCGGCCGATCAGGCCGCCTTCTTGGTTTCCGCGACGATCTTCCTTGCCGCGTCGCCAAGGTCGTTTGCCGAAACGATGGGCAGGCCAGAGTTGTCGAGAATTTCCTTGCCCTTGTCGACGTTCGTGCCTTCGAGGCGGACGACGAGGGGAACCGAGAGATTCACTTCCTTGGCCGCCGCGACGATGCCGTCGGCAATGACATCGCACTTCATGATGCCGCCGAAGATGTTGACGAGGATGCCCTCGACCGCCGGATCGGACAGGATGATCTTGAAGGCTTCGGTCACCTTTTCCTTCGTCGCGCCGCCGCCGACATCGAGGAAGTTGGCCGGGAACGCGCCGTTCAGCTTGATGATGTCCATCGTCGCCATGGCAAGCCCCGCACCGTTCACCATGCAGCCGATGTTGCCGTCGAGCTTGATGTAGGCAAGGTCGTACTTCGACGCTTCGACTTCGGCCGGGTCTTCCTCGGTCTCGTCACGCAGGGCCATCACGTCGGGGTGACGGAACAGGGCGTTCGAATCGAAGCTGACCTTGGCGTCGAGGACGAGCAGCTTGTCGTCCTCCGTCTGCACCAGCGGGTTTACTTCTAACATCGACATGTCGGTGTCGCAGAACGCGGTGTAGAGCTGCTTGACCAGCACCTTGCACTGTTCGGCGAGATCGCCGGTCAGCTTCAGCGCGTCGGCCGCGACCTGCGCATCGGCATCGGTCAGGCCGGTGTCGGGGTCGATCGTCACGGTCTGGATCTTTTCGGGCGTGTCGTGAGCGACCGCCTCGATGTCCATGCCGCCTTCGGTCGAGACGACCATCGCGATTCGGCTCGACTTACGGTCGACCAGCATCGAGAGGTAGTATTCCTTGGCGATGTCGGCGCCATCGGTGATGTAGAGGCGGTTGACCTGCTTGCCGGCGTCGCCCGTCTGGATGGTGACGAGGGTGTTGCCGAGCATTTCCCGGGCGTTGGCCTCGACCTCTTCGATCGACTTCGACAGGCGGACGCCGCCTTTCGCATCGGGGCCGAGTTCCTTGAACTTGCCCTTGCCGCGCCCGCCGGCGTGGATCTGCGCCTTCACGACCCAGAGCGGTCCGGGCAGCTTCTTGGCCGCTTCCACCGCTTCCTCGACAGTCAGCGCCGCGTGACCTGCCGGAATGCCCACACCGTACTTGGCGAGCAGTTCCTTCGCCTGATATTCATGGATGTTCATCGCCGATCCTTTGCTTCCCAGGGCCACCTGCCGGTTCGCCCCCTGCCAATTTGGTCATGGCCAATTTGGTTCATGCCGTTTTGCAGGTGCGTAAAGCATAGTGGACCCCTGTTGAAAAGGGCTCGCATCGTCTACAAATGCGGCATGCGCGCAAGAAACTGGCCGAAGTGGCAGTTTTGTTTGCATCTGCGAAGCAATTGCAAAAGTGGGTCGTTGAATGCTCGATCGCGACAGGTTCGATGCCATCATGGAGGAGGCGGGGCGAATCGCGATGGCCCTTTGGCCCGGGCACGGCCACGCTCCGGAAAGCTGGCACAAGGCGGACGACAGCCCCGTCTGCGCCGCCGACCTTGCCGTCGACCAGTTCCTGCGCGGCGCCCTTCGCGACCTGTTGCCCGCTGCCGGGTGGCTTTCGGAAGAAACCGTCGATGCGCCCTCCCGGCTTGACGATTCGCTCATCTGGCTGGTCGACCCTATCGACGGAACGCGCGATTTCCTGCGCGGGCGCACCGGCTGGTCGGTCTCGGTCGCTCTGGTGAGCGCCAATCGTCCGCTGATCGCCGGGCTGATGGCGCCTGCGCGCGGCGAATACTGGACCGCGCAGGCGGGGCAAGGGTCGTTCCGCAATGGCGAGCGGCTGTCCGGCAGTCGCCGAAGCGACCTGATCGGCGCGCGCATCCCCGCCGATGCCCTGCCGAAGGAAGATGCCGACCTCGTCTGCGTCGACAAGCCCAACTCCATCGCGCTGCGCATCGCGATGGTTGCGGCGGACGAGGCCGACCTCGTCGCCACGCTGCGCTGGGGTTATGAATGGGACATCGGTGCGGCGGGCCTGATCGCGCGGGAGGCGGGGGCAGCCGTGACAGACGCGCACGGCGCGCCGCTGGCCTATAACAAGCGCGATCCGCGTGCCTTCGGGCTGCTGGTATCGTCGCCGGAGATTCACGTCGCGGCGATCGAGCGGATAAGCGAACGGGCCAGGCGGTTGTCCGCCTGACCCGTCCTACTCCCGGCAGAACGGGCCAGGCGGTTGTCCGCCTGACCCGTCCTACTCCCGGCCATGAGCCGGTTATGTGTCGAGCAGCCTTACTTCGCGGCGTTCACTTCTTCCTGCGTCACCGGCACGATCTTGATTTCGACGCGGCGGTTCTTGGCACGGCCTTCCTCGGTATCGTTGCTGGCGACGAAGTAGGCCGGGTCTTCACCGAAGCCCCTGGTCGCGATACGCGCGGCGGGAACGCCCTTGTAGATTAGGTAGTCGGCCACCGCCTTGGCACGGCGCTGCGACAGGTCGAGGTTGTAGGCTTCCGAACCGGTGTTGTCGGTAAAGCCGTACACGTCGATGATCGAATCGGGGTACTGGATCAGCGAAGCGGCAATATCGTCGAGAACCGCGCGGAACGACGACGAGATGGCGGTGCTGTTGGTCGCGAAGGTGACGCCGTCGGGCAGGTTGACCTTGATGTAGTCACCCTCGTCGGTCACGTCGACGCCGGTACCGGCAGTCTGTTCCTTCAGTTCCTTGATCTGCTGGTCCATCTTGTAGCCGACGACGCCGCCTGCGACGCCGCCGATGCCGGCGCCGATGATGCGGCCGGTCTTGCCGCCGATGACGCCGCCGAGCAGACCGCCCGCCAGGACGCCGCCGGCCGTGCCGAGAACGGTGCGCGAAACCTTCTTCTCGCCGGTGTTGGGATCGGTGACGCAGGCCGAAACGCCGAGCAGCGAAACGGTGGCGAGAGCGGCGGTAATGTAACGACGACGGGCCATATCCATCAGGTCCTTCTGTTTTTCCTAAACCTTTGCCCGGGGCAGAACTTCACGTTCCGATCCCGGGTTTCGTGCATTGAACGCCCGAGCGCATCGCCTGGTTCCTGAACGAAAATGCGACGAACCGAGTTCGTCTTGCAGCGCCATCCGCTTTGCCGCTATCTGGTCCGGCAATTTCGCACCCCGTCTCCAAGGCTTTCGCGCTTGTCTCCCTTTCCCTGGTCCGACGTTTTCATCATCGCCGGGCTGATCTTGCTCAACGGTCTGTTCTCCCTGTGCGAACTGGCCATCGTCTCGTCTCGTCCGGCGCGCCTGCGTAACATGGCGGACAACGGCAGCAAGGGGGCGAAGATCGCGCTGTCGCTGCTTTCGGACAGCGGCAAGTTCCTCTCCACCGTCCAGATCGGCATCACTTTGATCGGCATCGTCGCCGGTGCCTATTCTGGCGCGAGCCTCGGCAAGCCGGTGGCCGAACGGCTGGTGGCGCTGGGCCTCGACCCGGACAGTGCCGACAACGCGGGCTTCGCGCTGGTCATCGTGGTCACCACCTACTTCTCGCTGGTGGCGGGTGAACTCGCGCCGAAACAGATCGCCCTGCGCGCACGCGAAAAGATCGCCGCGGTGGCCGCCGGGCCGATGGCGCTGCTGGCCAAGGTCGCGGCACCCATCGTCTGGCTGCTCGACAACAGCACCATCCTGCTGCTGCGGCTCCTCGGCCTGCGCGGCGCGGGCGAGGGCGGGGTGACGGCGGAAGAGCTCAAGCTCATCATGTCGGAGGCGACCCGGTCCGGCGCGATCGAGGAGGCCGAGCATACGATCATGGCCGAAGTGCTGCGGCTGGCCGATCGTCCGGTGCGCGAACTGATGACCCCGCGGACGGAGATCGACTGGATCGAGCGCCGCGCCAGCGTGGAGGACATGCGCCGCGTCATCGCCGCATCGCCCCATTCGCTGCTGCCGGTGGGACAGGGATCGGCCGACAATATCATCGGCGTGGTCAAGGTCCGCGAATTGCTGGCCGCGCTTTTGAAGGGCGGGCGCAGGCCCAACCTCACCCGCCTGATGAAGAAGGCGGAGATCATCCCCGACCAGCTCGACGCGCTGGACGCGCTGCGCATCATGCAGGGCGGCGACGTGGCGATGGCGCTGGTCCACGACGAATACGGGCATTTCGAGGGGATCGTGACCCCGGCGGACCTGCTTTCGGCGCTGGTCGGCCATTTCGCCGCGCACGACGACGACGGCGACAATCCGCTGATCGTGGAGCGGGAGGACGGCACGCTGCTGCTGTCGGGCGCGCTGCCGGTGGACCGGATGGCCGATCGCCTGAGCGTCGAACTGCCCGACGATCGCGAGTTCGCGACGGCGGCGGGCTACGTTCTCTGGATGCTCAAGCGCCTGCCGGTCGAGGGGGAGTATTTCCGCGAACAGGGCTGGAAGATCGAGGTTGTCGACATGGACGGTCGCCGCATCGACAAGCTGCTCGCCACATACGAAAAGTCCGCCCCCGCAGCGGCGGAGACGGACTGAATTTCGCTGGCTGGTCTGGGTCAGCCGGGAATAACGATCAGCCGGGGATCACGGCCCGCGCTTCGCGGCCATCGCCCGACGGGGCCGCGATGATGTCGCGGGTGACCACGCCCTTGTTCACGGTGTAGGTATTGGCATCGCCGACGGCCGAGCGGATGCCCGGCTGAGCGTCGCCCGCCTTCATGATGGCGCTGGTTTCCACGCCGCTGCGCGCGGCCGGGCCGCCGAACAGCGCCTCCAGCGCCTGCTGGCTGGCGGTCGGCTCCTGCGGACGCGGTGCGCCGGGGGTCGGCGGGGTCAGCGAGAAATCAGGCGGCACGGCCAGCGGAGCCTGACGCGACACGGCCATTTCATCGGGCGCGTCACGGTTGAAGATGTTCAGCCCCGTGCCACAACCGGCCAGCGTGGCCGAGGATGCCAGAACGAGCAGGGCGGATTTCAAACGCATCATTGTTTCTCCGTGGCCGGATCGGCCTGATATTCGGTTCGGTCGTCGCTGGCCAGATCTTCGGGCGCTTTTTCGCGTATCAGCAGCGAACGGGCAAGCAGCAAAACGACGCCGCCGGTGATCGCCGCATCGGCCAGGTTGAATACCGCGAACGGCCGCCAGGCACCGAGGTGAAAGTCGGCGTAGTCGACCACGTAAGTGAAGCGCACCCGGTCGATGATATTGCCGAGCGCCCCGCCCAGCACCAGCGCCAGCGCGGCGATATCGCCCATCTTGTGTTCGCGCAGCATCCACACCAGCACGCCCAGCGCGATCACGCCGGTCAGCACGAAAAGCAGGATGCGCGATTCGAGACTGTCTGCCGAAAGGAAGCCGTAGGAGATGCCCCGGTTTTCCGCGTAGCGCAGGTCGAAGAACGAGACGAGGTCGATGACGCCCACGTCGCGCAGGCGCAGGCCATAGAGCACCCAGGCCTTCACCGCCTGGTCGAGCGCCATGACGGCAAGGGCGATGACCAGCCCCTTCACGCGATCGGCGGTAAGGAACGACATCAGGCCGCTTCCATCCCAGCCACCGCATCCTCGCAGCGATCGCAGGCATCGCCATCTTCCGCCACGTCGGGCAGGTGACGCCAGCAGCGGCCGCACTTGGCCATGTCGGTGGGACGCACGATCACCGCGTCGCCTTGCCCGCGCGTCACTGTCGCGGTGATGAACAGTTCGGCAAGCGCTGCGTCGGTCACGCCTTCGGGCACCATGGCGGCCGGCACTTCGACCTCTGCCTCGAGGCTGGAGCGGATGGTCTTTTCGCGGCGATAGGGCTCGATCGCCTCGGTCACCTTCTGGCGCAAGTCGCGCAAGATCGCCCAGCGCGCGGCATCGGCACTGGCGGCGGGGATGACCGGCCATTCGAGCAGGTGGACGCTCTCGCTACCCGGATAGCGCGACTGCCACACTTCCTCGCCGGTGAAGACCAGCACCGGCGCGGCCCAGCGGACCAGTGCGTGGAACAGCGTGTCGAGCACGGTGCGATAGGCGCGGCGGCCCACGTCGTCCGGCGCGTCGCAATAGAGGCTGTCCTTGCGGATATCGAAGAAGAACGCCGACAAGTCCTCGTTGCAGAAATCGCTAAGGGTGCGGACGTAAGTGTTGAAGTCGAAATCCTCGGTCGCCTGACGCAGCGCGGTGTCCACGCCCGCCAGCAGCGAGAGGACGTAGCGTTCCAGCTCCGGCATCTCGGCCACCTCGACACGCTCGGCATCGGAATAGCCGTCGAGCGCGCCGAGCAGGTAGCGGAAGGTATTGCGCAGCTTGCGGTAGTTGTCAGCGACGCCCTTCAGGATCTCCGGCCCGATGCGGTGATCCTCGGTATAATCGACCGACAGCGCCCAGAGGCGGATGATGTCGGCGCCATAGTCGCGCATCAGGTCGAGCGGGCTGATCGTGTTGCCCAGCGACTTCGACATCTTCAGACCCTTGGCATCCATCGTGAAGCCGTGGGTCAGCACCGCCTTGTACGGCGCGCGGCCGCGGGTGCCGCAGCTTTCGAGCAGCGAGGACTGGAACCAGCCGCGATGCTGGTCGCTTCCTTCGAGGTAGAGGTCTGCAGGCCACGAAAGGTCGGGCCAGCGCCCCGATTCGAGCACGAAGGCGTGAGTCGAGCCCGAATCGAACCAGACGTCGAGGATGTCGGTGATCCGCTCGTAATCGTCGAGGTCGTAGTCCGGGCCGAGGATCGCTGCGGCGAATTCCTCGTCCCAGCCGTCGACGCCGTGCTCCCGGATCGAGGCGACGATGCGCGCATTGACCGCCGGATCGACCAGATACTGGCCCGACTTGCGATCGACGAAGAGAGTGATCGGCACGCCCCATGCGCGCTGGCGCGAGAGCACCCAGTCGGGGCGGCCTTCGACCATCGAACCGATGCGGTTGCGGCCCTTGGCGGGGACGAAGCGGGTGTCCTCGATCGCCTTCATCGCGGCTTCGCGCAGGGTGACGGCAGGTTCGGTCGAGCCGCCTTCGTTGTCCCAGCGCTGTTCGGCGGAAGTCTCGGGCGGCAGGACCATGTCGGGCTTGTCCATCGGCACGAACCACTGCGGCGTGCAGCGGAAGATGACCTTCGCCTTCGATCGCCAGCTATGTGGATAAGAGTGTCGATAATCGGTGGACGCGCTGAGGAGAGCGCCGGTTTCGCGCAAGTCCGAGCAGACCGGGCCGTCAGGCGCGTTGAACTTCGGGTTGATGACCGACATCGACCGTTCGTCGGTGCGCGGCAGCCAGAGCCAGTCCTCGCGGTAGCGGCCATCGCCCTCGACCACGAACTTGGGCTCGATGCCGTGCGCCTTGCACAGGTCGAAGTCGTCCTCGCCATGATCGGGCGCCATGTGGACAAGGCCGGTGCCGGAATCGGTTGTGACGAAATCGCCTGGCAGCAGCGGACGCGGCGCGGCGTAGAACCCGCCGAGGTGATGCATCGGGTGGCGGGCAAACGCGTGCTGGAACGCGCCTGCTGGCACGGCTCGCTCGGATTCAACGACCCCAGGAAGCGCAGCCTTTGCGAACTCGCCAAGCAGTTTGTTCGCAACGATGTAGCGCTGCCCATCGGACTCGATCAAAGAATAATCGATCGCTGGGCCAAATGCCAAGGCTTGGTTAATTGGAATGGTCCAAGGAGTGGTGGTCCAAATGACCGCCTTGGCACCGACCAACTCCTGAAATTCGGGTGCCGCCACGATCTCGAAGCCAAGATAGATCTGGGTCGAGGTGATGTCCTCGTATTCGACCTCCGCCTCGGCCAGCGCGGTCTTTTCGACCGGGCTCCACATCACCGGCTTCGCGCCGC
>CAYRLC010000017.1:0-15925 GCA_964424995.1 uncultured Croceicoccus sp.
GAGGAGCAGGGCGAAGAGCTGATCGAGAAGCTCGTCCACATCAACCGCGTGTCGAAAACCGTGAAGGGCGGCAAGCGCTTCGGTTTCGCTGCGCTGGTCGTGGTCGGCGACGGCAAGGGCCGTGCAGGCTTCGGCAAGGGCAAGGCCCGCGAAGTGCCTGAAGCGATCACCAAGGCCACTGCCGCTGCAAAGCGCGCCATGGTCCGCGTGCCGCTGAAGGAAGGCCGCACCCTGCACCACGACGGCAAGGGCCGTTTCGGTGCCGGCAAGGTCAACGTCCGTTCGGCTCCGGCCGGTACCGGCATCATCGCGGGCGGCCCGATGCGCGCCGTCTTCGAATCGCTGGGCGTGGCCGACGTGGTGACCAAGTCGGTCGGCACCTCGAACCCCTACAACATGATCCGCGCCACCTTCGACGCACTGACCGACCAGACTTCGCCGAAGTCGGTTGCCCAGCGTCGTGGCAAGAAGGTCGTCGACCTTCTCGGCCGTGGCGGCGCGAGCGAGGCGGAGGCCGAAGCCGACGCCGCCGCTCTGGTGGAGTAAGCGAACATGGCTACCATCAAGCTGAAGCAGGTCGGTTCGCCGATCCGTCGCCCCGAAAGCCAGAGGAAGATCCTCATCGGCCTGGGCCTCAACAAGATGCACAAGGTCGTCGAACTGCAGGACACTGCCGAAGTTCGCGGCGCGGTTGCCAAGGTTCCGCACCTGGTCACCATCGTCGACTGACGAACTTCGCCACGGCGAACGATAACGAAGGCCCCGGTGGAAACGCCGGGGCCTTTGTCGTTCGGCGCCCTGTCGGTTCAGCATGACACCACCTTTAGGGTTCTCACCAAGCACGATCATGGCGCGTTCACGCCCGCGGGATCATGATGCGGGGATGGCCTTCAATGCATCACGATACGCTCTTCGCCGCCGGGCTTTTCTGGCGTCGGCGACATTGGCAGGGCTGGGGACGACGATCGCGCCGCGCGCCGCATTGGCCCGGTTGCCCGAAATCCTGGTCAGCGACTTCTACGATCCATCCGACGGGGGCAACGTGCAGCCCGCCTTCCAGGCGGCCATCGACGCGGCGGCCCGTACGGGCGCGACGGCGGTTCGCAACGATCTCCAAATGCCCAAAGCCGAGATGTGGTGTCCGAAGCGGACCAGTCATGCGCGCAACGGGGCCGATGGCATTCCCCTCGTGGTCCGTGCGCCGGTCGACATCGACTTCGCGGGCATGGCGATCACGCTCAAGGGACCGGGCGGTGGACCGCGCGCGCAGACGATACCCGGCTTGAAGCAGCCATGGCTCGGCGGGTGGCTCTACGTCATCGGCGGACCGGGCTTCACGCGCATATCGATCAGCAATGTCACGGTCGACGGTGGTGTCACCGGGCCCTTCGTCGGCAACGAGCGTGCCAATCTCAGCGACAAGGCTTTCAAGCTGCAGGACACCCGAGTCGAGGAGATCCGCATGAAGCGGGTCGAGCTTCGCAATTTCGGCGGGGAGATCTACTACATCGGCGGGGCCGGTGCCGATTGGCAATATCTCGACGACTGCCACTTTCACGGCAGCCCGCAATGTGCCTTCAATCCCGGCGGGACGGGGCGACTTCGCGCGACCAACCTGCGGGCCGGACGCGCCTATCAGGTGGCCGAGGTGATCGGCGGCAAGGGGCATACCTACACCGATGCGCATTTCTACGATGCCGGGCGGGGCGGGATGACGGTGTTCGGCGGGCCCTCTCCGGGGTTCCGGTCGGGGTACCCTTACTGGTTCGCGCTTTGGGACGGGCAGGGCAGTCCGCCATGGGTCACGTTCGACAGCGTGACTTTCGAGCGTTGCCGTCCGCTGAGGCTCGGATCGTGGATGAGGGGGCGCGTGATTGCCATCGACACCACTGTCGGGCTGGCTCTCGATCAGGGGCACGTGCGCGATATCGATCTGGTGGTCGACAGCCGCTGTGACCGCGACAACAACTTCGAGGCGGTCGCCTTGCCGGGGCCGGCCAGTCTGAAGGAAACGGTGCGGGGCCTGCCGTCCGAAAGGATGCGGCCGCCGTCGAATCTGAAATTCGATGTCACCTGCTCGCGAAGCGGTGACGCCGAGGCCGCGGGCCGGGCACATATGAGCGGGTTCCGCTTCATGGGCGGGCTGGTGGATGCAGATAGCCTGGACCTTGTCTTGCGCGGCGAGGCTCGCAAGGCATCGGAGGTGCTCCACGCGCCTGTTCCCGGCTTCCGACAGCCCCGCGTGGACGCGATAGGCTTCCGCACGATCGGCTGAACGATGCAGTGCCGGTCCGCAAGGGGGTGACAAGCGCGCCCTGCCCGGCTAAGGCGCGCGCTTTCCGGGCCGATTCCGGTCCACCAACGCGAAGAAAAGCGAAAGCGAGTGTTGATATGAAGCTGACTGATATCCGTGACAACGAAGGTGCCCGTCATCGCCGCATGCGCGTCGGCCGTGGCATCGGTTCGGGCAAGGGCAAGACCTCGGGCCGCGGCCAGAAGGGTGCCAAGGCGCGTTCGGGTGTTTCCATCGCCGGATTCGAAGGCGGCCAGATGCCGTTGCACATGCGCCTGCCGAAGCGCGGCTTCAACAACCCGTTCGGCAAGGACTATGCGCAGGTCAACCTGGGCATGATCCAGAAGTTCATCGACGCCGGCAAGCTCGACGCTTCGGCCGTGATCGACCAGGACGCGCTGCAGGCCGCCGGCCTCGCACGTGGCGGCAAGGACGGTGTCCGTCTGCTCGGCAAGGGCGAGCTCACCACCAAGGCGAGCTTCAAGGTCGCCGGCGCGTCGAAGGGCGCGCGCGAGCAGGTCGAGAAGCTCGGCGGCTCGCTGGAGACGACCGTGCCGGCCAAGGCCGAAAAGGCCGACGCCTGATTCAAAGGGACTGTTCGGGCGGGGGTGTTTGCATCTCCGCCCGTGCCCTATATGGGCTGTTCCCGCAGGCGGGCCGCTAGCCAGAGGCAAGCGCGCCGACGCCGAGACCTTTAAGGCACAGATTCACGAACATGGCTTCACGCGCCGACAACATCGCGAGCAACCTTTCCCTGGCCAATTTCGGCAAGGCGACCGAGCTCAAGCAGCGCATCTGGTTCACGCTGGGTGCCCTCATCGTGTTCCGCTTCCTCAGCTTCGTGCCGCTGCCCGGCGTGAACCCGCTGATCCTGCAGGACCTCTACGCGCAGACGCGCGGCGGCGTGCTCGACCTGTTCAACACCTTCTCGGGCGGCAGCCTCGAGCGCATGAGCCTCATCGCGCTCGGCATCATGCCCTACATCACCGCTTCCATCGTCGTGCAGCTGGCCGCTGCCCTTCACCCCGCGCTCGCCGCGATGAAGAAGGAAGGCGAGAGCGGTCGCAAGAAGCTCAACCAGTACACCCGCTACGGCACCGTCGGCCTGACCGCGGTGCAGGGCTATTTCCTCGCCGTCGGGCTTGAAACCTACGCGGCGTCGAGCGGCCTCCACGCGGTCGTCGCGCCCGGTATGCTGTTCCGCATCGGCGCGGTCATCAGCCTTGTCGGCGGCACCATGTTCCTGCTGTGGCTGGGCGAGCAGATCACCTCGCGCGGGATCGGCAACGGCACTTCGCTGATCATCATGGCCGGTATCATTGCCCAGTTCCCGACCATCACTGCACAGCTGTTCGAAGGCGGGCGCTCGGGCTCGATCTCGCCGTTCCTGATCATCGCACTGTTCGTCGTGATCATCGGCCTCATCCTCTTCATCTGCTTCATGGAACGGGCGCAGCGCCGCCTGCTGATCCAGTATCCGAAGCGGGCAAGCCAGCGCGGCATGATGCAGGCGGATCGTTCGCACCTGCCGCTGAAGCTGAACACCGCGGGCGTGATCCCGCCGATCTTTGCCTCGTCGCTGCTGCTGCTGCCGCTGACCATCACGCAGTTCGCGCAGAACTCCATCGCGTCTGACAGCACGATGGGCGGCATCCTCGTGACGCTGAATCAGTACCTGCGCCACGGGCAGCCGATCTACCTGACGCTCTATGCCATCGGCATCGTGTTCTTCGCCTTCTTCTACACCGCGGTCGTGTTCAACCCGGAAGAGACGGCGGACAACCTGAAGCGCAACGGCGGCTTCATCCCCGGCATCCGTCCGGGCAAGCGCACCGCCGACTATCTCGATTACGTGCTGACGCGCATAACCGTGATCGGCGCCGGATACCTCGCGCTGGTCTGTGTGCTGCCCGAATATATCATCGGCCAGACCGGCCTGCCGTTCTTCCTCGGCGGCACCAGCCTGTTGATCGTCGTCAATGTGACGGTCGACACGATCGCCCAGATCCAGAGCCATCTGCTGGCCCATCAATACGGCGATCTCATCAAAAAGGCGAAGTTGAAAGGTCGCCTGCGCTGATCTAGGCCCGAGCGGCAACAGGGAGAGTCGTTTACCGTGAACATCATCCTCCTCGGACCGCCGGGCGCGGGCAAGGGTACCCAGGCGCAGCGTCTGGTCGAGAAGTACGGCATGCGCCAGCTTTCGACCGGCGACATGCTGCGCGCCGCAGTCAAGGCGCAGACGCCGGTCGGCCTTCAGGCGAAGTCGGTGATGGATGCCGGCGGCCTTGTCTCCGACGAGATCGTGTCGGCGCTCATCAGCGACGAGCTCGCCGCCATGGGTGATGACGTCGGCGCGATCTTCGACGGTTATCCGCGAACGGAGGCACAGGCCCACAGCCTCGACGCCATCCTTGAACAGCATGGCCGCTCGCTCGATCACGTCATCGAGCTCGACGTGAACGAGGACGCGCTGGTCGAGCGCATCACCGGCCGATTCACGTGCGCCTCGTGCGGCAAGGGTTATCACGACAAGTTCGAGCAGCCCAGGCAGGTCGGTGTGTGCGACCGTTGCGGCGGCACCGAATTCAAGCGCCGGCCCGACGACAACGAGACGACCGTGCGCACCCGCATGGCAGAATACCGCGCCAAGACCGCGCCGATCCTGCCGGTCTATGAAGCGCGGGACATTGTCAGCCGTGTCGACGGCATGGCCGACATCGACGATGTGACGGCAGCGATCGGCCGCATTCTTGGCTGATCTGCGACGACGCTGGCGGCGGGGCCGTCAGCGTTGCAATTTCAGGACATAGCGCACGTTGAAGCGCCACTTGTCGGCTTCGTCCGGGAAGGGGAGATCGACCACCCGGGCGGCTTCCAGATCGAAACGGGCGAAGGGGTTCAGCGCGACACGCACCCCTCCGCCGGCGCTGGCGAGATCGAAGGTCCGGTCCGGGCTAGTCAAACGCGCCTCGCGGTGCAGGCTGGCGCCGTCGACGAAGGCGAACACCTCGCTACCGCGCAGCCGTTCCGCCACTTGCGGGCGCAGCGCGAGTTCGAGCGAGCCACCGATGCCGCGATCACCCGACACGTACGACGTGTCGAAGCCGCGCCCATAACGCATGCCGCCCACCACGAAGCGCTCGTTCGACGGCAGCAGGTCGCGGCTGTATTGTCCGCCCACTTCGGTCCTCACGACGAGGCGCCTGCCGATCTGGCGATCGTAGCCCAGCGTGGCCGCGAGCTTGGTGAATTCGGTTTCGGACAATCCCGCCGTCGTGCGGGCGCCCAGGATGTCGACGCCGCGCGATGCCGTGCCGCGCGCGGTCAGCACGCCCTTGCGTCCGATGTCGCTGTAGATGAGCGAGGCCCGCGCCGCTCGCGTTCGGTCCGAAGTCACGGTCGTGGCCAGCAGCGCCGCATCGGAGTTCAGCCCGTCGAGACCGAGCGTGGCGGTGAGGTTGATGCGATAGCCGCGAATGACCGGGTAGGACAGCGAGAGCCCCGCCGCATAGGCCTCGCCTCGCACCTCGGGGTTCTTGAGCTTCGTTTCGAGATAGACCCCGGAAAGCCCAAGGCGCAGTCCATTGCTGCCCAGCGGCGTCGAATGGCTGAGACTTGCCTGCCGGTAGCGGCTGAGCGATGTCGACCCCGCCAGAGACAGCACCGTGCCGTCCCCATCACGCAGCAGCGAATAGACTTTGGCCGTGGCGCTCAACTGGGCCCGGCCCAGGCCGCGCTGGCCCATGTTGTTGAAGCCGCTGCTGAACTCGCTATTGCGGCGCTGGGTCGCGATCGACAGGGCGACGCCGCCCCCGCCTTCGCCCCGTCTGAACGAGACATCGGCCTTGGCTCCGGGGATGTCGCGAATAAGCGAGACGTTGCGCTCCAGCACCTTGCGGGTGAGGGGGACGGCGGCCTCCATGTTGACGCCATAGGCACGCACCAGCGGGCTGGCGCCGTTCGGGAAATCGATGGACGTGATCTGCCCTTCGGCCAGCAGCACTTCGACGACGCCGTCGGACAGGTCCTGCTCGGGGATCGCGACGGTGTAGAGTGCGATGTCGGTTTTCGCATAGGCATCCGACAGCGCGGTTGCCAATTCGCGCAAGGTCGCGGTGCTGGCGGGGCGACCGATGAACGGGCGAGCGGCTTCTGCCACGGGGGCAGGGGCGTCCACCCCGGTAAAGGTCACGCCGACGATGGGAACTGCAGCCGCGTCCGCATCGACCGTGGTGGCATCGGGCGGCGCATTCTCCTCGATCCGGTCGAGCGGATCAGCGATATCGGGCTGTTGCGGCAAGCCGGGAATCTCGAGGGCCTGGAGCGGGTCGTCAACGCCCGGCTGCGCCGCGGCGAGCAGGGCGATCGTGGCGATCACGGTTGCGGACAAACAGGTCTCTCCTTCGTGTGCGAGGTCAGGAAAGGAAGTGGCGGGGCCGCGGCGGCCTAAGGGGAGGAATGGCCGCGGCCCCGCCTGCCGTCACAGGCCAAGGGCGCCCGTGAGGCTGGTCGTGACGGTGACAGCCGCGTCGACGGTGGTGTCGACGACCGGACTGGTCACGGCGGCATCGGCGGTGGCGGCGACCTTGTCGACCAGCCCATCGCCGCCGGTTTCGACCGACCTGTTGAGCGTGGCGCTGATGCCCGAAGTGGTATCGCCAAGCAGGTCGCCATGGCCTCCCAGGGTATTGCCGGTCAGCGCATCACCAGTCTCGACGACATGCGCGATAGTGGTGTCGCCGCCGGCTACCACGTCGTTCACCACGCTCGCGACGTCGGACGTCAGGCTCCCGGTCGATCCGCCGGAGAGGAGCGATGCTTCGATGAGCGCATTCCCGTCGCCATCGCCCAGGATCTGGGTATCGGCGATGGCGAGGTCGATGAGCTCGTTCGAGATGCCGCCGGCATCGCCGGTCACGTTGGCGACGGTCACCCCGGTCAGCCCGTTGACTTCGGCGACAAGAACGTTGCCCGCGTTGAGCACGCCGAGGGTGGCGACCGTTCCGATGGGCTGATCGTCGCCCAGCGCGGCGATCTCGATCGCGCCGGGCTCTCCATCGAACGAGCTGATCAGCGCGTTATCGTCGACATTGATCGAAACGGCATCGCCCACCACGCCGCGCAGGCCGGAAAGCAGAAGGACCTGGCCGTTGCCGGCATCGACGAGGACGTGGCCGGTGTCGGTCAGAACGCGGGTGATGGTGCCCATGACATTCCCGGTGAGAGGCACCGCGGTCACGACGGGCTGGGTTACCCGGCCATGCGTATCGCGGACTAGCAGGACGGCGTTGCCCGCAGTCACCAGCATGTTGGAGATCGCCGCAGTCTGGACGCCGCCGATGCCATCACCGCCGCCGCCGCCACCACCGGTGCCACCACCCGTGCCGCCGCCCGTGCCGCCACCAGTGCCACCGCCGTTTCCGCCGGTCCCGCCACCAGTTCCGCCAGTCCCGCCTCCGGACCCGTTGCCCCCCGAACCCGAGCCGCCGCCGTTGTGACTGCCCGAACCGCCGCCGGTGTTGCCGCCAGTGTTTCCGCCGGTGTTTCCGCCGGTGCCACCGCCGGAACCGCCCGATCCCGACCCGGGGCTGCCGATCGATGCCATGCGCAGGGATCCACTGCTTTCACATGCGCTGAGGGTCATGACGAGGGACGCACTGGCCAGCAGCGCGGTAAGTGGGCGAAATGCCGAACGAGTCATCTTGGTATCCTCCGAATAATGGACACACGCCCACAGGTGCGAGAGGCGCATGCTCCCCGCACTGACCAGAAATCAGGTCAGCAAAGTGTTTGTTTTGAACTGGACTGCATCGAAGACACTCACGAGAGTTGGTCTGGCGCGACAGTCCTTTCCCCATGAAGTCAAACAAATCTAGCGACTGGTATGATGCCAATATTCTCAAAAATAACTTTACGTTCCAGCAGAGAGGGCATTTGTCATCGCGGTCACAATTTGGTGTTCCGGATTGGGAATTGTTCGTAAATGCGGAAATTGCAGGAAAAGGAATTTTTGCAACTGCCTGAAACTGCTGCGTAATATAAACCTTAAATTAACCTTCGCCAAAATCGGCATGTCTCACGTCGCCGGTTTGGCGTGATCCCGGCGACATGTTACGCGGTGACGATTCGGATAGTCGGGATCTACGCCGTGAAAGCATCCATCCTCGCCTTGGTCGTCTTGTCCGCCCTTGCCACCCCTGCTCAGGCCGAGGTGAAGCCGGTCGGCGCAGAGGGGTTCGTCGTGCGCCGGGAAGTGGTCGTGACGGCTGGTGCCGATGCCGTCTGGGATCGACTGGTGCGTCCCGCTATGTGGTGGTCGAGCGGCCACACCTTCTCGCAGAATTCCGCCAACCTCACGCTTGACGCGACGGCAGGGGGGTGCTTTTGCGAGGCCCTTCCGGTGGGCCAGGATCGGGCGAGGGCGGGGAGCGTGCAACACATGGCGGTGCTGTTCGCTGATCCCGGCAAAGTGCTGCGAATGAGCGGCGCGTTGGGGCCGCTGCAGGGCGAGGCGGCGAACGGTGTGATGACCATTACCCTGACCGGCCAGTCGAACGGCACGGCAGTGGTGATGGAATATGTCGTCGGCGGCACGATGCGCCTGTCGCGCGAACAGATCGGCCCTGCGGTCGACAACGTGCTCGGCGAGCAATTGACGCGACTGGCCCAGAGCTTTGCTGCGCCGGCTCCGACCGGGGACGTGAGCCAGGATTTCCTCAGCGGCGTCGAGGGAGCACGCTGACGCTTGCAGCGTCCGGAGCCTCGCAACCGATTTCCGATGAGACTTTTGACGGAACGATGACCATCCGCTATGACGGTCCTGTCGCGGCGAATGGCCCGACGGTTCCAGCGGGCGCTGCCGACCCGTTGACTTCGCGCGCGAATCACCGTAAGCGCGCCCCTCGCTCGTCATAAATCGGGTCAGTCCGGCCGGTCCGTGCTTCGTCACGGTCCATCCGGGCCTTTTGCCGTTTCAGGCCATGATCCGATCCGATGCACGGGTGGTAACAGCGATGAGATAGGGATCGGCCCACGCCATCCCTGTGGAGCATGGAGAACTAAGTGGCTCGTATTGCCGGGGTCAACATCCCCACCAACAAGCGCGTGATCATCGCGCTCACCTATATCCACGGTATTGGTCCGAAGTCGGCGAAGGATATCGCCGCCAAGCTGGGCATCGATGAAACCCGCCGCGTTCAGGACCTGAGCGACGCCGAGGTGCTGCAGATCCGCGAAGCGATCGATGCGGAATACCTCGTCGAAGGTGACCTTCGTCGCGAAACCGCGATGAACATCAAGCGCCTGATGGACCTGGCCTGCTACCGCGGCCTGCGTCACCGCAAGGGCCTGCCGGTCCGCGGCCAGCGCACCCACACCAACGCCCGCACCCGCAAGGGCAAGGCGAAGCCGATCGCCGGCAAGAAGAAGTAAGCCGCGCCTTCCAGGCAGCAGGCTGACCCTTCCTTCAGGATACAGGAAACACAATCATGGCACGCGAACCCCAGCGCATTCGGCGCCGCGAACGCAAGAACATCTCCAGCGGCGTCGCGCACGTGAACGCCAGCTTCAACAACACGATGATCACCATCACCGACGCCCAGGGCAATGCGATCAGCTGGTCCTCGGCCGGCATGATGGGCTTCAAGGGCAGCCGCAAGTCGACCCCCTATGCGGCGCAGGTCGCGGCGGACGACGCCGGCAAGAAGGCCGCCGAACACGGCGTCCGCACGCTCGAGGTCGAGGTCAAGGGCCCCGGTTCGGGTCGTGAAAGCGCGCTGCGCGCCCTGCAGGCGGTGGGTTTCACCATCACCTCGATCCGTGACGTGACCCCGATCCCGCATAACGGCGTTCGCCCTTCGAAGCGTCGCCGGGTCTGATTCTGCTGGCAAGGGGCGGGCCGACGGATCCACGGCCCGCCCACCTGCATTACCCGTCGATGCTCTAAGAGGCGGGAACAGACATCTGGGGTAACCGTGCTGTCCCTCGCAGTACCGTCCCCAACCAAGAACCGACAAACCCTAGGGGAAGTCCATGTCCGTCAATATCAAGAACTGGCAGGAACTGAAGAAGCCCAACAGCCTTGAGATCAAGCCGCAGGGCGATGCCAAGCTGCGCGCGACTTTCGTCGCCGAGCCGCTCGAGCGTGGCTTCGGCCTGACGCTCGGCAACGCGCTGCGCCGCGTCCTGCTCTCCAGCCTGCAGGGTGCCGCGATCACGTCGATCAAGATCGACAACGTCCTGCACGAGTTCTCGTCCCTCGCCGGCGTGCGCGAGGACATCACCGACATCGTCCTGAACATCAAGCAGGTCGCGCTGAAGATGGAAGGCGAGGGGATGAAGCGCCTCCAGCTTTCCGCCACCGGCCCGGCCGAAGTCACCGCCGGCGACATCCAGGTGTCGGGCGACATCGAGGTGATGAACAAGAACCTCGTGATCTGCCACCTCGACGACGGCGCTACGCTCAACATGGAGCTGACCTGCGACACCGGCAAGGGTTACGTCCCGGCCGTGCAGAACCGCATGCCCGACGCGCCGATCGGCCTCATCCCGGTCGACTCGCTCTACTCGCCGGTTCGCCAGGTCTCGTACAAGGTCGAGAACGCCCGCGTCGGCCAGGAACTGGACTACGACAAGCTGTCGCTGACGGTCGAGACCGACGGCACCGTCACACCGGAAGACGCGGTGGCCTATGCCGCCCGTATCCTGCAGGACCAGCTGGCGCTGTTTGTCCACTTCGAGGAAGGCATCCCGCAGGGCGTTCCGCAGACCGCCGGCGTTGCCGCCGCTCCGGAAGAGAGCGACGCCAACCAGCTCAACCGCTACCTTCTCAAGAAGGTCGACGAGCTGGAGCTGTCGGTCCGTTCGGCCAACTGCCTCAAGAACGACAACATCATCTACATCGGCGATCTGGTCCAGAAGACCGAGGCCGAGATGCTCCGCACGCCGAACTTCGGCCGCAAGTCGCTCAACGAGATCAAGGAAGTCCTTTCCTCGATGGGCCTGCGCCTCGGCATGGACATCCCCGGCTGGCCGCCGGAGAACATCGAGGAAATGGCCAAGAAGCTCGAGCAAGAGCTTCTCGGCTGACAGCCGGGAAGCGGCCGCGCTGATCCAACCGTCGGTTGGTGAGGGACTGCGGCCTGCTCGGCCGGCGAGCCGCAGGCTCGTTCGACGTCACGGGATTTACTCCCGTGACGCATCAGGCCGCCGAACTACGGTGAAGGTGCCGACCGGAAACGGGCACCAGCACTGGGCTACCTAGAACGGGCCCTTTACGAACGAAGGAATAGACAATGCGTCACAAGATGGGTGGGCGTAAGCTCCAGCGTAAGACCGGCCACCGCAAGGCCCTCCTGCGCAACATGGCTGCGGCCCTGATCAAGCACGAGCAGATCAAGACCACGACCCCCAAGGCGCGCGAACTGCGTCCCTATGTCGAGAAGCTGATCACGCTCGCGAAGCGCGGTGGCCTGTCGAACCGGCGTCTGGCCCACTCGAAGCTGCTCGACGATGCGCAACTCGCCAAGCTGTTCGACGTTCTGGCAGAGCGTTACGCCGGTCGCGACGGTGGCTACACCCGCATCATCAAGGCCGGCATCCGCGCATCGGACGCCGCTCCGATCGCGATCATCGAGCTGGTCGACCGCGACGTTTCGGCCAAGGGCCAGGACTCGGGTCCGGTCATGACCGAGGAAGAGGAATACGAAGCCGCCTGATCGGGCGAACTTCGCTAGCCAGGCTGGGGCGTCGGTCATGCGTAACCGGCGCCTCTCTTTTTGGCCGTTAAGAAAAAGATTTAATTTCCTGAACAATCGCTGTCGCGCAAATTCAGGATCGCAACAGCAGCGACTCGCTATCCAGAGCTTGTCCGGGCCAGTTTACCCGACCGAGCAAAGGATCGCACCGATGAACACTCTCTCCAAAGCCATTATCGGCACAACCGCCGCCGGCGCGATGGCTCTCGCTTCCGCCGCCCCCGCATTCGCGCGCGACCGTTATGATCACGACCGCATCGACGCGGGCGACGTGATCGCCGGCGCGCTGATCATCGGCGGCATCGCCGCGATCGCCAGCGCTGCCAGCAAGGACCGCGACAGCCGCTATTACGACGATCGGTACGGGGACCGCTATGATCGTGACTATCGCGACGGTCGCTACGGCTATAGCAACGGCGGGGCCCGCCGCGCAGTCGAGCAGTGCGTCTACGCCGCCGAACGCGATGTCCGCCGCTACGGTGCCCGCGATGGCGACGTGACCGACATCCGCAAGGTGGATCGCCGCAACGGAGGCTATCGCATCACCGGTCGCATCGCGGTCGATACCGGCTACCGTGGCGGTCGCTACGGCAACGGTTGGGATCGCGATTACCGGGGCTGGAACAGCCGCATGAGCGGTTGGGACAGCGGCCGCTTCACCTGCGACGTGCGCTACGGCGAAGTCCGCAATCTCGACTACAGCGGCATTCGCGGCATGCGCTGATCGCGTTCTCCTGATGACGTGAATGACCAAGCTTGGGCCCGGCGATATCCCCCTTCTCGCCGGGCCCATTCGCATGTGTCATCGACATATTGGCGACCGGTTCAGGATCGGGAAACCCGACTCGGAATAGGCTGATCGACACCAGGCGTCCGTCGACGCATCTGGGAGGGATCGCAGACATGTCCATTCGCTTTCGCAAGTCCGCCGGGATCGCCGCTATCCTGGCAACCACAACGCTCGCGCTGCCCGCCCAGGCTGCGAACATCTCATCCATCGGCCACGGTGCTGTCGGGCACTGGAACACCGCCGACGACATTGCGCATGGTTGGCGCAGTCGCGGGGGCTGGGGTGGCTATTACGGCGGAGGCTGGGGCGGTTACGGTCGGGTTCGCGGCGGTGACGTTCTGGCCGGCATCCTGATCGTCGGCGGGGCGCTGGCGGTGGTCAAGGCCATCGAGAATTTGAACGACCGCCGCTATCGCGAGCGTGACTATCCCAACCGTGACTATCGGGACCGTGCTTATCGGGACGGGGACTATCGCGATGGGGACTATCGCGACGGGGACTATCGCGACGACGACCAGCGTTACCGCGACTATCGCGACCGGGACGGCGACTATCGTGGCAGCGGTGAGAATGATGGCCGCGATTACCGCGCCCCGATCGAGGGGCGCTACGACGATGACGCCCGCCGCGGCGTCAACGGTGCAATCGAGGACTGCGTCGGCGAGGTGCAGCGCGACAGCCGCGTCGCCACGGTCGATACGGCGGAGCGGGACGGAGACGGCTGGCACGTGTCGGGCGATCTGGCGCGCGGCGGACGTTATTCCTGCAAGTTCGGCAATGATGGCCGCGTGCGCGATATCGATATCGACATGGGCCGTGCATCGCCGCGCGACGAGATTTCGCAGGAGACTCGCCGCGACGAACGGTACGACGACGAGTACTACGCCAGCGCCCGCGCGCGGATCGGCGATCGGGGGCCGGAAGTCCGCTCCTCCGAAGTCGCGCCGCCTGCCGAAGAGCCAGAGATGGCTGCGCCTGCCGATGATGGTAGCCGGACATGGCAGCGCGGCGAGGCGGACGACCGCTACGAGACCGCCTCGGCTGGCGGATATGCCCTTGCCGGCAAGTAACTGACAGCCTTGCAGCCGGCCCGGAGCATAAGCTTCGGGCCGGCTCTCATGCACGGGGCGGTCGCGGGGAAGGCGGCAAGCCCCAAGCTGCGATCAGCCCGCCAGAGTTTCCAGTTCTTCGCCGATAGCCAACCAGTCGCCCTCGATCTTGGCCAATTGCTCGCTCACTTGCGTGCGCCTGGCCAGCAGATCCGCCATCGCGACGCAGGCGAGATGCGCCGGTGCCTTCTTCGGTTCGCACATGGCAAGGTCGATCTCGCCAAGGCTGGCTTCCAATCGGGCCATCGCCTTTTCCGCCGTGGCCAGTTCCGATTTCAGGTACCGTGCCCTGCCACGCGATTTCGCCCCGCCCGCGGCAGGGATGCTGGCCGGCGCTGGCTTCGCATCTTTCTTCGGCTGGTTCCGGCCCAGCACGAAGTCGATGTAATCGTCCATGCTGCCGGTATATTCGCGCACCGTGCCGCCATCGACCAGCAGCAGCCGATCCGCGGTCAGTTCCACCATGTGCCGATCGTGGCTGATCAGAATGACGGCCCCGGAATAATCGTTCAGCGCCTGCACCAGCGCCTCGCGCGCGTCGACGTCGAGGTGGTTGGTCGGTTCGTCGAGGATCAGAAGGTGCGGCGCATCGCGGGTGATGAGGGCAAGGGCCAGTCGCGCACGCTCCCCGCCTGACAGCTTCTCGACCTGGGTTGTCGCCCGCGGCCCGGAAAAGCCGAAGCGGCCCAGTTGCGCCCGGACGGCAGCCGGGGTTTTCCCTTCCATAGCGCGGGTCATCAGTTCCACCGGCGTCGCGTCGCTGGCGAGTTCCTCTACCTGGTACTGGGTGAAGTAACCGACCTTCAGCTTGCCCGGTGCGGACAGCTGCCCTTCAACCGGCTCAAGCTGTGCCGACAGCAGGCGCGCCAGCGTCGTCTTGCCATTGCCGTTGCGGCCCAGCAGCCCGATCCGGTCATCGGCGTCGATCCGCAAGTTGATCCGCCGCAGGATGGGCGGCGCATCGCCGTACGCCACCGCCGCCCCGTCGAGCGAGATCATCGGCGAGCGCAGTTCGCCAGGTGAGGGAAACTCGAAGCTGAGCGAGGGGTCTTCCATCAGCGCGACGATTGGCTGCATCTTGGCCAGCATCTTCGCGCGGGCCTGGGCCTGCTTGGCGGTGGAGGCGCGAGCGCTGTTGCGCGCGACATAGTCCTGCAGCCGCGCGCGCTGCGCATCCTGGGCCGCCTTGGCCGAAGCGAGCTGTGCCGCACGTTCGGCCCGCTGTTTCTCGAAAGCGTCGTAACCGCCCGAATAGAGCGTCAGCTTGCCGCCCTGAAGGTGGAGGATATGATCGACCACCTTGTTCAGCAGGTCGCGTTCGTGGCTGATGACCAGCAGCGTCGCCGGGTACGAGCTGAGGAAATTTTCCAGCCACAGCGTCGCCTCGAGATCGAGGTGGTTCGACGGTTCGTCGAGCAGCAGCACGTCGGGTTCGGAGAACAGCAGCGCGCCCAGCGCGACGCGCATCTTCCATCCGCCCGAAAACGTCGAGAGCGGTCGGCGCTGCATCTCTTCGTCAAAGCCGAGACCGTTCAGGATCTTCGCGGCGCGGGCCGGTGCGCTGTAGGCGTCGATGGCCAGCAGCCTTTCGTGCACTTCGCCGAGGCGATCGACATCGGTGCAGGTTTCCGCTTCCTCGAGAAGCCGGGCGCGCTCGACATCGGCGGCGAGAACGGCTTCCTCGGGCGTGATCGCACCGTCGGGCGCTTCCTGCGCGATATAGCCGATGCGGGCCCGCGACGGCTTGCCGATCTGCCCGTCGTCAGGCTCGATCTCGCCGATCAGCGCCTTCATCAGCGTCGACTTGCCGGCGCCGTTGCGACCGATCAGCCCGACCCGCGCACCATGCGGGATCGTCGCACTCGCGCGTTCGAGGATGGGCCGGCCGCCAAGCCGGACGGTGATGCCGTCGATAGTAAGCATCGGCGGCCCATAGCAGCGGCCTCACGAGAACCCAAGGGGGCCCGAACCCAAG
>CAYRLC010000017.1:16025-31652 GCA_964424995.1 uncultured Croceicoccus sp.
GGGGTGATGCCAGACGATCGTCTTGCCGGTGGGCCGTCCGCACAGCCAGCACGCTACGGCGACTTCGATAGCGTCGTCTTCCGCTTCGTTGTCATCGAAGGAGCCGTGCCTGGAATGTTTGCGGGTCATGATCCTGCCCTGATCCATCTTGCCAATCGGAGGAGGTTCCATAGCCGATCCTCCGGCAGTTGCCATACGCACGAGGCATATCCGTACCGGAGCGCGACACCGATGGGCTGGGCAGGCTGCCGGGATTTCGTGCTTCGTGGCATGGAAGGACTTCATCGCTAGTCTTTGAGCGGCAAGCGGCTGCAACAGGTCGTTCTGGGTCAGCGGTCGATGCGTCGCGATACCGGCTCAACAGCGGGCGGGCATCTTGCGGCGCATGATGAGGGCGAGCCAAGAGGATAGGTGACACCCGGCATCGCGACGTCATTCTCCCGTCCTAGGGAACGCTTTTGACAGGTGCGAGAAAGAGGAGTCGCTTATGGTCCCGACCGGACAGATCGACCAGATCTGCTACGTCGTCGATGATGTCGAAGCTGCCGTCGGCCTTTGGGTCGGAAGATGGGGCGCCGGGCCTTTCTTCCAGATGCAGGGCGTCTCGTTTCCCGACTGGACGTGGCGAGGGGAGGCACAGGACCTGTCGCTCGATCTTGCGATCGGGCAACTGGGCGCGATGCAGATCGAATTCATCCGTCCGCATTCGGACCAGCCTTCCGTCTATGCGCATGCGATGACCGGCGGCGCGGTGCTTCATCACTATGGCGTGCTGGTCGACGACATCGACGCCGCGATGGCGACGCTGGGCCATCCGCCGGTAATGGTGACGGCGAAGTCGGGCATGGGCACGCCTTTCGTCTACGCGGACTGCCGCGAAGACTTCGGGCTGGTCGTCGAACTGGTGACGAAGGGGCCGGATGTCGTCGCCATCTTCGACACGGTCCGCGACGCGGCGAGCGGCTGGGATGGCCGGAATCCGCTGCGCCCATTGGCGGTGGAGTGAAACCATGACGCTCGACGAATTCGCCGCACGGTGCGACATCCGGTAGGTTCCACACATATTGTCGCGAGGTCGACCGGGGCGACGTCGCCCTGATTCGCAGCGCCTATCACCCTGACGCATTCGACTATCACGGCAGTTCCAAGGGCTGAAGCCACGACTTCGCGCCGCGCGGATGGCTCCCAACAGGGCGATCGGGCAGGATCATATGACCGATTCTCCGGTCGAATTCGGTCATCGGTGAAATGTTGCCGCACGCGCGGTTGCGCACAGGCTGCCATCCTGGCTTGCACCGGTCGCCGTATAGCATAGTCTGGCCCGCATGCTGTCGCAGAAAGCCAGATACGCGATCCGCGCGATGCAACACCTGTCGGACCACTACGGCAAGGGGCTGGTTCCCTTGGCCGAGATCGCGGCGGCGCAGAACATCCCGGCCAACTTCCTGACCGTGATACTCTCCGAATACGCGCGCTTCGGCCTGATCGAATCGCAACGGGGCAAGGACGGCGGCTATCGCCTCGCCCTGCCGCCGGTCGACATCTCCTACGGTGACCTCATCCGGCTGACGCGTGGCTCGCTCGCATTGGTGCCCTGCGCCAGCCGTTTTGCGCACGAAACGTGCAAGAACTGCCTGCCCGAAGCCGAATGTCGAACCCGCGCACTTATGCTGCAGGTCCGTGACCGGACGGCGGAACTGCTTGATAGGGTTCGGCTTTCCGATCCGATCGAACTGGCTCCGCTGGACACCGAGGCAGAGGCGTGACGCGCAGGCGATAGTTTCGCATCGCTCGGCTCAACGAAATCTTGGCACTGCGCCTTATTGTCAACAAATTTGGTTGAGATTAGACCGTGCAACGACGGCCCAAGACGGCTGTTCTGAACGGAGTAACTTCCATGGCTGACCTCAAAGACAAGACTGCCGTCCACGGCATCGCTGCCGAACAGATCGAAGCCATTATCGAGGCTCTCGGTCAGATCCGCTTCGGCGTCGTCCAGCTCACCGTCCACGACGGCAAGCTCATGCAGCTCGACGTGACCGAGCGGCGCCGCTTCGCCTGATCGCGGGTCCATGACGGACCCGACCCCATAACAACAAGCGACCGAGCAGACCGGACCGCCGGATGCGACGTTCCCGAACCTTCAGGGACATCAATCATGCATCCGACCCATTTCCGGCGCCGCGGCGTCGCGCCCTCCTTCTACGCGCTTCCCTTTCTCTCGCTCGCCGCCGTGCTGGCCGTGCCGTCTGCCGCCCAGGCGCAGGACGCGGCTGAACCTGCTGCTGAAGAGCCGGTGACGCCGTCGCCGTCCGCCGCCGGCACCGGCGCGCAGGACACCGGCGAAATCTACGTCACCGCCCGCCGCCGCACCGAAACCGTGCAGGACGTGCCGATCGCCGTGTCGGTCGTCGGCGGCGAACACATCGACAGCACTGGGTCGTTCAACGTCGGCCGTCTGCAGCAGCTGACCCCGACCCTGCAATTCTACAGCTCGAACCCGCGCAACACCGCGGTCAACATCCGCGGCATCGGCGTGCCCTTCGGCCTCACCAACGACGGTATCGAGCAAGGCGTCGGTATCTATGTCGACGACGTCTACAACTCGCGCGTGGCATCGGCGACGTTCGACTTCCTCGACGTCGACCGGATCGAGGTGCTGCGCGGTCCGCAGGGCACGCTCTACGGCAAGAACACCACGGCGGGCGCGATCAACATCACCACGCGGCAGCCGACTTTCGATTTCGAGGGCAGGGCCGAAGTGTCGGTCGGCAATCTCGGCTTCCGCCAGGCGAAGGCGGCGATTTCCGGCCCGCTGTCCGAAACATTGGCGGCACGCTTCGCGGTGTCTTCCACCCACCGCAACGGCACGATCCGCAACGTCGTCACCGAACGCAACATCAACGAGCAGGACAACCTCGGCCTGCGCGGCCAGCTGCTGTGGCAGCCCAGCGATGCGCTCTCGGTCACGCTGGCAGGCGATTACAGCGAGCAGGACCCCGAGTGCTGCGGCACCGTCTTCGTCGGGGTCGGCACCACCCAGCGTCCGCTCAATCGCCAGTATGAGGCGCTGGCGGCCGCGCAGGGCTATGTCACACCCAGCCGCAATGGCTATGACCGGCTGACCGATCTCGACGCCAGCCTCAACGCCGGCAACAAGATCGGCGGCGCCTCGCTCAAGGCGGAACTGGATACCGGGATCGGCAAGCTGACCTCGATCACCGCGTGGCGGTTCTGGGACTGGAAGCCCGAGAACGACCGCGACTTCACCGGCCTGCCGATCACCACCCTGTCGCAGAACCCGTCGCAGCAGGACCAGTGGACGCAGGAACTGCGCCTTTCGGGCGGCGGCGATGCGCTCGATTACGTGCTCGGCGCATTCTGGTTCAAGCAGAAGGTCCGCACGCAGGGTACCCAGCAACAGGGACCGGCGGCCAGTGCATGGCTGCTCAACCCGTCCAGCGCGCTCAGCCAAGATCCCTCGGTGCTCGATGGCCTTACCGCCGAAAACGACATCCGGCTCGACAACACCAGTGCCGCGCTGTTCGGGCAGGTCAGCTGGCGTCCCGCGCCGGGCGTGACGCTGCGCCCCGGCGTGCGGCTGAACTACGACAAGAAGGACGGTTTCTACGATTCGGTGGTGACAAACGGCGATGGGCAGCTCGTCACCTTCGCCAGCACCGATCCGCGCATCGTGGCCCAGCGCGGCGTGCTGGCCCCGCAGCAATTCACGGTCGATTACAAGGACTGGAACTTCAGTTACGACTTCACCGCCAGCTACGAGGCGAGCCGCGACGTCCTGTTCTACGCGACTTATGCCAAGAGCTTCAAATCGGGCGGCGTGAACCTTAACGGCGTGCCCAGCGACAGCAGCGGCGCGCCGATCCTGGCCGCCGCGACCGTGAAGCCCGAATCGGTCGATCACTACGAGATCGGCGTGAAGACCCAGTTCGCCGACCGCAGGGCGACGCTGAACCTTGCCGCATTCCGCACCGACATCGCCAACTACCAGGCGCTGGTCACCAACGGCAGCCTCGGCGTGCTGCGCGGCTATCTCGCCAATGCCGACAAGGTGCGGACGCAGGGCGTGGAGGCGGACTTCTCGTTCCGCCCCAGCCAGCGGTTCAATTTCTACGTCAACGGAGCCTATACCGACGCCAGGTATCGCCGCTTTACCGACGCGCCGTGTCCGCCCGAACTGTCGGGCGGGACGACCGTGGGGGCAGGGCAGACACCGGGGGCCGCGGGCGTTCCGGGCGGTCTCAGCCCGGCGAACTGCGACATTTCGGGCCAGCGCCTGCCGGGCGTGTCGAAGTGGTCGCTGTCGTACGGCGCGGAAGGCAACGTTCCGGCCGAAGTATTCGGTCTAGGGGGGGTGTTCTTCCTCGGCGTGGACGGCAGCTATCGGTCGCGCTTCTCCAGCAATCCGACCCCGTCGATCTACACCTGGATCGATGGCTATGCGCTCACCAACTTCCGCGGAGGTTTCCGGGCCGACGACGGGCTGGAGTTCTACGGCTGGGTCCGCAACGCCTTCGACACCGACTATTACGAGCAGCTGCAGGTGCCGAGCGGCAATACCGGCCTGATCGTCGGCAACCCCGGTGACCCGCGCACTTACGGCGTCACGCTCAAGCACGTCTTCTGACGATCCTTCAAACCTGAACCCCCTTCCACCATCCGGAACACGGAGGACAACCTCATGTTCGAATTCTCGCTCAGTTTCGCCGACATCGCGCCCTTCATCCTCGTCGGGCTGGTTGCCCAGCTTATCGACGGGGCGCTGGGCATGGCCTTTGGCGTCATCTCGCAGACCATGCTGGTCAGCGTGCTCGGCGTCGCACCCGCAGCGGCATCGGCCACGACCCACCTGGTCGAGATGTTCACGACCGGCGCGTCCGGGGCCAGCCACGTCTGGCACCGCAATGTCGACTGGGCGCTGTTCCGGCGGCTGGCCCCGTTCGGCGTGCTGGGCGGGGTGGCGGGGGCTTACCTGCTGACCAGTATCGAGGCCTCGGTCGCCAAACCCTTCGTCATGGTCTACCTCACCGGGGTCGGCATCTACCTCTTCGTCAAGGCGGTGCGCACGAGCAAACCGCGGTTCGAGGACCCCAAGACGACCCGTCCGCTCGCCCTGATCGGAGGTTTCCTCGACGCGGCGGGCGGCGGCGGCTGGGGGCCGGTGGTGACGTCGAACCTGCTGATCCAGGGCGGCGATCCGGCCAAGATCGTCGGCACGGTCAACACCGCCGAGTTCCTGCTGGCGACCAGCATCTCGGTGGCCTTCATCCTGACGCTGGGGCTGGAGGCGTTCGGCGCGGCCACCATCGGCATGATCATCGGCGGTGTCATCGCGGCCCCGTTCGGTGCCTACATGGCCAAGCGGATCGATCCCCGGCACTTGCTTTTCGCGGTCAGCGTGGTGCTCGTCGCGACCAGCGTGTTCTCCATCTACAAGTCGCTGTAGAACCGGATCGGAGTGCCGCGCAGACTGGCGCGGCACTCCGATTTCGCGCTGTGCCTCAGCCCAGCGCGCCGAGCGCGAGACCGCCCGCGGCGCTGACGGCCAGCACGCGCAAGACCGGCCAGCGCAAACCGGAAATCAGCGCCATCGCGATCGCCACCAGAAGCGCGGTGCGCCAATCGAAGCTCGTCCAGTCGGGGATCTGGATGCGAAGCGGACCGGTGCGCAGGTCGGTCACCCTTGTGAACAGCACGTGCAGCGCGAACCACAGGCTGAGGTTCGCGATCACGCCGACCACGGCGGCGGTGACCGTCGCCAGTCCGCCACGCAGCCGGGTCGCGCCGGCCAGCCGGTCGATCCACGGGGCGAGTGCAAAGATCCACAGGAAGCACGGCGCGAAAGTCACCCACGTCGTCAGCCCCGCGCCGAGCAGCCCCGCCACCATTGGCGTGAACGGGCCGGGATCGCGGTAGGCCGCCAGATAGCCGACGAACTGGGTCACCATGATCAGTGGCCCCGGCGTTGTTTCGGCAAGGCCCAGCCCGTCGGCCATCTCCCCCGGTTGCAGCCAGCCATATCCCTGCACGGCTGCCTGCGCCATGTAGGCCAGGACCGCATAGGCACCGCCGAAGGTGACGACGGCCAGCTTGGAAAAGAAAACGCCGATGTCCCACAGGACACTGTCGCGGCCCAGCACCAAGGCCACCGCCAGCATCGGCAGGGCCCAGATCGCGCTCCAGATCAAAACCGACAGCAGGGTCGATCGCCACGGTCTCGGGCCTGCATCTTGCGCCGCACCCGCCGGTTTGAGCGCCAGCCATTCGGGCTTGGCTCCCGCCACCACCATGCCCAGCAGGCCCGCGCCCAGAACCACGAGCGGAAAGGGGGCGGCGAGCGCGGCCAGCCCGACGAAGGCGGCCAGCGCGACGGCGCGCTTGAACCCGGTATCGAGCGCACGCCCGGCGATGCGCAGCAGCGCCTGCACCACGATGGCGAGGACCGCGGCCTTCACGCCCAGGAACAGCGCGGCAAACCAGCTGAGGTCTGCCGCCACGGCATAGAGCATCGAGAGCAGCAGGATGACGATCGCGCCCGGAACGACGAACAAGATGCCCGCCGCCAGACCGCCGCGCCAGCCGTGCAGCTGCCAGCCGATCCAGGTCGCCAGCTGCTGCGCCTCCGGCCCCGGCAGCAGGTGGCAGATATTGAGCGCGTGAAGGAAGTCGCCTTCGCTGACCCAGGCCCGTTCCTCGATCAGCTCGCGATGCATCAACGCGATCTGCCCGGCGGGACCGCCGAAACTGAGGAGGCCGATCCGCGCGAATACGCGGAGAGTCTCGGGGAAATCGGGGCGGGGAAGGGCAGGCTCTGTCATCGGCACCTCGCAACGGGCGCTGGGCGAACGTGCGCCAGCGCAACGAGGCAACGCTTGGGCACGAGGCCTGAGCGGGAGGTTGCAATGCCCCGCCCGACCGTCATAACCGCCTTCGATCATGCTTGAAAGTGCTTGGTGCCCCAAGTGATGCGCAGGGCACCATTCAATTTCACAGGTTCGCCGCCTCCTCCCTCTTGGCACCAACGCACCAAGATATCGAAATAGCGGAGAGGACCATGGGGCAGCTGGGCGGCAAGTCGGCCATCGTGACCGGCGGCGGAAGCGGCATCGGGCAGGCGGTGGCCATCGCCTTCGCCCGCGAAGGGGCCAGCGTGATGATTTGCGGCAGGCGCGAGGATTCGGGCGAAGAGACCCTGCGCCGGATCGAGGCGGAGGGCGGCACTTGCCGGTTCTTCCGGTGCGACGTGTCGCGGGCCAATCAGGTCGAGGCGCTGGTGGCCGAGACCGTGCGCGCCTACGGCAAGCTCGACGTCGCGTTCAACAACGCCGGCGTGTTTTATGGCGCGGGCTTCCTTGCCGATCTCACCGACGAGGACTGCGTGAACAGCTTCGACGTCAACATCCGTTCGACCTTCCTGTGCCTGAAGTACGAGATCCAGCAGATGCGCAGGCAGGGGACGGGCGGGTCGATCATCAACAACGCTTCTGCGCAAAGCCACCTCGCGCTGGGCTATTCGGCCCATTACACCGCGGCCAAGCATGCGATCCTGGGCTATACCCGCGCGGCGGCGGTCGATTATGCGAAGGAGAACATCCGGGTGAACTGCATTTCGCCCGGTGTCGTGCTCACCCCGATGATGGCGGGCTTCGATCCCGACGCGCCGGAAAACGCGGTCCTGATGTCGCGGATGCCTGCGGGCCGCGTCGCGACACCCGAAGAGATCGCCGGCACCGTCGTCTTCATGGCATCGGATGCCTCGCCCTACATGCATGGCGCGTCGATCTCGATCGACGGCGGCTGGACCGCACATTGAGGAACGAACGATGATGAAACGCTACAGGTTCGTCGCCCTTGTCGACGCGGCAGAAGGACGCGACGCGGAGTTCAACGACTGGCACACCAACACCCACATGCGCGAAGTGCTGGAAGCGACCGGGTTCGAGTTTTCGGAACGCATGAAGCTGGTGCCCGGCACGACCGGAGCGGCCACGCCCTACGGCTATCTCGTGACGATGGAGATCGAGACCGACGACCCGATGGCCGTGCTCGGCAAGATGGGCGCGGCAGTGGAATCGGGCCGGATCGGGGTGTCCGACTGCATCAGCCCGGTCATGTGGATGGGCCTGTTCGAACCGATCGAGGGCGCGCGCCAGGATCTCTGATCG
Organism: uncultured Croceicoccus sp.; assembly: GCA_964424995.1. GTDB lineage: Bacteria > Pseudomonadota > Alphaproteobacteria > Sphingomonadales > Sphingomonadaceae > Croceicoccus. Next base: position 24,212 of record CAYRLC010000017.1, read on the forward strand.
CGGGGGGCGTGGACCCTCAGCGCGACATCAGCGAACCGAGTATTTCCGCCAATTGGCGCGATGTCATGTCGGCCATCGGCGGAATGCGCGCGATCTCTCGTGCAAAGGCGATGCCCACCAGCATCGCGCCGAACATGGCGGCCTGATCCGGCGGCAGGCCGGTTACCCGCTGTTGGTTCGGGCGGATCCGTTTCTCGAAAAACTCGCGCATCATGTCGGCGGCCTCTTCGTCCGACGCGGAGGCTCGTAGCAACCCGAAGAACGTCGCGTCGCTGTGCCAGTGTTCCAGCATCGTTTCGGCAAAGGCGACGAGATCGGTCGTCGATCGCGAGAGAGCATCCGGCAATGTCTCTATCGGCGAGTGCACGACTTCGATGAAAAGCTCTCGCTTCGATCCGAAATAGCGCATAACCAGCGCCGGGTCGCATCCCGCCTCACCCGCGATCATGCGAATGGTGGTGCGGTCGAACCCCTTCTCCGCGAACAGCTTGCGCGTCGCCTTGAGAATTTCGGCTTTGGTCTCCTCGGCCCCGCGTCGTTTCTTGCTCATGGCAATGCCTATATCAACGCGTGTTGACAAAGGCAACTCGGCATCTAAATCAACATCTGTTGACGCGATACGAGTCGCGTGGCTGCCGCAATCCGTGCGGCAGAGGATCGATGAGATGAGTGACCGTTTGAAAATAGAATTGGGCCGGGCTGGCAGGATGTTGAAAACCGCCCCGTTGTTGACGGCCTTGTTGCTGTCTGCCTGCGCCGCACCCGACATGGGCGCGCGCCCTGAAATGACGCCGCCCGCCGGTTACGCCACGCAGCAGACCTTGGCTGTCGGCCCGGTCGGCGATGCATGGCCGCAGGACAGGTGGTGGGAACGCTACGCCGATCCGCAGCTCGACGCGCTGGTGGAGGAGGCGCTACGCAATTCGCCCAGCGTCGCCGAGGCAGAGGCCCGGGTTCGCATCGCCAGCGGCCTCGTCAGTCAGGCCGGCGCGGCGGGTCTGCCGCAAGTCGGCCTTTCCGGCGAGGCCGGGGCGCAGAAGCAGAGCTACAACAATGGCATTCCCGCCGATTTCGTCCCGAAGGGGTGGAAGCGCTACGGCAGCCTGACCGTCGGGGCGGATTTCGATCTCGACCTCTGGGGCAAGAACCGCGCTGCACTGGCCGCCGCCACGTCGGACGAACTCGCCACCCGCGTCGATGCAAGAGAGGCGGCCCTGGCGTTGCAGGCCAACGTGGTGGAGCACTACGCGCGCCTCGGCATCTATTTCGTCGAGCGGGACCTACTGGCCAGCGACTTGAAGGCACGGCAAGCTACTGCCGATCTTTACGCCCAGCGCTATCGCGGCGGGCTGGACAGCAAGCTGCCGCAGCAGCAGGCGGAAGCTGCCGCGGCTACGGCCGCCGCGCGGTTGGAGGCGAATGCGGAGCGGATCGCGCTCGAACGCAACGTGCTGGCCGCGCTGTTGGGGGCGGGGCCCGATCGCGGTCTGCAGATCGCGCAGCCTTCGGTTCGCGGTCCATTTGCGCGCGTGACGGTGCCCGCCGATGCGGGCATCGCGCTGGCCGGTCGCCGCGCCGACATTGTCGCGGCCCGCCTGCGCGTCCAAGCGCAAGGCCACAGGATCGAGGGCGCGGAAGCCGCCTTCATGCCCGACATCAACTTGGGCGCACTGGCCGGCTTCATGTCGCTCGGCCTTGCCAACCTGTTCGATGCCGGCAGCGACTATGGCAAGGCGAGCGCGGCCTTCAGCCTGCCGATCTTCGATGGCGGGATGCGGCGCGGCAATCTGGTGCAGGCGACGGGCCGCTATGACGAACTGGTCGCCGAATACGACGCGACTGTCATCGGCGCGCTGAAGGATGTGGCCGATGCCCTTGCCAGCCGCGACAGTGTCGAGCGGCAATCCGCCGAAGCCGACCGCGCCGCCGCCGCCGCGGTGGAGGGCTACGCCCTGGCCGATGCACGCTATCGCGGCGGCCTGACCAACTATCTCGACGCGCTTTCTGCGCAGACCGCGATGTTCGATGCGCAGCACGCGGCGCTCGAAGCGCATGCGCGGATCATCCTTGCCGACATCCAGCTCGTGCGCGCCCTCGGCGGGGGATTTGCCCCCGAGAGTGACGCCGCCGCGACCGGTGACGCCGCGAACCCGACCGAAAGCGACCGCAAATGACCGATCAGATCGAAACCATCCCCGCCGATACGGGCGAGGCGCAGCAGCCCATCGTGGCGACCGATCGCCGCAAGACCCTGCTGATCCGGCTGGCCGTGATCGTCGCCGTGATCGGCGCGCTCTGGGCCGGATATCACTTCCTGGTCGGCTCGCGCACCATCACGACCGACAATGCCTACGTCCAGGGCCAGAACGCGATGGTCACGCCGCTCGTCAGTGGGCAGGTGCTGGAGGTTCCCGTCGTCGAGACTCAGGTCGTGAAAAAGGGCCAGATCCTGATGCGCATCGCCGACAGCGACCAGCGGATCGCGCTCGCCAAGGCCGAGGCAAACCTGCTGGCCGCGCGCCGTGACTTCACCGCCGTGCGCGCGCAGGCCGATGCACAGGCCCAGCAGGCCGCGGCGCAGGGCGCGATGGTGACCGAGGCGCGTGCGCAGCTTGCCGCCGCGCAGAGCGATCTGTCTCGCGCACAGATCGATTACGACCGTCGCCGCGCGCTCGAAGGCAGCGGGGCGGTTTCTGCGAACGAAGTGACCGCTGCCGCCAATGCGCTCCAGACCGCGCGGGCCAAGGTGCAGCAGGCGTCAGCATCGGTATCGCAGCAGGAACGCCAGCGTCAAAGCGCGATCAGCAATCGCACCGCGACGCTGGCGCCGATCACCGGCAGCTCGGTCGATACCGCACCCGCCGTCCGGCAGGCGCAGGCCGCACTCGAAGCCGCGCGGCTCGATCTCGAACGCACCATCGTGCGCGCGCCGGTCGATGGCGTGGTCGCGAAGCTGACGGCCCAGGTCGGCCAGATGGCGCAGCGCGGCACCCCGGTGATGACTGTCGTGCCGGTGGGGCAGCTCTACGTCGATGCCAACTTCAAGGAAAACCAGCTCGGCAAGGTACGCATCGGCCAGCCGGTGACGCTGACATCCGATTTCTACGGCAGCGATGTCGAATTCCACGGCAAGGTCGTTGGCCTCGCCGGCGGAACCGGCGCGGCCTTTTCGCCGATACCGGCGCAGAACGCGACCGGCAACTGGATCAAGGTCGTGCAGCGCCTGCCCGTCCGCATCGCGCTGGACCCCAGGGAACTTGCCGCCCACCCACTGCGCGTCGGCCTGTCGATGGAAGCCGAGATCGACGTCACGGGCCGCCGCTGATGGCTTCCGCCGCGCCGCCCGCCGACGGCCTTCCAACACCGGCCGATCCGCCGACCCTGTCGGGTTCGCGGCTCGTCCTGGCGGGGATGGTACTGGCGCTGTCGAACTTCATCGTCGTGCTCGACATGACGGTCGCCAACGTGTCGATCCCGCACATCGCGGGTGGTCTCGGCGTGTCGGCAAGTCAGGGCACGTGGGTCGTCACGACCTATTCGGTGGCCGAGGCTATCTGCGTTCCGCTCACCGGGTTTCTCGTCAAACGCTTCGGTGCGCTGCGCACGTTTCTTTATGCGCTGTTCGCGTTCGGTGTCTTTTCGACGCTGTGCGGCCTGGCGCCCAACCTCGGCCTGTTGGTGTTCTTCCGGCTGGGTCAGGGTTTTGCCGGCGGACCGCTGATGCCGCTCACCCAGACGATGCTCCTCACCGTTTTCCCGCCAAGGCAACGACCGGCGGCGATGGCGATCTGGGCGATGACCACGATCATCGCGCCCATCATCGGCCCGATCCTCGGCGGCTGGATCAGCGACAATGCGTCGTGGCACTGGATCTTCCTGATCAACATCCCGATCGTCGCACTCTGCTTCTTCGGCGTGGTCACGCTGCTGTCGGGACATGACACCGGCAAGGAAGAGAACGTCACCATCGACAAGGTCGGGCTCGGACTGCTGGTCGTGTGGGTCGGCGCCTTGCAATTCATGCTCGACAAGGGTGCCGAGGCGGACTGGTTCCATTCGCCGTTCATCGTGGCCTGCGCGGTGATCGCGGCGGTGGTTTTCGTAGCATTCCTGATCTGGGAGCTGACCGACCGCAATCCCATCGTCGACATCTCGGTCTTCCGGCACCGCGGCTTTGCGGCGAGCGTGGTGACGACCGCGCTGGGCTTCGGGACATTTTTCGCCACGGTGGTCATAATCCCACAATGGCTGCAGCAATGGATGGGCTACACCGCAACGCAGGCCGGGCTGGCGACGGGGGTCAACGGCATATTCGCGGTCATGGCCGCGCCGTTCATCCCGCGTCTGATGGAGAAGTTCGATCCGCGCCTGCTGGTGTTCCTCGGCCTGTCGTGGCTGGCAGCGATGTGCCTGCTGCGCTCGTTCTGGAGCACCGACGTGCCATTCCTGACGATCATGCTGCCGCAACTGTTGCAAGGCGTGGGCATGACACTGTTTTTTGTGCCGATCACGGTGATCAGCCTCGGCGCGGTGGAGCCGCGGGAAACGGCATCGGCAGCAGGGATCCTCAGCTTTGCCCGGTCTCTGGCTGCTGCCATGGGCACGTCTATCTACACGACGATGTGGGCCAATCAGGGGCGCGCCGACCAGACTGCGCTGGCAGGTACGCTCAACGATACCGACAGCGTCATCGCCCGTTTGCAGGCCACCGGCATGGACCATGCTGCGGCAATGGCCGTGTTTTCCCGCCAAGTGGAGGCACAGGCGGTGATGCTGGCGACCTCGCACATCTTCCAGATCGCGGCGGTGGCCTTTTTCTTCGCCGCGACGACGATCTGGCTGGCGCCGAAGCCGCCCAAGAACGTGGATACCAGTTCCGCTCACTAGCAATGATCGGCGCGCCAGCCGTAGGACAAGGCAGTCGCCCCGCTGGCAGGGAACAGCGTTTGGCCCTATCGCGGGCGGGACCGCGCATTTTGGACGGAGCCGGACTTGATCATCGACGGCCTCCCAGACGATCTCTCGCTCGCGCTGCCCTTGCTGGCGGGTGCGGCGGCGGGTCTGCTGATCGGGATCGAGCGCGGCTGGCGACAGCGTGACCGCGAAAGCGGAGCGCGTGTTGCCGGGATCCGCACGTTCACCCTGATCGGGGCCATGGGGGCGCTCTCGTCCCTGATAGCGGACGTGGTATCGCCGCTACTCGCCGCCGTTCCGCTCGCGGGCATGGTCGCGCTGCTGGTCGTCATGTTCTTGCGCGATGCCCGTGATAGCGGGCAGCGTGACGCGACGACGATGGTGGTGGCGCTCGTCGCCCTTGCGCTCGGACTGCTGGCCGGGGCCGGATACATGGCGCTGGGCATTGCGGGCGCGGCGCTGACCACGTTCATTCTGGCGCTGCGGCGGCAGTTGCACGCGCTGGTCGGGCGGCTGAGCGCGGAGGAAGTGCAGGCCATTGCCCGCTTTGCCGTGCTGTCGCTGGTCATCCTGCCCTTCCTGCCGAACGCATCGTTCGGGCCATACGACGCATGGAACCCGTTCAAGCTGTGGCTGGTCGTGGTGCTGATTACCGGCTTCTCGATCGCCGGCTATGTCGCCAACCGCCTCGTCGGTGAACGGCGCGGGACGATCGCGACGGCGCTGATCGGCGGGGCCTATTCCTCCACGGCGGTCACCGCATCGCTCTCCACCCGGCTGAAGGCGGGCGACAGCGGGCCTTTCGCCACCGGGATCGCGCTGGCCAGTGCCGTGATGTACGCGCGGGTGCTGCTGCTCAGCCTGGTGATCGCGCCCATCGTGACCTGGCCGCTTGCGCGCCTCATTGGACCGGCGGCGCTGGCCGCGCTGGTCGCCGTCGCTATCGCCTGGCGGCGCGAGGACAGCGGCAGCGGGGGAGGTGGCGCGCTCGAGAGAAAGCCCTTCGCGTTCCTGCCCGCGCTGGTGTTCCTCGCGGCCGTCGCCGTGGCGGCGCTGCTGGTCGCCTGGGCGGGAGCCGAATATGGCGAGACGGGGGGCGGTCTGTCGCTGTTCATCGCGGGCAGCTTCGATGTCGACGCCGCGATCGTCGCGTTTTCCGCGCTGCCGCCCGGTGCGGTCGGCCCGCGCATCGCGGCGCTGGCCTTGGCGGGCACGGTGCTGGTCAACATGGCGTTCAAGACCGGGATCGTCGTCACCGGCGCAGGCTGGACGGCGGGGCGGCGTGCGGCAGCGGCGCTATTGGCCAGCATCGCGGTGCTGGCCCTTACTCTGGCGTTGGAGATCTACGCGCTCTTTGCCTGAATGACTGTCACGGCGGGATTGGCCGTTGCAGGGGACAGCCGGTTGCCACGATCTGGACCGCGAATGCGGGTGCTGACATACCGCGAACCGAGCCTGCCGCTCATGGAAAGTGACCGCCCGATGTCGAAGCAGCCTATTCTCGTCCTCAACGGACCGAACCTCAATCTCCTCGGCCAGCGGGAGCCGGAGGTGTACGGCCGCGACACGCTTGCCGATGTCGAGGCCCTGTGCCGTGACACGGCGGGGCAATTCGGGTTCGACGTGGATTTCCGGCAGAGCAATGCCGAACACGAGCTGATCGAGTGGATCCACGGGGCGCGCGGCACGACCGGGGCCATCGTGATCAACCCGGCCGCGCTCACCCATACTTCGGTCGCGGTGCTTGATGCGCTTAACACCTACGAGGGCCGGGTGATCGAGGTGCACATCTCGAACGTCCACAAGCGCGAGGCGTTTCGCCATCACAGCTACGTGTCGGGGCGGGCCGATGCGGTGATCGTCGGCTGCGGCGTCAATGGCTATGCGCTGGCCATGCGGCAGGTCGCGCACCTGCTGGGCTGACAGCGGCACAGCGACGCGTCAGGCGAAGCCGCTCTCCTTCGCCAGCATCGCCGCATGGGTGTGATTGTGCGCCTCCAGCTTGCGGCAGATCGTCTTGACGTGAAGCTTGATGGTGGGTTCGCGCAGGCCCAGGTCGCGGGCGATCTCCTTGTTCGCCTTGCCTTCGCACAACCCCGTCAGGACATGGCGCTCGCGCTGGGTCAGCATGGCGTCCAGCGGCCCGTCCGCGTTATCCTCCGCCTTGGCCGCAGACATAGCGATGTCGACCGGGACGTAGCGTTCGCCGCAGGCCATCAGCCGCATCGCGCTGGCCAGGCTGCGCGCCGCCATCGTCTTGGGCGGGTAACCGATGGCGCCGTGTTCCAGCGCCTGCTGCGCGGTCTGGGGCGGGGCGGTGCCGCTCATCACCGCGACCGGCGTATCGCCCGCCTTGCCGATCATCCGGTCCAGCCCCGAAAAGCCGTTCATGCCGGGCATCGACACGTCGAGCATGATGAGCTCGAATGGCCCCTCGCGCTCCACCACCTCGACCGCGCCATCGACGTCGGCGGGGAGTTGGACGTCGAAACCGCCGACCGCTTCCAGAAAGTTCTTCAGCGTATCG
>CAYRLC010000018.1:0-16922 GCA_964424995.1 uncultured Croceicoccus sp.
TGACGTTGTGCTGATTTTATTTTCCTACACCCTCGCTCCTGTGGCTCATCCTCTCGGATGACAAACCCAGCTCAACTCCCCGCTTCGCTGCCCTCGGGCGATCTGCAACCGCATGAGCCGCACGCGCCGCGCTCCGGGCCGCACTGGGACCGGCAGAAGATGGCCGATTTCCTCCGCATGCTCGCCGCGACGCATTCCGTGTCCCGCGCCGCGCAGTCCGTGGGGATGAGCCGGCAGAGCGCCTACAAGCTGCGCTCCCGCCTCAAGGGCGAGCCGTTCGACATCGCGTGGGAAACCGCCTTTCGCCACGGCTACGACAACCTTGCCCATGCGGCGCTCGAACGCGCGCTCAACGGGGTGGAGGTGCCGCATTACCGATCCGTTCTTGACGCCTGCCGCGAGCGGCAGGCTTGAGGCGAGCTGGTCGGCACCAGCCGCCGCTATGACGAGCGGCTGACCGTCGCGCTGCTGGCGATGCGCAACCGCTTCGGCTCGCCCACCGCCGGGCGCTTCGGCGCGGCGGTCGAATACATGTCGGAACACTGGGGCGAACTGCTCGAACGGGTGGAGGGCGGCGATCTCGACTGGGACGAGCCGGAGTTCGAGCGCGACCAGGCGGCGGAAACGCGCAGCCTCATCGAACGCTTCACGATGGACGAACTGCCGGTCCACTTGCGCCGGCGGTAGGGGCGGGCGGAAATTGCATCGGTTTCACGCCATGTGTCACCTGTCACCCGGCAGCGGGAACGGCGCGGAGCGGCGGGTTTCGGCAGGGCAGGGCGGGTGACACCGTGTCGCCTTTGTCACCCATTCGCGGCTTTCATGCGTTATGGCGGGGCGAGCGGATCGCGAATGGCCCACAGACAAGGAACGCCCCGATGAGCAAGCCCGTCCTCCTGTCCGGCGACAATCCGCAGATCGCCAAGGGCTATGGCGAAGAGCCGATCGCCGCCTATCTCGCCGCCGTGCCCGATACCGGGCCGGGCGGGTGGAAGCACCAGGCCTGCCGTGCGATCGACGCCGCGATCAGCCGGATCGTCCCCGGCGTGCAGAAAGCGGTGAAGTGGAACACCCCGCTCTACGGAATGGAGAAGGACCATTTCTTCGCAGGGTTCCACTGCACCGGGAACTACGTGAAGATCAGCTTCATGCGTGGCGCCGAACTCGATCCGATGCCGCCCGAACCGTCGAAGCAGGCGAAGGTCCGTTACTACCACTTGCGCGAAGGCGAAACGCTGGGAGAGGACTTCGCCGATTGGGTGCGGCAGGCCAGCGACTTGCCGGGCGTGAAGATGTAGCGGACGCATTTTTCGGAACCGTGCGCGCGGGTCGGGGGTTGAGCCGGCCATGAAGACACTCCTTGCCGCAACGGCGCTCGCCCTGACTCTCGCTGCATGCTGGGCCGAAACGCCGACAAACGAGGCGACGATGGCCCCCGACGCCACCGCCACCGCCGAGGCGGGCGACGGCGCAACCACCCCGGCCCCCGATGCCACCGCCACGGCCCCGGCCGCGGGCGACAGGACGATGACGCTGGAAGGGCTGGGCGCGCTGAAGATCGGCCAGCCGGTCGCGGCGGACAGCGGCTGGGCCAAGTTGGCGACGCAGGCGTCGGATACCTGCATTGTTTACCGCTCGCCGTCCTATCCGGGCGTCTACGCCATCGTCGAGAATGGCGGCGTGCGGCGGATTTCGGCGGGCAGCGGTTCGGACGTGCAGTTCGTCGAAGGAATCCGCGTCGGATCGACCCGCGCGCAAGTCGACGCGAACTTCCCGGGCTTCCGCGAAAGCCCGCACAAGTACGTGGAGGGCGGCGTCGACCTGATCGCCCCCAACGCGTCCAGCGGCGATCCGGCGGTGCGCTTCGAACTCGACGCGGCGGGCAAGGTGACCGAGATGCACGTCGGCACCGAACCCGTGCTGGGCTACGTCGAGGGTTGCGCCTGACCGGGCGAAAGGCTGCGCGCTAGCCGCGCGCATCCTCGCGCAGCATGGCGGCGGCTTTTTCGGCGATCATCATCGTCGGCGCATTGGTGTTGCCGCTAGTGATCGTGGGCATGACCGACGCGTCGACGACCCGCAGGTTCTGCGCGCCGATAACGCGCAGGCGGGCGTCGACCACCTTGCCCATCGCGGTGGTGCCGACCGGGTGGAAGATCGTCGTCGCGATGTCCCCGATGGCGCGGATCAGCTCCTCGTCCGACTGGGCCGCGATGCCGGGGCGAATTTCTTCGGGCCGATAGCGCGCCAGGGCGGGCTGGCCGACGATGTCGCGGGTGAGCCGAACCGCGCGGCGGGCAACTTCGCGATCGCTCTCGGTCGAAAGGTAGTTGGGGCGGATGGCGGGGTGGTCGTTCAGATCGCTGCTGCCGATGTGGGTCGAGCCACGGCTCGTCGGGCGCAGGTTGCAGACGCTGGCGGTAAAGGCGGGGAAGCGGTCGAGCCCGCCGCCGAATGCCTCGAGGCTGAGCGGCTGGACGTGATATTCGAGATCGGCTGTCGCGACATCGGGCGACGATCTGGCGAAGAGGCCGAGCTGGCTGGGCGCCATCGCCATCGGGCCGGAGCGATTGAGAAGGTATTCGAGCCCGATGAGCGCCTTGCCGAAGAGCGATCCGGCCCGGACGTTGAGCGTCGAGACCCCCGTCACCGCCCAGGCGCAGCGGATCTGAAGGTGATCCTGCAGGTCCTCGCCGACCTGCGGACTATGGACCAGGGTCGCGATGCCGAGCTCGCCGAGCCGCGCGCTGTCGCCGATGCCGCTGCGTTCGAGGATGGCGGGCGACCCGATGGCTCCTGCGGCCAAGATCACTTCGCCCTGCGCCCGCGCTTCGCGCACCGCGCCCTTCGCGTGCCAGCGGACGCCGGTGGCGCGGGTGCCGTCGAACAGGACGCGGTCCACGTGCGCGTCGGTCGCGACCTTCAGGTTGGGGCGCCCCATCGCAGGGCGCAGGAAGGCGTCGACCGCGCTCCACCGCCGGCCGCGTTTCTGTGTGACGTCGAACAGTGCGGAGCCGAAGTTGTCGCCGTCGTTGAAATCCTCGGTCGGCGGGATGCCGGCCTCGTCGGCGGCGCGCTGGAAAGCGTCGAGAATGTCCCAGCGCAGGCGCTGTTTCTCGACCCGCACCTCGCCGCCGACGCCGTGGAACTCGGTTTCGCCGCGATAGTGGTCCTCGGCCTTGCGGAAGAGGGGGAGCACGTCGTCCCAACCCCAGCCCGGCAGCCCCATCTGCCGCCAGCCGTCATAGTCCGCGGATTGCCCGCGCATATAGATCATGCCGTTGATCGAGGAGCAGCCGCCCAGCACCTTGCCGCGTGGATAGCGCAGCGAACGGCCGTTCAGCCCGGCTTCTTCGCCCGTCGCCATGCACCAGTCGGTCCGCGGGTTGCCGATGCAATAGAGGTAACCCACCGGAATGCGTATCCAGTGATAATTGTCGCGCCCGCCCGCCTCGATCAGCAGGACCTTCGTGGCGGGATCGTCGCTCAGCCGGTTGGCCAGCACGCAGCCGGCGCTGCCCCCGCCGACGATGATGTAATCGAAGCTCTCCATGCCCGATGGCAAGCACACCGCGCCGCCTGCCGCAAGCTGGCATGCGGAACAGGCGGACCGGGCCATGCGTTGGGCGTTGCATGAAAACGATAATCCTGCCTGTCATGCCCCTTCTGCTTCTGGCCGCCTGCGATCCGGCGCCGGACGAAACCAACACGGGCACCGAAATGCCCGACACTCCGCAGGAGCCGGTGACGCCGCCGCCCGCTGCCGATCCCCAAGCCCCCGATATCGCGGAAGTCACGCCGCTTGCGGTCGAGCTGACGCGTAACGAGTGGGCTACGGCCGACAACAAGGACGAGTGCGCGCCGATCGTGCTGACCAGTGACGGCGGTGCGGCCGGAGAGGCGCGTCGGGCCAATTTCGCGGGCGGCTGGGCGGTCGCGTTCGACACCGACGAGGTTCGTAGCGCCTACGGCGTTGCCGGGCCGGGAATTGTCGGGGCAGACAAGGCCGACGGGCAGGAAGCACGCCTGCGCGCCCAATGGCCCTATTTCCGCAAGTTGCCCGATCTGGCGCAGCCTGCCTTTGCGGGGTTCGGGCTGGAGGGCGCCAAGCCCTATGACAGCGAAGCACCCGACGGGGTCGGCCAGAACTCGCTGGCCTATGTGCATGTCGCGGGGCAGACCTGCACCTACAACGTGTGGAGCAGGCTTGGCCGCGCCCACCTCGAAGTCCTGCTGGATTCGCTGAGGATGGCACCCGCCGCCAAATGAAGGTGACGGGGCGGCCGTTCGGCCTGCCCCGCCAGCCAATTCGAGATCAGTTTGCGGGCTACGCGCCAAGATATTCGGCGGTCAGCGCGATCGCCTTTTGCATATCGCGCAATCGCATCGATGCGGTAGCATCCTGTGCCAAGGCTGTCCCCTCGATGGCGGGGAAATGGATGAATAGCGCACGCAGTCCTGGGGCCGCGTGGCAGTGGCTTAGAGCGGCATGATAGAGATGGTTGCAGACGTACGTCCCCGCATCGTCGGACATTTCGACCGGTAAGCCCGCGGCTGAAAGGTGCCTCGAAAGTGCGTCCAGGTTGACGATTGTGGCATACCGCGTTGGTGGTGAGTGCGCTGCAAGGGGATAGCTGCCCCGGGCGTCGGGTCGATCGATGCGGCAATCGTCGGTTGCATATCGTTCCAATGTCACGCCCGTCGCATGGGCGCTGTAGAAGAGCATGATGAGTGCGCGGTGATGCGCGCCAAGACCGGCCGACAATTGCCTGGGCGCCTCACCGTATATTGTCGGCAGCAGCAGGGTTTCGACATCTTGCAGGCGAGGATCGGGGCAGTTGGGCAATGTCGCGAGGAGCGTCGCGGTCGGGTTGTCCGGCACACCGGGGAAACTGTCGAATGCGGTGATTAGGACGGTTTTAGCCACAGCCGGATTCTTCGACGCATGCCTTAAAGCGTCAAGACCGAGCGTTATCGAATGAACGGGAAATTAACAAGTTCGCCGATTCGCTGAACAGACTATGAACATAAATAAAAGCGATTGTTCAGAATGAGATTTACTTGGCGAACTGAAATTCAACTTGCCCCAAAAATGACTTCAACTCGTCCGGATTATCGATTTTCAGCTGGATCGATCGATAACAATCCCTGTTAGCCTCGACGCCATGAACAAAAAGATCAGCCCCCTCCAACCCGCCGGTCGCGCTATCGCCGCAACCCTGGCCTTGTTTGCAACCCCCGTGCTGGCTCAGGATGTCACCGTGACGACGAGCTCCGAGACCGTCGTCTCGCCGGCACCCGTTACGCCGGCTCCCGTCGTAATCGCGACGCAGCCGGCTGAAGTCGCCGATGCCGCACCGCAATTGACCGTAACGACCGCCGATCCGGTCCAGGCAGACCCGGTGAGTGAGCCGGTCACCGCCGATACAGCAGCCCCTGCCGCAACTCCCCGGGTCGCGACGCCGGCTCGCGCAACGGCAATCTCTACGCCGCGTATCGCCCCTGCCGATCCCTCGCCGGTCAGCACCGCCGAATTCGACAGCGCGACCGCAGCGGCCGACGTGCCCGTCGTCGCGAACGCGGACACGGCCGATGGTGCGGCCGCCCTGGCCGCAGCGCAAAGCGTGACCGATACCCCTGTTTCGAACGCCGACAATGCCGAGGCGTCCAATACCTCGCTGGTCATTCTGGGCGGGGGGCTTGCCCTCGCGCTCGGTCTCGGCGGGTTCCTGATGGCGGGCACCTCGCGTCGCAGGCGGGCCGCCCGTGCCGGGGCGGTGGTCGCACCGCGTGAAACCGTGCTCGAGCCGCGGACCGAACCGGTCCGTCAAGCACCGACCATCGCGCCGGTCGCGGCCGCTGCCCCGGCGTTCGCCATCAGCGCGAGCAATCCGGCCCCGTCGTATGCCAGCAAGTGGAACAATGACGGTTACGTCAACGCCTCGCCTGCGGCGGGTGTTGCCGGTCGGGCCGTGCCGAACACGCCCGAAGGTCGCCGTGCGCTGATCGATCGGCTGGTCCGGGCGCGTCCGGATCGGACCAACCCGTTTACCTCGTACGCTGCGCGCCGCCGTCGTGCCCGCCTGATCGTGCAGAGCCTGCAACAGAAGCTGGCGGAACAGCCCAATCTCGACTTCCGCCGGTTCTACGACTCGTTCGGTCAGCGCAAGGCGGCGATGGCCTGATCGCCCGCAAACCTCGATTCGCATGCCTTTGGGGTCGTTCTGGTCAAGCGGAACGGCCCCAGCTTGCATCTTAACCGGGCAAAACGCCCTCTGCGCCCCTCCCATCGGGCCGTCTTTTCCCATATTCCCAACATCGAGCCGCACTCCGCGGTCGCCACACACCGCCTACAAGAGTTCGATGTCGATGTCCGATTGCCCCGCCTGGCTCAAAGCTGCTCTCGCCGATGGGCGGGAAGGAGCGGGTGCGCTGACCGTGGCGCGGCTTGGCCGGGCGGACCTGATCGGGGCGGGTGGGTTGAAGCTGACCAGCGTCGCTTTCGGCGATGGCGAGGGGCTGGACCCCTCGTTCACCGCGGACGAGGAAGACGCCGCCGCTCCGCCGCTCGACTGGACGCAGCCGCCCGCCGGCACGGTGGAGATGGCGCTGGTGGTCGAGGATGCCGACGCCGGGGCCAAGTGCCACTGGCTGGTCTTCGGCCTTGCGCCCCAGCGCGGCAAGCTGATGGAGGGTGAAACCCCGCCGCGCACCGGCAAGAACGCCGCCGGCAATTCGGACTGGCTGCTGCCCGCCCCGCCGGAGGATGACGAGCCGCATCGCTATGTGTTCCAGCTCTATGCGCTGGATACCGCGCTGGCGCTTTCGCCGGGCGCATCGCGCAAGGCGCTGGTCGAGGCGATGGAGGGGCATGTCCTGTCCGTCGCGCTGCTGACGGGAACTTATGCCCGCGAAGAAGAGATTGAGGACTGGGACGACATCGAGGCGGAATGAGTTCGCCCGCGATCAATCCCGATAGTGAAGGGAGCCGAAATATGGCCGCCAAGAACAATGCGATCAACAAGCCTGTCGCGGTCTCGCCGACGCTCGAGGAAGTCGTCGGCAAGGGTCCGATGTCCCGCGGCGAGGTGACGTCGAAGGTGTGGGAATACATCAAGAAGCACGACCTTCAGGCGAAGGACGACAAGCGCATGATCGAGCCCGACGCCAAGCTGGGCGCCGTCATCGGCACCGAGAAGATCTCGATGTTCAAGATGACCGCTGCGGTGTCGAAGCACCTCGGCTAATCCGGTGATCTCCGGCGGGGCCAGTCGATGGCCTCGCCGGACCACAGGGCCAGCCAGATCAGCACCGGTTGCAGCAGCATCCGGGGCAGGTGATAGGCAAGGCCCAGACCGCGATCCGGCGCTGCCAGGTTCATCGTCATGTGATGGATGTTGGCCGGCCAGACGCACAGCGCGTAGAGCGCAAGCCCCCATGCGGCCGCGCGGCGCAAGCCGCGATGCCACGGTTGCAGCAGACCGATTGCGCCGCAGGTCTCGGCAAGGCCGGTCAGCGCGATGACGGCAGCGGGCGCGGGCACCCATTCCGGCGTGATCTTCAGAAATGGCGCGGGTATGGCGAGGTGCGCCACGCCTGCCGCCAGATAGAGCAGCGCCAGAGCCCAGCGGGTTATGGTGCGGCTCTTCGAGCCGCCGCGAATGGAACCGGGGCCGGATGCGATCATTGGCCCTTCATGCGCCAGTCACAGCGTCCCGTCCAACCATGATCCGCACCGGCGTCGGCGGCTGGACCTTCCCCGAATGGCGCGGCGTCTTCTATCCCGAGGGTCTGCGGCAGAAGGACGAGCTGGCCTATGCCGCCGCTCATCTCGGCACGATCGAAATCAACGCAACCTTCCGCCGCTTGCAGAGCCCTGCCATCTTCGCCCGCTGGCGCGCTGCGACGCCGGACGGCTTTCGCTTTGCTCTGAAGGGGTCGCGCTACGTCGTGACGAGACCGCTGCTGGCCGACGCGGGGGAAGCGGTGGAGCGGTTCTGCCGGCAAGGCATCGCCGAACTGGGCGATCGCCTGGGCCCGTTACTGTGGCAGATGCCGGACACGCGCCGGTTCGACCCAGACGACGTCGATGCCTTTCTCCAGCTGTTGCCGCGCGACGTCGAAGGGCAACCGTTGCGCCATGCGATAGAGGCCGGGCACGACAGTTTTGCCTGCGACGAGTTCGCGAACATCGCCGCACGGCACGAAGTGGCCATCGTCCTCGTCGACGATCCGGCGGCCCCCTTGATCGACGTGACAACGACCGATTTCGTCTATGTGCGCCTCAAGAATGCGCAGGCGCGGCTGAAGCGAGGCTATCCGCCGCAGGCCATCGAAAATTGGGCGGAACGGGCGCTGGCCTGGCATAATGACGGTCGCGATGTCTGGCTCTACTGCATCAACGGCGCGAAAGTTCGTGCTCCTGCGGCGGCCAAGGCCATCGCGCGCAGAATCAGCGCGGCTTGAAGTCGAGCCGACTGAGGATGCAGACGAAATAGGCGGTCGACCAGCCCAGCAGGATGATCCCGCATATCCCCTCCAGCGCGCCCACCACGCGCCAGTCGTGCGAGATGTTGGCATCGTCGTAGCCGATCGCCCCGCACGAGATGATCGAATAGTAGAGCGAGGCATCGAGCGTCGGCAGCGCGCCGACCGTGTGGTAGAACAGACCGAACATCCAGATTTCCGCGCCGTACAGGATGAAGAGCGAATAGACGATCGCCAGCGTCATGAGGATACCGCGTACCGACATAGGCGGCAGATGGCCCTCGCGAACCTCGTTTTCTTCCCCTTCACCAAATGGGTCACGGTGGCGAGGCCGATGCCGTGTAGAGTGACACATGCCATGATCATCACCGTCGCCCAGCCCAGCTGGGGAAGCTCGATCGTGACGACGGTGTCGTCGCTTACCGCGAAGCCGCTGACAGCAGCTCGAGCGTGCGGACATCACGCTCACCGCCGAAGAATGCCGCGATTACACCAGCGAAGGGCCGGGAATCGCTGGCCACCGCTTCGAACAGGGTCATGCTGCTCCTTAATTTCATCGCATCGAGCGGACCGAGCATCGCTTCTATCTCTTTTCGCCCGCGCCATGCCATCAGAGCATTGCAACATTCCACAAGTCGAGGCCCGAGCAGCGGATGCTCGGCAAAAGCACTGGCCTCCGCTCGTCCCGCAAGGGCATAGTAACGGGCGGTCTCACTACGCCCGAGGCCGGCGATCTGGGGAAATATGAACCATATCCAGTGCGACCGCTTGGCACCGTGTTGCAATTCGCCGAGCGCCGTTGCGTAGACTTCGTCCTGAGCGAGAAGGAAGCGGGTCAGGTCCACCGCGGATCAGTGCGCAGGAGCGGGAAGAGCAAATCCCGGCATGTTCATTTATGCGCCGCCTCCAACTCGGAACCTCGCTTGAGGACCTTGTCGCCGTCCTCCTGCTCGATGAGGTAGGCGGGATTGTCGGCCGTGCCGTTGCGGCGGATTCGGCTGCCCTTGATCGTTCGCTGGACCTTGCGCTCGAAGCGTTCGGCGATGCGGCCGGTCGCGGTCCCGCTCCCCCACGACCACTGCACATGCTGACCGGTCCGGAAGGAATTGCCAGCCATCAGCGCACGCCCGTGGCGGGGGGAGAGACGGTCAGGTTTATCACTCGTCGGCCACTCCGGCCTGGCCGCTGGTCAGTTCCGCACCACTCGGCACCGGATCGTCGGCCGTTGCCGCGCCGGTCATCCAGACGATCGACAAGGCCACGATCGCGAGCACGAGGCTGATGAGAAGGACATAGCGCATGATATGCGGGGTGCTGCCCGCGCGCGCTTCGGTGGCGGTGACTTCGACTTCGTCGCCGTGTCGTTCCATGCAAAAACTCCTGTCTGGTCCGCGCCGGCCCGGTGTGGGTCCGTCGTGCGGCGCACAACAAGGCACGCCGTTCGAGGGAAAAACGCGGGTCCGGACGGTTTCGTTCCGCCCGGACGACAGGTGTCTTCGCGCGCCGTCTTACGGACGGAGCAGTTCGTTGATGCTGGTCTTGGAACGGGTCTGCGCGTCGACGGTCTTCACGATCACCGCGCAATAGAGCGAGGGGCCGGGCGTGCCGTCGGGCAGCGGCTTGCCGGGCATCGCGCCGGGCACGACCACCGCATAGGGCGGCACCTTGCCCATGTGCACTTCGCCGGTCGCCCGGTCGACGATGCGGGTCGACGCGCCGAGGTAGACGCCCATCGACAGCACCGCGCCTTCGCCGACATGCACGCCTTCGGCCACTTCGGCACGGGCGCCGATGAAGCAGTTGTCCTCGATGATGACCGGCCCGGCCTGCAGCGGTTCGAGCACGCCGCCGATTCCGGCGCCGCCAGAAAGGTGGACGTTGCGGCCGATCTGCGCGCACGATCCGACCGTGGCCCAGGTATCGACCATCGTGCCTTCGCCGACATAGGCGCCGATGTTGACGAAGCTGGGCATCAGGACGACGCCCTTGGCAATGTAGGCACCCCGGCGCGCGACAGCACCCGGCACGACCCGGAAGCCCGCCTCGGCAAAGCGGGTGTCGCTCCACCCTGCAAATTTCGACGGCACCTTGTCATAGGCGGGGGCACCGGCCGAACCGTCGGGCACGATCTCGTTGTCGTTGAGGCGGAACGAGAGCAGCACGGCTTTCTTGAGCCACTGGTTCACGACCCATTCCTCGCCCTGCTTTTCGGCGACACGGGCCTCGCCCGCATCGAGCATCGCCAGCGCCTTCTCGACGTTCTCGCGCACGTCGGTGCTGGCGGGGGTGACATTGGCGCGATCCTCGAACGCGGCATCGATGGCGGCAATCAGGGCGGCGTTGTCGGACATGACGGTTCCTTCGCGCGATAGGGGCCGGGCGTGGCCGGCAGGTGTTCGGCAAGCCGCCTATCGCCCAAACCGTGCGCGGGCAACCTCGCTTTGGGCCCGACGGGTCCCGGGTGGCTCCGATCCGGTGAAGATGGCGTGAGATTAACCCCCGATTTCACTCCGACCATTCACCCATTATCCATTGACCGCTGCTATAAGGCATCCCGTCGGGGACAGGGCCTCGGCTTTGGGATGGGTGCGCGACGAGTGCGCGCATAGGGACGAGACAACTTCTGATGACGACCCGGATCGGGCCCCGTGGGGCTTTTCGCGGCACCTTGCTGGCAATCACGATGACTTCGACCCTGGCGCTCGGCGCATGCGGCGGGGGCGGCAGCGGAGGAGGGGTCATCTCCACCCCTGCGCCGACGCCCGCGCCCAGTCCGACACCGACACCGACGCCTACTCCCACTCCGGCACCGACACCTACGCCAACCCCGACGCCCACTCCCACGCCGACACCGACTTCCTCGTTCAACACGAAGGAATATCGCGATTCGGACGGTCCGGCGCAGCACAATGCGATCACCGCGTGGGATGCAGGCTACACCGGCGCGGGGGTTGCCATCGCGGTGGTGGACACCGGGATCGACAGCGACAGCCCGGAATTCGCCGGGCGGATTTCCTCGGCGTCGCAGGACGTGGCCGGCACGCGCGGTTACGAGGATGGCGATGGCCACGGCACGCAAGTGGCGCTCGTCGCCGCGGCGGCTCGCAACACTTCCGGCATCATGGGCATCGCCTTCAACGCGACCGTCGTCGCCCTGCGCGCGGATGATCCGGGCACCTGCGATTCGAGCAACGGCTGCCAGTTCAACGACGCGGCGCTCGCCGCAGGGATCGACGCTGCTGTGGCCGCAGGGGCGCGGGTGGTCAACCTGTCGCTGGGCGGCGATGCACCGACGCAGGCGGTGATCGATGCGGTCGGCCGGGCCGCGACAGCCGGGCTCGTCGTGGTGGTCGCGGCCGGTAACAACGGCAAGGGCGAGACGCCGGGGATCGATCCCAACAACCCCGACCCGTTCGGGGCCGGCGTGCTCGATGCGGCGTCGGAAAATGTCATCATCGTCGGATCGGTCGATGCGAACAACCAGATCTCGGACTTCAGCAACCGCGCCCGGGCGGATGCGGGATCGTTCATCACGGCGCTGGGCGAAGATGTCTGCTGCCAATACACCGACGGCGTAATCAAGGTCGAGACGACCGGCGGCGTCCAGTACGTCTACACCATGGTCGGCACCAGTTTTTCCGCACCGCAGGTATCGGGCGCGGTGGCCCTGCTGGCGCAGGCGTTTCCCAACCTGACCGGCGCGCAGATCGTCGACATCATCCTCGACAGTGCGCGTGACGCGGGCGCGGCGGGCACCGACGCGATCTACGGGCGCGGCGTGCTGGACATCAGGCGCGCGCTGGCACCGCAAGGGACGACGACGCTGGCCGGCACGACCAACCAGGTCGCGCTGGGCGAAGGGACCGGGGTGCTCAGCCCGGCCATGGGCGATGCCGCCCGGCGCGCGACGCTCGGCACGGTGATCCTCGATGGTTATCAGCGGGCCTATGGCTACGATGTCGGCACAAATCTCGCCTCGGCGCGGATCGAGCCGCGGCTATACGGTGCGATTTCGGGCCGCACGGCGGGCCTGGCGATGGAGCGGGGGGCAACCTCGCTCGCGTTCACCGTGTCGCCCGGCATGGTCGATGCCGGTGGGCCGGTGCCCTTGCGGCTGGACGTGACGGATGCGGAACCGGCGCGGCTGCTCGCGGCCCGGGTGGGCGCGCGAATCGCGCCAGGGACCGATTTCGCCTTTGCCCTTCGCGAAGGCGCGAGGGGGCTGGAAGCGGGCATGGCCGATCGGGAGCGCCCGGCGTTCCTCGTCGCGCGTGAGGGGGGTGACGAACTCGGCTTTGCTGCACGGCGCAATGGGGCCATGGCGGTCCGGCACGGTTTGCGCGGACTGGGCGGGCACATGGGCGTGACCGGTTCGGCCGAAACGGGGCAGGCCTGGACCGATGCCTTCGAAAACGACGGCCGGGGCGAGGATGAGCGCAGCGGCTTTGCCCGTTATGGCGCGACGCTCGACTGGCAGCGCGATGCGCTGGGCCTGTCGCTGGGCGTGAGCTGGCTTGCGGAAGCCGAGACCGTGCTGGGCGCGCGATTCGGGCAGGCACTGGGAGCGGGCGGGGCGGACACGATGTTCGTCGATGCCGCGACCCGCTGGGAACCTGCCGCCGGATGGTCGCTGACCGCCGATTATCGTCGCGGCTTCACCCGGCCAGAGGCGAATGGCCTGATCGCGGGCGACAGCCTGTTCCAGACGAGCGCGTGGAGCGTCGATGTCCAGCGCACTTCGGTATTCGCGCGCGGCGACGGACTGGGTCTGCGCCTGTCGCAGCCGCTTCGCGTCGAATCGGGCGGCATCGGTGTGAGCCTGCCGGTCGGATACAGCTATGCAACCGGCGTCACCACCTTTGACCGGCGCGAGATCTCCCTTGCGCCGAGCGGCCGCGAGATGGCCGGTGAACTTCGCTGGTACGGCCCGATGCTGGGCGGCTCGGTCATCGCCAGCCTGTTCTACCGCGTCGATCCCGGGCACATCGCCGCTATGCCCGACGACAAGGGCGCGGCGCTGCGCTGGTCGACCAGGTTCTAGGACGGACGGAGTCCCGACGCGGGCTCAGGCGCCCGGCGGCGGGCCGGCCATCAGTTCGCGGACAAAGCGGACGAGGCCGGTCTGCCGCTCGCGACGCATGCGTTCGGCGTGCAGGATTTCGCGGACCTGTGCGAAACACTTGTCGATATCGTCGTTGACGACGACGTAGCGGTATTCGGACCAGTGGCTGATCTCGGCGCGGGCGCGCTCCATGCGGGCGTCGATCACCCTGGCATCGTCGGTGCCGCGCGATTCGAGGCGGCGGCGCAGTTCGTCGATGCTGGGCGGCAGGATGAAGACCGGTACGACATCCTCGTGCGCGCGCTGGTTGAGTTGCTGCGTGCCCTGCCAGTCGATGTCGAAGAGGAAATCCTTCCCCTCCTTCATCCCGGTCCAGATCTGCGCCTTGGGGGTGCCGTAGCTGTGGCCGAAGACGTGCGCCCATTCGAGAAAAGCGTGTTCCTCGACCATTCCGTCGAAAGTGGACTGGCTGACGAAATGATAGTCCTTGCCATCGACTTCGCCCGTGCGCATCGGCCGCGTCGTGGCCGATACGGAGAGCCGGAGGTCTGCGTCGGACGCCAGCAGCTTTCGCGCAATCGTCGTCTTTCCCGCGCCCGAGGGCGAGGAAAGAATGAACATCAGCCCGCGGCGGTGCAGCGAGGGTGCTTCAGGAGGGAAGTCGTCGGCCATGCGCGCTGATGGCCGCAGCGCCCGCGGCGGTCAAGCGCCACGGGCGAGGTGAGCATTACAGAACGTGGGTCATGCTCCGCTTACTTTTCGGCGTTGGTGATGCGCTCGCGGATCTGGCGCTTGCCCTCGGCGCGGGATTCGCGCTTGCCCTTGCTCATGTCGTAGAGCGTCTTGCCGACGAGCCCGGCGCCGACCAGCAGCGCACCCGGCACCGAACGCGTCGCCACCCGGGCGATCGCGACCGAAGCGAGAGTCTGCGCCATCGAGCGGCCTTCGACCACCTTGTCCGCCTCGCCCTTGGTATAGCGCGTGCGCAGCAGTCCTTTCTCGATGAAATGACGCGTCAGCCGGCCAGCGCCGCGAAGGGCGATGTCGGTCATGATCAGGTTTGTCATCGGGTTGGGGCTGATGCCGGGGATGCGGCGGTTCTTGGGCATGAAAAACCTCTTTTCGATCATCCGGCGCAAAGCCCGGAACAATCCCCGAGGTTATCGCCGAAAGCTTATTTCTTCTTGCCGAAGTCGACCGTCACCACGTTCGAGCCGTCTTCGGATGCGCTTGCCCCAGAAACGCCGTTGTCGCCGCCCTGTTCCGAATCGTTTTCCGCATCCTCATGCGGTTCGGGTGCACCGTCGGCGTCGATCGCCTGGAACTGCAGCCCGAAATCGACCGCCGGATCGACGAAGGCGGTGATCGCGCCGAACGGGATCACGAGCTTGGCGGGGATCGCGTTGAAGCTGAGGCCGACCGAGAAGTGGTCGTCCTGCACCGACAGGTCCCAGAACTTGTTCTGCAGCACGATCGTCATCTCGTCGGGAAAGCGGGCGCGCAAGTCCGCCGGGATCGAGACGCCGGCAGCGCCGGTCTTGAACGTGATGTAGAAGTGGTGCGCCCCGGGCAGTTCGCTGCCGGCGGCTTCCACCTCGCGCAACACGCGGCCGACGACGGCACGCAGCGCCTCCTGCACGATTTCGTCGTAAGGGATGAGGCTGTCCGGGGCTTCGGTCATGGGTTCGGATTGACCGCTCCGCCCGCGCGGGTCAAGCGGGAAAAGGCGCTTTCCACGGGCTGCGCCGATGCCGACGCCGCATTGTCGCGCGCAACAAGCCGCTGATGCGGCCCGAATTTCGCGCAGGTCGGCGGCGATGGATTATTCGGCACCTTGCGCCGCACCATAACGCGCCTATAGCGGGCGCCATGCGCACCGGATCGATCTCGCGAAAGACCAAGGAAACCGCCATCGACGTGGCGGTCGACCTCGACGGCACCGGCGAATACGACATCGCCACCGGGATCGGTTTCCTCGATCACATGATCGAGCAGTTCTCGCGCCATTCGCTGATCGACGTGACGCTGAAAGTCGATGGCGACCTGCATGTCGACCAGCACCACACGGTGGAAGACAGCGCCATCGCGCTCGGCGAGGCGATCACAAGGGCGCTGGGCGAAAAGCGTGGGATCGCCCGCTACGGCACCGCCTATTCGCCGATGGACGAGGCGCTGGCCCGTGTCGCGCTCGACATTTCGGGCCGCCCGTGGCTGGTGTGGAAGGCCGGCTTCTCGCAGCCGCGCCTGGGCGAGATGGATACCGAACTGTTCGAGCACTGGTTCCAGTCCTTCGCGCAGGCCGCGGGCATCACGCTGCACGTCGAACTGCTTTACGGTCAGAACAACCACCACATCATCGAGGGCATCTACAAGGGCCTTGCCCGCGCGATGCGGCAAGCGGTCGAGCTCGATCCGCGCAAGGGCGATGCGATCCCCTCGACCAAGGGGCTTTTGGGCAAGGGTTCTATCGAGGCCTGATGCGATGTTCATCCTCGACATCACTTATGTCGCGCCGGTCGAACGCATCGACGAACTGATGGACGACCACGTCGCCTGGCTCAGGCAGGGCAAGGCGGCGGGCAGCTTCCTCGCCTGGGGTCGCAAGTTGCCCCGCACCGGCGGCATCGTCCTCGCCGTGGGCGGCCGGGCCGAGGTCGAGGCGGTGGCCGCTGCCGATCCCTTTGTCAGCAGCGGGGCCGCGAGCGTCCAGGTGATCGAGATGGCGCCGAGCTTCGTGGCCGAAGGGCTGGAGATGCTGGCACAATGAAGGACGGCATCGCCCTCATCGATTATGGCGCGGGCAACCTGCAATCGGTGGCCAATGCGCTGAAGGCCGCCGGGGCGGAAAACGTCAGGGTCAGCGGCGACCCCGAGATCGTGCGCCGCGCCGAACGCGTCGTCCTGCCCGGCGTCGGGGCCTTTGCCGCCTGTTCCAGGGCGCTGCACGCCGTTGCCGGCATGGTCGAGGCGCTGGAGCGCAAGGTGCTGAGCGAAGGCGCGCCCTTCCTCGGCATCTGCGTCGGCATGCAGCTGATGGCGACGCGCGGCGTCGAACACGGCGTGCACAAGGGGCTCGGCTGGATCCCCGGCGAAGTCCTGCCGATCGCGGTCACCGATCCCAGGATCAAGGTGCCGCACATGGGCTGGAACGACGTGGCGCCGATGAAGCACCCCGACGGGGCCGAACTGATCGATCGTGGGGAGGCCTATTTCCTCCACTCATACCACTTCGTGCCCGAGGAAGGCCGCCACATCGCCGCGATCACCGACCATGGCGGCGCGATTACCGCGGCGGTGGCGCGCGACAATCTTCTCGGCCTGCAGTTCCACCCGGAAAAGAGCCAGCGCTACGGCATTTCCTTCCTCTCCCGCT
>CAYRLC010000018.1:16932-29859 GCA_964424995.1 uncultured Croceicoccus sp.
AGCGCTACGGTATCGACCTGCTCGAACGCTGGCTGGCCTGGAATCCGTGACGGCCCCCGCAAGGAAAGACATGCGATGATCGTTTTCCCCGCAATCGACCTCAAGGGCGGCCAAGTCGTTCGCCTGGCCGAAGGCGACATGGACCGGGCCACCGTCTATGGCGACGATCCCGTCGCGCAGGCGCGCATCTTCGCTGCCGCGGGGGCGATGCACCTGCATGTCGTCGATCTCGACGGCAGCTTCGCGGGCGAGGCGCGCAACCGGGAGGCGGTGGAAGGCATCGTCGATGCGTTCGAAGGGTATGTTCAGCTCGGCGGCGGCATCCGCTCGCGCGAGGCGGTGGAGGCCTGGTTCGACGCGGGCGTGGCGCGCATCGTCATGGGGACCGCCGCGCTGAAGGATCCGCAGTTCGTGAAGGACATGGCGGGCACCTATCCCGGCGGCATCGTCGTGGCGGTGGACGCGAAGGACGGCATGGTCGCAACCGCCGGTTGGGCCGACGTGTCGGACGTACCGGTCGTCGACATGGCCCGCCGGTTCGAGGATGCGGGCGTCGCCTCGCTGCTCTTCACCGACATCGGCCGCGACGGCATGCTCAAGGGCTGCAACATCGAGGCGACGGTCGATCTCGCCCGTTCGGTCGACATTCCGGTCATCGCCAGCGGCGGGGTGAAGGGGCTGGACGATATCCGCATCCTTTCGCTCTATGCCAATGACGGGATCGAGGGCGTGATCACCGGTCGGGCAATCTATGACGGACGGCTTGACCTGAAGACCGCCCTCGCCATGGCGAAAGGCTGAAACCATGACCGTCCGCGTTCGCGTCATCCCCTGCCTCGATGTTCGCGATGGGCGCGTGGTGAAAGGCGTGAACTTCGTCGACTTGCGCGACGCGGGCGATCCGGTCGAACAGGCGCGCGCCTATGACGCGGCAGGGGCGGACGAGCTTTGCTTCCTTGACATCTCGGCCAGCCATGAGGGGCGAGGCACGCTGCTCGACGTGGTGCGCCGGACGGCGGAGGTCTGCTTCATGCCGCTGACCGTCGGCGGCGGGGTGCGCAGTGCCGAGGATGCGCGCGCGCTCCTGCTCGCGGGGGCCGACAAGGTGGCGGTCAATTCCGCCGCGGTCACCCGGCCCGAAATCGTCGCCGACATTGCCGAACGCTTCGGTAGCCAGTGCATCGTTGCGAGCGTAGATGCCCGGCGGGTCAGCGGCAGCGGTGGACAGCCTGTGGACAACGCTGGGGGCAGCCCTGCGGACAAGCATGGGGAAAGCCGGTGGGAAATCTTCACCCACGGCGGTCGCCGCGCGACCGGCTTAGACGCGATCGAACATGCGCTGAAGCTGACCGAGATGGGCGCGGGCGAATTGCTCGTGACCTCGATGGACGGTGACGGGACCAGACAGGGTTACGATCTCGAACTGACCCGGACCATCGCCGATGCGGTCGGCGTGCCGGTCATCGCCAGTGGCGGGGTTGGCCATCTCGGCCATCTCGTCGCGGGGGTGACGGAGGGGCACGCCAGCGCGGTGCTGGCCGCCAGCATCTTCCATTTCGGCCAGCACACCATTGCCGAGGCGCACGAGGCGCTTCGCCTCGCCGGATTGCCCGCGCGCAGCTGATGGCCGTCATCATGCCGGGTGTAGAAATGCACACCGGCATGACGCAATTTGTCATTGTAAAAAATCATCGCCATTTGATGTGACCACTTGCATTGCGGCCCAGCGCGGTTACATGCGAAACCAAACCGCTTCCCCCGAGGTTTGATTCAAATGCGTTTTCTCCCCGTTGCCGCCGCGGCTGCGCTGCTGGCTTCCTGCTCGACGACCGTCACGCCCCCGCCCGCCGCGATCGAGACCGCGCCTAACGCCGCCTTCATCGAAGGCGACGTCCGCTATCTTGCCGATGATGCTCTCGAAGGGCGTGAGGCGGGTACGCGCGGCTATACCGCCGCATCGGACTACGTGGCGCAGCGGATGGAAGTGCTCGGCATGAAGCCCGGCGGGGCGGACGGCACCTGGTTCCAGCCGGTCGACCTGCGGGTGAAGACTTTCGGCGATCGGGCTGCCAACGTCATGACCCTGTCAGGCCCGAATGCGCCGGCCACGGCTCTTGTCCGCGACGTGGATTATGTCGTCACCGGGATGGGCAAGGATGCCGACGGCAGCGTTTCGGCACCGCTGGTCTTCGTGGGGCAGGGCTTCGTCGATCCGCGGATCGATCGCAACGACCTTGCCGGTGTCGACCTCAATGGCAAGATCGCGGTCGTATTCTCGGGCCGCCCCGAATACATCAATCCCGAGGAATCCGCCCACTTCCGCAACACGCTGTCCAAGCGGTTGGCCGCTGAGGGCGCGGTCGGCATCGTCACGATCCGGTCGCCGGAGGACGAGAAGCAGACGACCTGGGAAAAGTACCTCGGCTATTTCAAGCACTATTCCCGCGCGACCTGGATCGACGCGACCGGCAAGGCCGACGGTGACTATCCGGGCTACGTCGGTTCGGCGACGCTGACCGGCGCGGCGGGGGATCGTCTCCTCGCGAAGTCGGGGCTCACCGTCGCGAAGCTGGCAGAGATCGCCAAAGATCCCAAGGGCCGGTTCACGGCACTCGATCTCGGCATCGATGCCCGCATCGACTACGACATGAACTTCGAGCGGGTCACCAGCCGCAACGTCGTGGGCGTGATCGAAGGGACCGATCCGGTTCTGAAGAACGAATACGTCGTTCTTACCGCGCACCTCGATCATGTCGGCATCGGCGAACCCGACGACAGCGGCGACAAGATCCACAACGGCGCGATGGACAATGCCGTGGGCGTTGCCACCATGCTCGACGTCGCCCGCCGTCTTGCATTGTCGCCGCCGCGTCGCTCGGTCGTCGTCATCGGCCTGACGGCAGAGGAAAAGGGCCTGATCGGCTCGTCGTACTACTCGCAGCATCCCACGGTGGCCAAGGACGCCATCGTCGCGGACGTTAACCTCGACATGCCGACGCTGACCTTCAAGTTCACCGACGTGATCGCCTATGGTGCGGAGCGTTCGACGCTCTTCCCCGTGCTGCAGCGGGCGATGGCCAAGGTCGGCGTGACTTACGCCACCGATCCGCACCCGGAAGAGGGCATCTTCACCCGGTCGGACCACTATTCCTTCGTCGAACAGGGCATCCCGTCGATCTACCTCGACACCGGGCCCGGCAACGGCGGCGAGGATGCGTTCAAGGCATTCATCAAGGACCATTATCACCAGCCGTCGGACGAGATCGAGCTGATCGATTTCACGCAGGCTGCCCGCTTCGCCGACCTCAACTTCGAGATCGCGCGCGGAATCGGCGACATGGACAAGCGCCCGGTGTGGAAGAAGGGCGACTTCTTCGGCACGGCGTTCAACGGTCGGATGGAGGACTGATCCGAGCAATCGGACCAGTTGCTGTCCAGCGGCGGGGCGGGCCTCCATGCCCCCCAGCATGACCCGCCTCGTCGCATCCACCTCCAGGCACCATTTTCGCACGCCCGGCCAGATCGCACGATCCCGCCGGGCTTTTCGTATTGTCGACCAGCCTGCGCACCGGGCCACGGTCGAACCGGGCTCGCTCTGCCGGACATCATCGGTCCATTGCGGAGCGCGCGGCCAGCGCCTACCGGTGGCGGGACGGCCCGTTGACCTGCGGGCGAAAGGGGCCTTCCAATGCACGCATCGGCTAGCGGCAACGTCCTGCTCGAGGGGGTCATCCTCCTCGGCTTTGCACTGCTGTTCGTTCTCGTCTTCCGGCGGTTGGGGCTGGGTGCGACGCTGGGCTACCTCGTCGCCGGGGCGGTCGTCGGTCCGCATGTCCTCGGCCTAGTCGGCGGGGCTGAGGCGAAGCTCAACATCGCCGATTTCGGCATCACCCTGCTGCTCTTCATCGTCGGGCTCGAACTCGCGCCGCAACGGCTGTTCCGGATGCGCAAGGAGATCTTCGGCGTCGGCCTGATGCAGGTCGTCCTCTGCGGCCTCGCGCTCAGCGCGCTGATCTATGTCACCACCGGTTTCAGCGTGGCCGCCTCGATCGCCATCGGCCTGCCGCTCGGCCTTTCGTCGACGGCGCAGGTCCTGCCGATGCTGCAGAGCGCGGGACGCCTGCGCACCCCGTTCGGCGAGCGGGCCTTTGCCGTCCTGCTGTTCCAGGATCTGTCGTTGATCCCGCTCATCACCATCGTCTCGGCTCTCAGCCGCAATCCGGAGGTGCAGGAAGGCCCGCCGGGATGGCAGACCGCGCTGATCGCGGTGGTGGCCATCGCCGGCCTGATCCTTGCCGGGCGCTATTTGCTGCGTCCGCTGTTCCGCCTGATCGGCGTGATGGGCGAGCGCGAGATGTTCGTCGTCGCTGCGCTGTTCACCATCGTCGGCGCGGCGGCGCTGATGTCCTCGCTCGGCCTGTCGAGCGCGCTGGGTGCGTTCATCGCCGGCGTGATGCTGGCCAGTTCGCCCTATCGCCACGAGCTGGAGGCCGATGTCGAACCCTTCCGTTCGATCCTGCTCGGCCTGTTCTTCCTCTCGATCGGCATGATGCTGGACCTGCCGGCGATTGCCGAACGGCCGGTCTTCGTCGCCGCGATGGCGCTGGGCCTCGTCGCGACCAAGGCGCTGGTGATCACCGGCATCGGCATGCTGATCCGGATGCCGTGGCGACGTGCGCTGGCGCTCGGCCTGCTGCTCAGCCAGGGCGGCGAATTCGGCTTCGTCCTGTTCGCGCAGGCGCAGGACGGCCTGCTCATCGCGCCCGAGGCGGCGAGCCTGTTCGGCGCGGTCGTCACCATCTCGATGGCGACCACCCCGTTCCTGATGATGGCCACTCGCCGTATCCGGGCCGAAGCAGAACGCGGCGACAACGACGAGCGCGAGGGGCCGCAGGCCGACGGGGCCAGCGCGGTCGTCGTCGGCTATGGCCGGTTCGGCCAGACCGTCACCCAGATGCTGGTCGCCGCCGGCATCCGCGTGACCATCGTCGACCGCGATGTCGAATTGATCGACGTGGCCCGCGAGTATGGCGCGCGCGTCTATTTTGGCGACGGCACGCGCATCGACCTGCTGCGCCAGGCTGGCGCGGGCGAGGCAAAGGCCATCCTCTTCTGCCTCGACGGGGATCAGGCCCATGCCGAGCTGATGTCGTCGGTAAAGGAACACTTCCCCGATGCCGCGATCCTCGTTCGTGCCTTCGATCGGCGCGCCGTCGTTTCCATGGCGGGCGCGCCGGTGGACTTCGTGGTCCGCGAACTGTTCGAATCGGCGATCAGCATGGCGCGCAACGCGCTCGATACTTTGGGCGAAAGCCTCGAATCGATCGACGAGGCGGAAAGCGCCTATCGCGACCGCGACTGCGAGCGGCTGGAAAAGCAGATCCACAGCGGCGACATGCATTCCGCGCGCGACCGCATCTTCGTGCAGCGCGATTGATTGCGCCGCGCCCACGACCTAAGGCACGCAGATGGCCGATGACCGCACCCCACCGCTGCACCCCCTGACGCGCCTTGCCGCCACGATCGAGAGCCGCAAGGGCGGCAACCCGGACGAGAGCTACGTCGCCAAGCTCTTCGATCGCGGCCCCGACTACGCCGCGCGCAAGCTGGGCGAGGAAGCGGTGGAAACCGTTGTCGCGGCCCTGGCTGGATCGGACGAGGAGCTGATCGGCGAGGCGGCGGACGTGCTGTTCCATCTCGCGGTGCTGCTGGCTGCGCGCGACCTGTCGATCGACGATGCGCTCGCCGAACTGGATCGGCGCGAAGGTGTGTCGGGCATTGCCGAAAAGGCTGCGAGGACCGCGCCATGAGCCCCGTCGATCCCCGCGCGCCCTACGATGACAACAACATCTTCGCCCGCATCCTGCGCGGCGAACTGCCTTGCAACAAGGTTTACGAGGACGAGTGGGCCTTCGCCTTCCACGACATCGCGCCGGTCGCCGACGTGCATGTGCTGGTCGTACCCAAGGGCAAGTACGTGTCGTGGGACGACTTTTCCGCGACCGCCCCGGCCGAAGAGATCGCGGGCTTCGTGCGCGCCGTCGGCATCGTCGCGCGCGAACTGGACCTGGTCGATGCGGGCTTCCGCCTGATCAACAATATCGGGCCGCACGGCGGGCAGCTGGTGCCGCATCTTCATGTCCACCTGCTCGGCGGGCGGGTCATGGGGCCGATGCTCGACCGGACCTGGTTGCCGGGGTGAACGCCCGTTCGTGCGCCGCACCCTCGTTCAGGTGAATTCCCGCTGAATCCGCCGTCCACAGGGCGAAAATATGCTCCTTGTGCGACGAATCGAGCCACGGCTATGACCCATGGCCGATGGCGCAAGACCAGCTACCCTCTCCGGCCACCGGATCGATCCGCGACGGCGTGCATTTCTACGCCGTGCGCGCGTTCTTCGAAGATACCGACCTGTCGGGCGTGGTCTATCACGCCAACTACCTGCGCTGGTTCGAACGCGCGCGGTCGGACCTGCTCGACTGCATCTCCATCGACCAGCGCGCCGCGATGGAAGCGGGAGAGGGCTTCTACGCCGTCGCCGACCTTTCCATCCGCTATCGCGCCCCGGCCCGGCTCAACGACACAGTCTTGATCGAAACGCGCGCCACGCGCCTGGCCCGTGCCTCGTGCAGCCTGTCGCAGCGTGCATTGCGCGGCGATACCCTTCTTGCCGAAATGGACGTTCGCGTCGGTTTCGTCGCTCCCGACGGTCGCCCGCGCCGCCAGCCCGACGACTGGCTGACCGCGTTCGGCGCCGTCTCCCCCCAATTGAATCTCGAGACCCGATGACCCTGATCGACATCCTGACCGTCGCGGTGCCAGCCGCCACCCCCGCCACCGCGCCGACGCGGTTGGACCCGGTGCAACTGTTCCTCGACGCGGACCTCGTGGTCCAGGCGGTTATGGCGGGCCTGCTGATCGCATCGGTCGTCGTCTGGGCGATCATCGTCTCGTTCTGGGTGCGGATGGGCCGGATCGACCGGCAGACCCGCGATTTCGAAAGCCGCTTCTGGCAGGCTGACGATGTCGAGCCGCTCGTCCACTCGAACGAGGATCTTCCCTCGCGCCGCGTGGCCGCTGCCGCTATCGGCGAATGGCAGACCTCGACCCGGCGCGGGCTGAAGGACAAGGCGGGCCTGCGCGAGCGTCTGTCTGGCGCGATGGACGCGGCGGTGACCGCAGAAAGCGACAGCCTGTCGGAAAAGCTGAACTTCCTCGCCACCGTCGGCTCGGTTGCGCCCTTCGTGGGCCTGTTCGGCACGGTCTGGGGCATCATGAACAGCTTCTTCCAGATCGGCGCTCAGGCCGACACCTCGCTCGCCGTCGTCGCGCCGGGCATTGCCGAGGCGCTGTTCGCGACCGCCATCGGGCTTTTCGCCGCGATCCCGGCGGTCATCGCCTACAACCGCTTCTCGCACCGGGTGAACGGGTTCGAGACGCGCCTCTATCGTTTCTCCGACCGTTTCCACGCCTCGCTCAGCCGCGAGCTGGAGGCGATGTAAATGGGCATGGGATCCGCCGGGGGAATGGCATCTGGCGGCGGCAGCGGTCGTCGCCGCAGGGGCCGCGGCGCGCGCGCGCCGATGGCAGAGATCAACGTGACGCCGATGGTCGACGTCATGCTGGTGCTGCTGATCATCTTCATGGTCGCCGCGCCGCTGATGGTGGCGGGCGTGCCGGTCGATCTGCCCGACAGTCAGGCCAGCGCGCTCGACAACCGGGACAAGCAGGTCACCGTCAGCCTTGACGCGCAAGGCCAGATCTTCATCGACGAGGCGCCGGTGCCGGCCGGCGCGTTCAACGCGCGTCTGTCGCTGATTGCGCCGGGCGCGGGGGAGGCACCGCCGGTCGTGCTGCGCGCGGACAAGGCGCTCGATTACGGGCGGGTCGTGGCGGTGATGGGCGCGCTGAACAAGGCGGGCTTTCGCCAGATCTCGCTGGTCACACACGGTTCATCGGAAAGCCCATAGGCCGGGGTGACAATGTCATTTGCCACAACCGCCCTGTCGGATGATGCCGCCGCCGGTTTCCGGCGCGAGGACGGGCTGGGCTTCGCCATCGCGCTCGGCCTGCATGCCGCGCTGCTGGTCGGCCTGATCGCATGGGACCGTGCCGCGCCGACGGCAGAGATGCCAGACCGGATCACCGTGACCGTGTCGGACGAGATCGCACTTGAATCGGTGTCGCCCAACCCGATGGCCGATCCCGCGCCCTCGGTGGCGGAGGAGCTGGGACCTGTCGAACAGACATCGGAGCCGACGCCGCCCCAGCCGACGACCGTGATCGAACCCCCGCAGCCGCGCCCAATCATGGCTCCGGCCCCCGCGAAGACCGCGCCTGCTCCTCCCAAGGCGGCCGCCAAGCCCCCCGCCAAACCTGCCGCCAAGGCACAGCCCACCAAGCCTGCGACCCGCGCCACCGGAAGCAGGCTCGGCAACGATTTCCTGTCCGGCACGGGCGGGAAGGGGGCCGACGCCGACCAGCCCGCCGCGAAGGCCGGGCCGCTGACCGCCGCATCGCTGTCCAGCGCGATCAGCCGCCAGCTGCGCCCGCACTGGACCGCGCCGCAGGGCGTGGACGCGGAAAAGCTGGTCACCGTGCTGAGCTGGCGGATGGACCGCAACGGAAGCCTGATCGGGCGGCCCGAAGTCGTGTCACAAAGCGGCGTGACCCCCGCGAACGAGGCTCAGAAGCAGCGCCACGCCGAACTGGCGATCCGCGCGGTTCAGCTGGCCGCGCCGTTCGATTTGCCCGACGAATATTATGATACGTGGAAGAACGTCAGCTCCTTCCGCTTCGATCGGAGACTGTCAGGATGAAGACCGCAACCCTCCTCGCCGCCGCGCTAGTGGCGCTCGCTCCTGCCGCCGGTTTTGCCCAGGATGGCGGACTGACCGGCTCGGTCTCGGACGAGAGCGAGTGGCAGGATCTCGGCATCGCGATTCCCGCCTTTCCGGCGCAGGCCGACGTGCCGACAGCAGCCTCGCCGAAAACGACCGGCGCGCTGGGCGTCGCGCTGGCGCAGATCATCACCGACGATCTGAAGAACAACGGACTGTTCAAACCGGTTGGCCCCAACGCGCTGCCGCGCATCGCGTTCGGCGAGGCGACCAGCCCGCAGTTCGGCAAGTGGTCCTCGCTGGGCAGCGAGATGCTGGTCCACGGTTTCGTCAAGGCGGCGCCCGATGGGCAGCTGACGGTCGGCTGCTACCTCTACGACGTGCAGCTGCAGTCCGAACTGGTGCGCGAAGGCTATGTCGTGTCACCCGCCGACTGGCGGCGCGCTGCGCACAAGTGCGCCGACCTCGTCTATTCGCGCCTGTCGGGCGAGGATCCGTTCTTCGATTCCAAGATCGCCTACATCGCCGAAAGCGGGCCCAAGGGTAACCGCCGCAAGCGGCTGGCCATCATGGACAGCGACGGCGCAAACCACCTCTACATCACCAGCGGATCGACCACCGCGCTGACCCCGCGCTATTCGCCCGACTATTCGAAGATCGCGTACCTGTCGTACAACGACGGCAATCCGCGCATCTACGTCTATGACGTAAACAGCAAGAAGCAGGTGCTGGTCGCCGAAAGCCGCAACCCCACCTTTGCCCCGCGCTGGTCGCCCGACGGCAAGTGGATCCTCTATTCGATGGCGATTTCAGGCAACACCGACATCTACCGCGTGTCCAGCGCCGGTGGCGGCACGCCGACCAAGCTGACCAACAGCCCGGGCATCGATATCGGCGGATCCTATTCGCCAGACGGCAGCAAGATCGTGTTCGAAAGCGATCGTTCGGGTAGCCAGCAGATCTACGTGATGGAAGCCGACGGTTCGAACCAGAAGCGGATCAGCTTCTTCGGCGGTCGCTCGGCGACCCCGGAATGGAGCCCGCGCGGCGACCAGATCGCGTTCACTCACATGGCGGGCAATTTCCGCATCGCGACGATGAGCCCGTCGGGCGGCAACCTGCGCCACCTGACCGATGCGTGGCAGGACGAGGCCCCGACGTGGAGCCCCAATGGCCGCATCGTGCAGTTCTTCCGCACCGAGAAGGGCTCGGGCGCGACCGGCCTGTGGCAGGTCGACCTGACCGGACGCCATCTGCGCAAGCTGGATACGCCCGAAAACGCCTCCGACCCTTCGTGGGGACCGGTTCGGCCCTGAACGCGTTATTGAACTGAAGGCGCCGCGCGGACCGCCGGGTCGCACCGTCCGCCGCGCAGCAATCCCCGCCCGTGACGAAACCGTCAGGGCATCAATGACGAGGAGTAAGCCCACCATGACCTTCACGCGCACTCGCATGGTCGCGCCGCTGGCGATGATCGTTGCCGGGTCGCTGGCCCTTGGCGCCTGCAAGACCACGCCCAAGGAGCTGCCGCCCGAACCGACGACCCCGTCGACCACCACGCCCGATACGGGCACCGGCGATTATGGCGCGGCCGCGCCGGGCAGCCAGGCCGACTTCCTCGCCCGCGTGGCGTCCGACACTGTCTATTTCGACACCGATCGCTACAACATCGATTCGGCCGACATGGCCATCCTGCAAAGCCAGGCACAATGGCTGCTGCAGTATCCGGCGAAGCGAATGACGATCGAGGGTCACGCCGACGAACGCGGCACCCGCGAATACAACCTCGCGCTCGGCGAACGCCGCGCCAATGCGGCCAAGAGCTACCTCGTCGGTCTGGGTGTGGCAGAAAGCCGCATCTCGACCGTCAGCTACGGCAAGGAACAGCCCAAGGCGCTGGGTTCGGACGAGGCATCGTGGGCGCAGAACCGCCGCGCGGTGACCGTCACCATCGACTGATCAGACGACACGCGAGAGGTATCCCCGGACCCGGTTTCGGGTTAACGGCACAAGATGGCCCGATCGAAGCGATCCATCGACTGGGGATTCCCCCGCTGGCGCGGCTACGAAGCCGGTCGCGAGGCGCAGAGCGTGCGCCTTTGCGACCGGGTCGGCTGCGAGGAAGTCGGCGACTGCCCGGCTCCGAAAAGCCCGAACAGCCCGGAGCGCTGGTATTTCTGCCAGAAGCACGCGGGCGAATACAACAAGGGCTGGGACTACTTCGCCGGGCTGAACGCGGAAGAAGCGGCCGCCCGCGCGGCGCAAGAACAGCGCGACAATTCAGGGTATCGCGAAAGCGCCCATCATGGATGGGCCGGATCGGGTGACGGCACGCGCAGCCGCGACGAACTGAACGCACTCGACGCGCTGGAACTCGACCCCGACGTCGATTTCGCCACCATCAAGAAAGCATGGCGCATCAAGGCCAAGGTCGTGCACCCCGACGTGCGCCCCGGCGATGCCGCGGCGGCGGCGGAATTCCACAAGCTGCAACTGGCCTACGAAGTGCTCCGCGCGGCGGAGGAACGCCGGCAATGGGATCCCTCGCGGGACTGACCTTTCGGCAGGCCGCTCAGGGCTTCGCCGTCAGCTGCCGCTCGACCCATTCCTCGATGACCGCGGCAAAGAGCAGCGGGCCGGTTTCGGGCAGGAAGTGATCCGCGCCCGCGATCACGTCCAGTTCGCCCAGCGGCAGCGCCTTGGCGAGGGCGCGGCTGGGAATGGCGAAGGCGGGGCGGGTGTTCGCGCCCATCGCGACCAGCACCGGCGTCTCGATCGTGGTGAGCAGGGCCGGGCCGATCTTCGTCGGCGGCTGGCCACCGCCCATCAGCAGCGGCATCATCCGGTGATTGGCGAGATACATCGCCTGCCGTTCGGGGCCGAGCGTCGCGAAGGCGCGCCCGACAAGCTGGCGCACCGCCGCTTCGGTCCCGTCCTTTTCCAGAACCGCGCCGACTGCGCCGAACAGGCTTCCCGCATCCTTGCCGAACGCGGCCCGGTCGTCCTCGTCGGCGACGTACTGGCCAAGCCCGGCCTCGTAAAGGAGGGCCGAGGCGAAGAGCGTAGGCGCATCGAGCAGCGCCTGCAGCACGACGTGGACCGAATAGGACCATGCGACCACATGGACATCACTGCCCATCGCCGCCGCCTTCGCGCAGACTTCCCGGGCATGCAGGACCGTGCCGAAGCCGCCACCGTCGTCCGGCCACTCGCCCTCTCCGAAATAGGACAGGGTGATCGCCTCGACCTGCCATTCGGGCGGCAAAGCTGCGGTAACGGGCTGCCAAAGGCGTGCATCCGCCGCCGCGCCGTGGACCAGGAGAATGCGTGTCGGGATCATCGGCAGGGTGGTAACCGTTGCTACCACGTTTGCCAATCCGGGCAGGCTCCGATCCGGGCAGGGCAGGGACAGGATGCGACATGCGACCGCTGATCATCACCGCCGCCCTGCCGCCCGATCTCTTCGCGATGGCCGACCGGTTGCGCCGCGCGCATTTCCCGCCGGAGCGGAACCACCTGTCGGCGCACGTCACCCTCTTCCACGCGATCCCGCCTTCGGCAGAGGGCGAGGCGCGCCGCGCACTGGCCGATCTGGCGGCGATGTATTCGCCGCCTCCGGCCCGGCTGACCGGGGTCGTGTCGCTGGGGCGCGGCACTGCGCTGGGAATAGAGAGCCGGGCGCTGCTGGCGCTGCGCGATGACATCGCCGATCGATTCGCCGGATTGCTCACCGCGCAGGACAGTCACCGACCGCGTCTCCACGTCACCGTCCAGAACAAGGTCACCGCCGAGATGGCCCGCGCTTTGCAGGCCGATCTGTCCACGACAATCAGCCCGCGAGATTTCGCCTTTCCCGCGCTGGAACTGCAATTTTACGACGGTGGTCCGTGGGAGTTTGCAGGCCGCTTCGCTTTTCGCGGCCAAGCGCTGCGCGAAGGTGTTGACCGAGCCCGACGACCCGCCTAAGAGGCGCGCCTGCCAGCCGCCAAGCGGCCCGGCAATGCCCATGGGGCGGAGTAGCTCAGCTGGTTAGAGCAGCGGAATCATAATCCGCGTGTCGGGGGTTCAAGTCCCTCCTCCGCTACCA
>CAYRLC010000019.1:0-29589 GCA_964424995.1 uncultured Croceicoccus sp.
GCAGGCGGTCAACGCGCTGGGCGGCTACATGGCGCGCGGGCGCAGCGATGCGGAAGAGGCGAAGATCATCGCCGACGGCAAGGCCGTGGCCGACGCGGGCGCCTTCGGCCTGGTGATCGAAGGCGTGGTCGAGGATATCGCCATCGCCCTCACCAGGGCGGTCGCGATCCCCACCATCGGCATCGGCGCATCGGCGCAGTGCGACGGGCAGGTGCTGGTGACGGAGGACATGCTGGGCATGTTCGAACGCGTGCCGCGCTTCGTGAAGCGGTACAACGACATCGCGACGGTCATTTCCCAGACAGCGGAAACCTATGCCGCCGACGTGCGTTCGCGCAGTTTCCCGACTGCGGATCAGGTCTACGCGGCCAAGTAAGCCTTTTCGCTTTTCCCTTCAATTTCCGCCGCGCCGACCAGTCGAGCGCCCGGCCTCTAACTCGGAACCCACATGGAAACGCTGAAGCGATTTTACGGATTTTCGTTCGTCTTCACCCTCATCTGTCTCGGCCTTGGCGCCTGGTACGGATTTGCGAGCACCGGTTCGGTCAGCGGCACGGCACAGATGCTGTGGATCATCGTCGTTCTGTCGGTGCTGGAAATTTCGCTGAGCTTCGACAACGCGGTGGTCAACGCGTCCGTCCTGAAGGACATGGACCATGTCTGGCAGAAGCGGTTTCTGACCTGGGGCATCCTCTTCGCGGTGTTCGGCATGCGGGTGGTGTTCCCGCTCGCCATCGTCGCGATCGCCGCCGGTCTCGGTCCGATGGACGCGATCAACCTGTCGCTGAACGATCCCGCCGAGTACGAGCGCATCGTGTCGAGCGCGCATGTCGGCATTGCCGGCTTCGGCGGCGCGTTCCTGGCGATGGTGGGTCTCAAGTTCTTCTTCGACGGTGAAAAGGACATCCACTGGATCGGTGCGGTCGAACGGTTTCTCGGACGCTTCTCCGCCCTTCCGGCCGCGGAAATCGCGCTGCTGTTGCTCTCCCTGTGGGGGATCTCGCTGATGCTTCCCGATGCCGATGCCCTGACGTTCCTTGTCGCCGGCATCCTCGGGCTGGTCACCTTCATTGCGGTGGAGGGGATCAGCACCCTTCTCGAACTGCATGAGGAAAAGCAGCAGCTTGCCGGTGCCGCGGTGCGCAGCGGTCTCGGCGGGTTCCTCTATCTCAACATTCTCGACGCCAGCTTCAGCTTCGACGGGGTCATCGGTGCCTTCGCCCTGTCCAACAACATGATCGTCATCGCGTTGGGCCTGTCGATCGGCGCGCTTTTCGTGCGTTCGATGACCATTCACCTGGTCGAGAAGGGAACGCTGGCGCAGTACCGTTACCTCGAGCACGGCGCCTTCTGGGCGATCATCGTGCTGGGCGCGATCATGCTGCTGTCGGCGCGCTTCCACATTCCGGAAACCATCACCGGACTGCTGGGCGCGGTGCTGATCGGGCTGTCGCTGCTATGGTCGATCCGCTTCAAGAAGCGCCATCCCGAACAGGCGATGGCCGAGGAACTGCAGATCGGCAGCTGACCCCATGCAGGCAATCAGCCCTGCAGGTCGTATTGCTTCATCAGGTCGTAAAGCGTCGGTCGGCTGATCCCCAGCATCCGCGCGGTCGAACTGATGTTGCCATCACTGCGCGCGAGCGCATGGCGGATGACGCGGCGGTCGGCCTGTTCGCGCGCGGCCTTCAGGTTGAGCGCGTTGGCGAGATCCTCGTCCGGGTCGGCAAGGTCGAGATCCTCGACGCTGACGACCTTGCCGTCGGCCATGATGACCGCGCGCTTCACCCGGTTCTCCAGCTCCCGCACGTTGCCCGGCCAGTGCCAGGCATCGATGGCAGCCAGCGCCTCTGCCGAAAAGCCGGTGACGCGCGGGTTCATCTCGCCCGCGAACTTGTGCAGGAAGTGCCTCGCGAGCAGCGGCGCGTCGCCCGGGCGTTCCGCCAGCGTCGGGATCGACACGACGATCTCGGCCAGCCGGTAGTAGAGATCCTCGCGAAAGGTGCCCTCCGCAATCATCGCCGGCAGGTCGCGGTGGGTTGCGGTGACGATGCGCGTGTCGACCGCGATCTGGGTGCGCCCGCCGATCCGTTCCAGCGTCCGTTCCTGCAGGAAACGCAGCAGCTTGGCCTGTAGCGACAGCGGAATGTCGCCCAATTCGTCGAGGAACAGCGTGCCGCCTTGCGCGAGTTCGATCTTGCCCTCGCGCGTGCTGGTCGCGCCGGTGAAGCTGCCCTTCTCGTGGCCGAACAGTTCGCTTTCGAGCAGGTGTTCGGGGATTGCGGCGCAGTTGATCGCAACGAAGGCCCCGCCCCGCCGCGGGCTCGCATCGTGGAGCCCCCGCGCCAGCAGTTCCTTGCCCGTCCCGCTCGCGCCGCTCAGCATGACCGACACATCGGCAGCGGCCACCCGCTCGATCGTGCGCGCGACCCGGACCATTTCGGGCGCCGAGGTGATGAGAGTGCCGAGGACGCGACTTTCGTCGCCAGCCTTCGCCGCCAGCGTGCGGTTCTCGCGCTCGATCGCGGTGAGATTGAGGGCACGGCGCACGATCAGCGCGAGTTCCTCGATCTTCACCGGCTTGGCATAGAAATCGTAGGCACCGCGCTCGATCGCCTGCAGCGCGCTCTCGTGCGCGCCGTGGCCGCTGGCGATGATCACCTTGGTATCGGGCTTGAGCGCCATGATCGCGTCGAGCACGGCGAACCCTTCGGTGGTGCCGTCCGGATCGGGCGGGAGGCCGAGGTCGAGTGTGACCACGTCGGGTTCGTGGCTGCGCAGGGCGGCAATGGCGGCATCGCGGTCGCCCACCACGGTCACGTCGAAATCGTCCCACGCCCACTTCAGCTGGGTCTGCAGGCCGGGATCGTCCTCCACCACCAGCAGCCTCGGCAGCGCATCCGCATCGCCCTTCGTCGCCCGCGCCATCACGCCACCTTCCTGTCGTTATCGTCCGCGCCGGTTGCTGCCCGCGGCAACCAGACCACGAAGCGCGAGCCTTGGCCCACGCGCGATTCCACCTCGAGCCGCCCGCCCATCGAACGGATCAGCTCGCGCGCCTCGAACGCGCCGATGCCGAAGCCGTCGTTCTTGGTCGATACGAAGGGCTTGAACAGCGTGGAGCGGACGAATTCGGGGCTCATGCCGCAGCCGCGATCCTCGATCTCTATGGCGACGAGCCGGTCGCTTCCGGGAAAGCGGATATCGACCGGCCTGCCCGGCGCGCTCGCCTCGATCGCGTTGCGGACGAGATGGCGGATCACCTGTTCGAGCGCATCGGCATCGCCCAGCAGCGCGCTGCCCCCGCCGCTTCCCACCTTCACGAGGCCGGATGCGATTTCGAGCCCGACCGCGCCGCGCACGATGTCGGCAGGGCAGAGCGGCTTCATCGCGCTGACTGCACGGCTCGAAGCCGCACCACGGTAGTGCGAAAGACGGCCGAGCAGCGTCTCCATCCGCTCGGTCGCGCTGCGCAGCGTAACGAGCATGTCGGCGCGGAATGCCGGTTTCTCGATATGGCGTTCGGCGTTCGACACCAGCAGGCCCAGCTGGCTGGCCAGGTTCTTGATGTCGTGCATGACGAAGGCCATGCGGCGGTTGAATTCGTCGAAACGGGCCGCGTCGAGAAGCTGCCGCTGCGCCGCGTTTTCGGCCAAGTGCGCCGCCAGTTGCTGACCGACGATGCGCAGCATGTCGAAATCCTCCCAGTCGAGCCGCCGGGCATAGACCGGGCGCGCCAGCACCACGACCCCGATGATCCGGTCGCCGACCTGCAGCGGCACCAGCGCCCAGACGCTGCGGTCGCCCGCCAACCATCCCGGCATGAGCTGCTGGTCGAGGCCCGGGACGGCACGCACGGTATCTACCGCGACGATGCCGCGATCATGGTCGAAAAGGGTCAGCGCAGGAGGCGGCAAAGCGACGGCGGGCACCTCGATCTCCCAGTTCCATCGCGCCGACAGGGTCATTTCGCCGTCGTCGGATGGGGTCAGCATCAGGCCCGCCGGGCTATCGACGATATCCGCCAGCGACTGCACCGCCCGCTGCTCCAGCGTGGCCCGATCGGCGGCATCGCTGCCCGCGATGGTCTGCGACAGACGCAGCCATTCGGTACGATAATCGTAGCGATGGCGGAAGAAGTTGCGGGCCACCGCCTCGCGCAGCCAGCCCCGGAAGCCGCCCGATGCCAGCAGCGCTCCGACGACGACCGCCATCACCACCGCGCCGAAACGCAGGACGGTGCCCGGGCCGACGTTGCCGTGGGCGAAGGCCCCGTCGATGGTGAACAGGGCGAAGAGATAAAGCGCGATAACCAGCAGCGACAGGCTCTGGAATGCTACCGTGCGCGACGGGGAAAAGCGCGGCACCGGCTTCTGCCGGGCGTCGTGCCAGGCGAGGCCCGCCACGACCGTCCACGCCAGCGCCCGGCCGATCACCACCGCATCGGGTAGCTCGCCAGCCAGATATTCGATGGCAAAGACATTGAGCTCGTAGCCCCAGCCCACCACCAGCGCGCCGGCCATCGCGCCGATACGCACACGCTGCTGCGCCCCCGCCCCGCTGTAGAGGTTATGAACCAGCACCAGTATGCCGACCACGAAGAGCAGGTGGAAGATGTGCGAGACGCGCGCGATCAGCTCGAACGCGGCGGGATCGACGAACGTGTCGGACAGGAACGCCAGTGGCACCTGCAACAGCTCGCACAGTGCCAGAGCCACGATCACCGGACGAACCGGGCGCAAGCTGGCATGGCGACCATCGGCGGCAAAGAAGCGCTGAACGACCAAAAGCCAGACGAGGTTGCGCAGCCCGGTGACGAGCCAGAGCGCCTGCTCGTCGATGCCGTGTGGCGACGATGCCAGCAGTTGCGCTGCGCTGGCGCCCAGCGCGGCGATGACCAGCGCGCGATTCTCGTCCGACCGGCTGTGCCGCCAGATGGCAAAGGCCGCGAGCAGGCAGGCCAGCGCCGCGAGGGCAAGACTGATGGTGGAAAGTACGGCCATCACGTTCGGCCTAGAGCGGGGCCGGTGCCGGGAGGCGGGCCAGGGTAGGACAGTCGACGTTGTGACGGGTGCGGGCCATGCCGGACAGCCTAGCGGCTGCATGGTAAACGCACGGTAAAAACAAACCCCGGCAACCATCGCTGGTGCCGGGGCTTATGATTTCTGACTGCCTGCCGATGGATGGCCGGCGCCGGATTACTCCGCGATCTTGTCGGCCGCCTTGTCGGCAGCGTCACCGATGCTCTGCGCCGCGTCGCCCACGCTATTGGCCGCATCGGCCACCGCATTGTCCTTTGCCGTTTCCGACGAATTCCCGTTCATCAGGAAAATGGCCCCGACGACGAGAGCGACGAGCAACAGGGCGAAGATCGCCCAGCCTGCCCCGCCCCGCGACCTTTCGACGGGCGCGTCGCGAATGATTTCGGTGTGGGTGTGCGTGTCGCCGGCGGGCGTACGCGTCTCGACAATACGTTCTTCGACCATGAAGATCCTCCTGTGTCCGTTTGCCGCAGAACGTTCGGACTTTCGCAAAAGTTCCACCGGTCGCGTGAGCGGGGCAATTCGTCGGGAAAACGAGGCTCCCGGTCGGGAGTGCGCGGTCAACCCTCGAGCAGGCTGTCCAGCGTCTTGCGGAAGGCGCCGGCGGCGCTCTTGTCCTGCTTGGAAACGGTGTCGAGCCAAGCGGCGATATCGCCGTTTGCGCCTTCGTTGTCCGTACGTGCGTCGATAGAGGCTTTAACGTTGGTCATCATCGAATACAGTCCCGTATATTCCGATGGCGGAAAGACACCCAAACCTGACAACAGTGTCAATACGCCGTGCATGACG
This sequence comes from uncultured Croceicoccus sp., assembly GCA_964424995.1. GTDB lineage: Bacteria > Pseudomonadota > Alphaproteobacteria > Sphingomonadales > Sphingomonadaceae > Croceicoccus. Next base: position 5,832 of record CAYRLC010000019.1, read on the forward strand.
ATAAATTCGGCGCGACCCGTGTGTGACAATGCAGCCACAGCGATCTGGTTCCGACGTTGCAAAAGATGCCGGAATGACCCACTGCGGGAAAGATGATTGCGCCCGCATTTTCGCCACATCATTGGCTGGACGACTGTACCGACAGGGATCGCGCGGAACTCTTGGCTGCTGGAGCTTCGGTTATAGCCGATTCGCTGCAATGCGGCAGCCCGACGGGACTTCACTTCGTCAGCCTGACCCTTCCCAACTTCCTCAACCGGATCGCCGCGCGCGCGGATGCCGGTGCAATGGTCATCGCGCTGGGCACCATCGGCCAGCCGACGCAGCGTGCCGATGCTCTGGCCGTCGGGGCTCGCGAATTTCTCGTTGTCGGGCCTCTCGAACGCGCCCAGCTGGCTGCGCGTCTTCGCCTATTGGCGACCGGAGAGGCCTTGCCTGCTGGACTAAGGCTGGATGCTCCGCGACGTGTGCTTGCGCTGGATGGGCGGGAACACGAACTGTCGGAACTGGAATGTGCTCTGCTGGCCGCCCTGATCAAGGCAAAGGGCGGCTTCGTCTTGCACGACGAGCTGCTGAAAACGGTGTGGCAGGGCCGGTCCAGCGACCGCCAGCATCTGCGCGTGGCGATCAACCGACTGCGCCGCAGGATCGAGCCCGAGCCCGATCTGCCGCGCTATCTGCTCAGCGAGCCGGGCATCGGCTACCGCATCGGCTGCCCGGACTGATCCGGGCCCTGCCCTGCCCTACATGTAGACGAAGATGAGACCGAGCGAGAGCGTCGTCGCCATCAGCACCACCAGCGGCAGGCCGGTGCGCAGGTAATCGCCGAACTTGTACTGCCCCTCTTCCATGATCAGCATGTTGGTCTGGTAGGCAATCGGCGTTGCGTAACACAGGTTGCAACCGAACAGGACGGCCAGCACCAGCGGCTCGACCGGCAGGCCCAGCGTCTGCGCGATCTTGAACGCGATGGGCGTGCCGACGGTGGCCGCTGCCGCGTTCGACGCGAAGTTGGTGAGCAGGGTCACGAACAGCATCACCGCCGCCACGATCATCGCCGGGGGCAGATATTGCAGCCCCGCCGACAGCAGCAGCCCCAGCCACTCCGCCGCCCCGGTCTCCAGGATCAGCCGCCCGACCGCGATGCTGGCGGCGACCAGCACGATCACGTTGGCCGACAGGGCACGGCCCACCCGCTCGAACTTCACGCAGCCGGTCACGAACATCGCGATTGCGCCTGCCAGCGCCGATATGGCGATGGGCCACAGCCCGATGCTGGCCGTGCCGACCGAACCGAACATGATCGCTGCCGCCATGACCGCGCGCGAACGGCGCGGAATCTCGGTCACGCCCTCTAGCAAAAGCAAATCGTCGCTCTGCGCAAACTGCTCGATCTCGGCGAGCGGCCCGGTAACGAGGAGGACGTCGCCGACCTTCAACTGCAGCTCGGCGGACTCGACGAGGTCCCGATCGGCAATGCGGTCGTGCTGGTGGATGCCGAGCACCGCCACGCCGAACTGGCCGGCGACGCCCGACGCCGGGATCGTCAGCCCGACCAGCCGCGACTGGGCCGTGACCGCCATCTCGACCACGACGATGTCGCTGCGCTTGGTCCTGGCCGCAGCGGTCAGCCGTTCGATCACCCAGGCCGGCGCGATGCGCGCCTTCAGCGTGCGCACCGCCTCCTCCAGCGCCTTGTGCGTGCCGCGCACGGCGAGGCGCGAGTTGGCGGTGATCGGGCGATCCAGCGCATGTTCGAATTCGAACCCGTCGGGCACCCGCCCCTGCAGGTCGCGCGGGGTCAGGCCGATGAGGTCGCTGTCCTCGTCCACCCGCATGGTCGCCACGAAGAATCGACGGTTCTCGCTGAACGCCTGCCCGTTGTCTGGCAGCAGACGCGGCATCACCAGCCACAGGTACGGCAGCGCGATCAGGGCGGCAAAGGCCACGATGGGCGTGAAGTCGAAGACATGCATCGGCTCCATCCCCAGGTCCGCCGCGATCGACACGACGAGCAGGTTGGTGGAGGTGCCGATGGTCGTCGCCATGCCGCCGATGAGAACCGCGGCATTGATCGGGATCAGCGTCTTCGATGCCGCCATCGCGCCTTTTTCGGCAAGCCCCACGAAGACCGGCAGCAGGAGGACCAGCACCGGGGTGTCGTTGACCATCGTCGACAGCGCCATCGCCAGCAGGATCGAGACCAGCATGCCGACCGACTTGTTGAACTGCCACAGCCGCGCCAGCAGCCGGGTCGCCGGTTCCAGCGCGCCGGTGACGACCAGCCCGCGACCCATGACCATCAGCGCGCAGATGGTGATCAGCGCCGGATGACCGAAGCCCGAGAAGGCGAGCGCCAATCCATCGGTCTGGTACTGCCCGTCGAGCGGGAAGAAGAACAGGCCCAGCGCGATGAGAACGATGGTGGCGAGGCTGACGATCTCCGTCGCGATGCGCCCGCGCGCAAAGGTCACGAACATCGCCACGGTCAGCACCATGGCGGCCAGTGCGTGATAGGGGGGGATGCCCGGCATCATGAGCGGGCAATACCAGCACGAACGACGCCCGACCATGCATCGCCGGATGGCGTGCCGGTCGGGTCGAAGTCGTTCGCTGCGTTCACATGGTGCCCCTGGCCCGACTCGAACGGGCACGTCCGAAGACAAACGATTTTGAGTCGTTCGCGTCTACCATTCCGCCACAGGGGCACGGTTCCCGCCGTTCGCGGGAAGCCGCTCTTAGCCGGGGTGGGGCAACCCGGCAAGGCGGCAATATTCAGCTGCTCAGTCGCCCTTCAGCGCCGATGCGAGGAGCTTGTGAAGACGCGAATGAAGCGCGTCGTTACCGGCAAGCACGGTCTGGTCGCAGATCTGCAGCGACCGGCCGCGCCAGTCGGAGACGAAACCGCCGGCCTCGCGCACCAGCAGGCATCCTGCGGCGGTATCCCAAGGCTTGAGGCCCGCTTCCCAGAACCCCTCGTAGCGACCGGCCGCGACCCACGCGAGATCGAGCGAGGCCGAACCGAAGCGGCGGATACCGGCGACGCGCGGCGCGATCTCGCCCGCGATCTTCGCCCACTGCCCGAAATTGCCCGCACCCGCGAACGGCACGCCGGTGGCGATTACCGAATCGGCGAGGTCACGCCGGGCCGAGACCCGCAGGCGCGCATCGTGCAGCCACGCGCCGCGGCTCTTTTCCGCCCAGAACGTCTCGTCCGTCACCGGCTGGTAGACGACGCCATGGGTCACTTCGCCCCAGCCCGACCCGTCCGGCCCCTTGCCGTCGAGCGCGGGTTCCTGCACCGCGATGGAGATCGCGAAGTGAGGCAGCCCGTGCAGGAAGTTGGTGGTGCCGTCGAGCGGGTCGATGATGAAGCGGGGCTTGCCCTCCTCGCCCTCGATCTCGCCCGATTCCTCCAGCAGGAAGCCCCAGCCGGGCCGCGCGGCACGCAGTTCTTCCCAAAGGGTGCGCTCGGCCGCGCGGTCCGCCTTCGACACGAAGTCGGAGGGGCCCTTGCGGCTGACCTGCAGGTGCGCGACTTCGCCGAAATCGCGGCGCAGGCGCTGCCCCGCCTTGCGGGCGGCGCGCTCGATGACACGGATGAGTCCGGTGATGGCCATGTTCGACTATGCCTTCGCCGGGGGCCTCAGGAGGCCTTGCCCACGTAAGTCCGTTCGTAGACGTCGACGACGATCCGCGTCCCGCTTTCGATATGCGGCGGCACCATCACGCGCACGCCGTTTTCGAGGATCGCGGGCTTGTAGCTGGACGAGGCGGTCTGCCCCTTCACCACGGCGTCCGCCTCGACGATCGTCGCCTCGACCTGTTCGGGCAGTTGTACCGAAATCGGCTTTTCGTCCCACAGCTCGAGCAGCACTTCCATGCCGTCTTCGAGGAAGGCGGCGGCATCGCCCAGCAGGTCGGCCGGCAGGGTGATCTGATCGTAGGTGTCCTTGTCCATGAACACCAGCATGTCGCCCTCGGCGTAGAGGTACTGGAAGTCCTTGGTGTCGAGGCGCACGCGTTCGATCGTGTCGGCGCTGCGGAAGCGGACGTTGGTCTTGCGGCCGTCCTGCAGGTTCTTCATCTCGACCTGCATGTAGGCACCGCCCTTGCCGGGCTGCGTATGCTGGATCTTGGCGACCTTCCAGATGCCGCCTTCGTATTCGAGGATGTTGCCGGGGCGAATGTCGACGCCGCTGATCTTCATGGTGCTTCAGCCTGTGAAAGAGCGTGAGGGTAATTCGGAAAGCGCCGCCCTTAGCGGCTGGAAGGCGCGTCGGCAAGCGAGCGGTTGTGACGGCGGCGCAAGGGCGTGACGACGGCGCAAGCGCATGGCGACGGCGCAAGCGCATGGCGACGGTTGCGGCCAAGCGCGCGACTGCATAGTGTCCGGCGCGAACCGGGCGCACGGCCCCGGCACAGGAGCATCCGGACCGGCATGGCAACCAGCGGCGACCAGAACGGCGATCTGAAGGACCTCATCCGCACGATCCCCGACCACCCCAAGCCGGGCATCATGTTCCGCGACATTTCCACCCTGATGCTGGACGGAGAGGCCTTCGCGGCCGCGATCGACCGGCTGGCGTCCATGCTGGAGGCGGATAAGCCGGATCTCATCGCCGGGATCGAGGCGCGCGGCTTCGTCTTTGCCTCCGCCCTTGCCTACAAGCTGGGCTGCGGGGTGCTGATGCTGAGGAAGCGCGGCAAGCTGCCGGGTTCCACGATCTCCATCGAATACGCTCTGGAATACGGCACCGACATGCTGGAAATGCACGACGACGCCTGCGGCCCGGGTGCGCGGGTCGCGCTGGTCGACGACCTGATCGCCACGGGTGGCACCGCGCTGGCGGCGGTGGAACTGCTGCGCGGGCGCGGCGCGCGGGTCGAACAGGCGCTCTTTGTCATCGACCTTCCCGAACTCGGCGGTGCGGACAAGCTGCGTGCGGCCGACATCGACGTCGATGCGTTGATGGCGTTCGACGGCGAATAAAGACATCTGTAACCGGTTCGTCGCGAAATTTCGGCGGAATTCCGGGAAAAAACCGGCCGTTCAGGTGTTGTTTGGCGAAGCCCTGCTTGCGGTGGCTGGCGAAAGTCCATACCCAAGAAGGATGCAAATGAAACTACTTCGCCACGTCCTCCTCGTTCTGACCCTTGGATTCGCGCTCTCTTCGTGCGGCGACCGGGAGAAGGCGACCGACGTCGCGGCGCGCGATGGCATCCTGCTGTGGGGCAACGGCACCGAGCCGAAGGGCCTGGACCCGCACCTCGTGACCGGCGTGCCCGAGAACCACGTCATCTCCTCGCTGATCGAGGGGTTGATCGCCTATCACCCGACCAACGACCTGATCCCCGAACCCGGCATGGCCGAACGCTGGGAGCATAATGATGACCAGTCGGTGTGGACCTTCTATCTGCGCGACGCGAAGTGGACGAACGGCGATCCGGTCCTCGCCAGCGACTTCGTCTATAGCTGGCAGCGCGCGATCACGCCGGAACTGGGCAACGAATATGCCGAGATGTTCTATGTGCTGAAAGGCGCGGAGGCGTTCCACAAGGGCAATACCAAGGATTTCCGCACCGTCGGCGTGAAGGCGCTGGCCCCCCGTGTGTTGCAGGTCACGCTTGTCGGTCCCACGCCATATTATCCGAACATGCTGAAGCACTATTCGTGGTTCCCGGTAAACCCGCGCGCGGTCGAGGAACACGGCGGCATGGCCAATCGCCAGAGCGGCTGGTCCACCGCCCAGAACTACGTCGGCAACGGGCCCTTCATGATCAAGAAGTGGGCGACCAACCAGGAGATCGAGGTCGTCCGCAACCCGACCTACTGGGATGCGGCGCGCGTGCGGCTGAACGGCATTCGCTTCTTCCCGATCGAGAATGCCGGGGCCGAGGAAGTCATGTACCGCAGCGGCCGCCTGCACCTCACCAATAACGTGCTGAACGAGAAGGTGCCGTTCTTCAAGAAATCGATGCCGAACGACATGCGGATCGAGCCCTATCTCGGCAACTACTATTACAAGGTCAACGTCACCCGGAAGCCGTTCAACGACCCCCGTGTCCGCCGCGCGCTGGCGCTGGCCGTCGATCGCCAGCTGTTGGTGGACAAGGTGACCAAGGGCGGCCAGTTGCCCGGCACCGGCTTCGTGCCCGCCGGCGTTCCCGGCTATCCGCCGAGCGACATCGCCAGGACCGACCTTGCCGAAGCGAAGCGCCTTCTGGCCGAGGCGGGGTATCCCAACGGCAAGGGCTTTCCCAAGACCGAGATCCTCATCAACACGCTGGAAACCCACCGCCAGATCGCGGAAGCGCTGCAGGCGATGTGGCAGAAGAACCTGAACGTGAAGATCGGGATCTACAACCAGGAGTGGAAGGTCTACCTCGATAACGTCAAGAAGCTGAACTACGACGTGGCACGCGCCGGGTGGATCGGCGACTATGTCGATCCGATGGGCTTCCTTTCCATCATGACCACCGGCAACGGCAACAACGACACCGGCTGGGGCGACCCGCGCTATGACGCGCTGATCCAGCAGGCGCAGCGGGCGCCGAACGAAGAGGTCCGCTTCGCCACCTTGCGCAAGGCCGAAGCGATCATGATGGAAGCGATGCCCATCATCCCGCTCTACTTCTACACCCGCGTCTACTTGCGCGATCCGCGGCTGAAGGGCTGGCACCCGACGCTGCTCGACAACCACCCGGTGAAGTACCTCTACTTCGAAGAGCAGGGTGCGCCGACCGCCGCGCAGAAGACCCTCGACCCGCGCGGCGCACAGCCGACCGGCACGCCGGCCGTCGCGCCAGCCGCCAGGCCGACGCCCGTGTCTTCGGCCCCCGCCACGGCCGCCGCGCAGTGATCGCCTTCCTTCTCACCCTGACGGGACCGACTCCATGCTGAAATTCATCGGCAAACGCTTCCTGCAGGGCATTCTCGTCCTGATTGGGATCTACGCCGTCACCTTCTTCCTCGTCGCCGCGACACCGGGCAGCCCGTTCAGTTCCGAACGCGCGATGGCCCCGGAGATTCTCGCCCAGATCGAGAAGTTCTACGGCTACGACAAACCGGTCGGCGAACGCTTCCTGACCTCGCTGTCCAACATCGTCCTGCGCGGCGATTTCGGGCCGAGCGCGGTCTATGCCAACCGCACGGTGACCGCGATCATCGCCGAAAGCTTCCCGGTCTCGCTGAAGCTCGGTTCGATCTCCCTGCTGGTCGCGCTGCTGCTCGGTGTTCCGGCCGGAATCCTGGCGGCGGTGAAGAAGAACACCTGGCTCGACTTCGTGCCGATGTCGGCAGCGATGGCGGGGATCTGCCTGCCGACGTTCGTCATGGGCCCGCTGCTCGCCCTCGTCTTCGGCCTTATCTTCGCGGTGCTGCCGGTGGCGGGCTGGTTCGGACCGGAATTCGTGATCCTGCCTTCCGCGACGCTGGGCCTTTACTACGCCGCCTATTTCGCGCGCCTGACCCGCGGTGGCATGCTCGAAATGCTCAACCAGGATTTCGTCCGCACCGCGCGGGCCAAGGGCGTGCCCGAACGCACGATCGTGTGGAAGCACTGCCTCAAGGGCGGGCTGATCCCGGCGATCACCTTCCTCGGCCCGGCGCTGGCGGGCATCATTTCCGGCTCGTTCGTAGTGGAAACGATCTTCCAGATCCCCGGTCTCGGCCAGTGGTTCGTGAAGGGCGCGCTCAACCGCGACGACTTCCTGATCCTCGGCCTCACCCTGCTGTTCGCGTCGCTGATCGTGCTCATGAACCTCCTTGTCGACATTGCGCAGGTCGCGCTCAACCCACGGCTGAAGTATGACTGATCATTCCGAAACCGCGGTCCTCGCCAGCGAACCCGCACCGCCGCCGCGCCACAGCGCATCGGAAATTGCCGAGGAGGAGCTGGTACAGGGCTCGTCCTTGTGGAAGGACGCATGGTCGCGGCTGCGCAAGAACCGCCTTGCGGTCGCCAGCCTCGTCATCTTCGTGCTGATCGTGGTGGCCTGCGTGGTCGGCCCCTGGATCAGTTCCTACGACAGCCAGACGCAGGACCTGTTCCTTGGCGCGACGGCCCCGTCGGCGGAACACTGGTTCGGCACCGACACGCTGGGCCGCGACCTCCTGGTGCGCACGCTGGAGGGTGGCCGCATCTCGCTGATGGTCGGCCTCATCGCCACCGTCGTCTCGCTGCTGATCGGGGTCGTCTACGGCGCCACCGCCGGCTATCTGGGCGGCAAGGTCGATGCGACGATGATGCGCTTCGTCGACCTTCTCTACGCCCTGCCCTTCACCATCTTCGTCATCCTGCTGATGGTCGCCTTCGGCCGGTCGATGTGGTTGATGTTCATCGCCATCGGCGCGGTCGAATGGCTGTCGATGGCGCGTATTGTCCGTTCGGGCGTGCTGGCGCTGAAGAAGCAGGAGTTCATCGAGGCCGCCGTGTCGCTGGGCTACAGCCACAAGCGGATCATCCTGCGCCATCTCATCCCCAACGTGCTCGGCCCGGTTATCGTCATCGCCACGCTGACCGTCCCGGCGGTCATGTTGCTGGAGGCGTTCCTGTCCTTCCTCGGCCTCGGCGTGCAGCCGCCCGATGCGTCGTGGGGCGTGCTCATCAACGAGGGGCAGCAGAACATGGAGATCTTCCCCTGGCTGCTGATCTTCCCCGCTTTCTTCTTCGCCCTCACCCTGTTCTGCCTGAACTTCCTGGGTGACGGCCTGCGCGACGCGCTCGACCCCAAGAGCGCGAAGGACTGATCGACATGGCGCTACTCGAAGTCAAAGACCTCAAGACCTCGTTCTACACCCGTGACGGGGTGGTGCGGGCGGTCGACGGCGTTTCCTTCTCGGTCGACAAGGGCGAGACGCTGGGCATCGTCGGCGAATCCGGTTCGGGCAAGTCGGTCACCTGCTACTCGCTGATGCGGCTCATCCCCGAACCGCCGGGCAAGATCGACGGCGGCACCGCGATGTTCGACGGGCGCGACCTCTTGCAGATGAGCGAGCCGGAGCTGCGCAAGATCCGCGGCAAGCGGATCAGTATGATCTTTCAGGATCCGATGACCTCGCTGAACCCTTACCTCAAGATCAGCACCCAGCTGATCGAGGCGCTGCGGCTGCATTACGATGTCGATCACAAGGCGGCGGTCAGCAAGGCGATCGCCGCGCTGGAAGAGGTCGGCATCCCCGAAGCGTCGAAGCGGGTGCACAGCTATCCGCACGAGTTTTCGGGCGGCATGCGCCAGCGCGTGATGATCGCGATGGCGCTGATCACCGAACCCGACCTGCTGATCGCGGACGAACCGACCACCGCGCTCGACGTAACCGTGCAGGCGCAGATCATGGACATCATCAAGCGCCGGCAGGAGGATCTCGGCACCGCCGTCATCCTCATCACTCACGACCTCGGCGTCGTGGCGGGCACCTGCGACAAGGTGAACGTGATGTACGGCGGCCGCATGATGGAAAGCGGCACGGCGGAACAGGTCTTCTACAACGCGCGGCATCCCTATACCCGTGCCTTGCAGAAGACGATCCCCTCGCTCCAGACCAAGGGCGCGGACCTCTACACCATCCCGGGCCTGCCGCCAGACGTGTCGAAGCCGATCCACGGCTGCGCCTTCTATCCCCGCTGTCCCTATCCCAAGACCGGCCTGCCCGAAGGCGAGCGCCCCGGTCTTGTCGAACTCGAAAACGGGCACTGCTACGCCGACTGCCGTTTCTGCGACAGCTCGGCCCCGATCGAGAGCGTGCTCAGCACCGATGTGCCCGAAGAGACCGTAGCGGCGGGAGCGGCGGAATGAGCGACGTCATGGAAACCGGCCACACCGAACCCGCGGTGCCTGTCGACCCGCGCCGCGATTTCCTCGTGCTGGACGATGTGCACACGCACTTCGATCTCGGCACCCACCTGTTCACGCGCGAGAGCAAGGGCGTGGTGAAGGCCGTCGACGGCGTGACGCTGACCGTGAAGGAAGGCGAGATCCTCGGTCTCGTCGGCGAATCCGGCTGTGGCAAGTCGACCCTGTCGCGCACGATCATGCAGCTGATCCGGCCGACTTCGGGGCGCATCTTTCTCGAAGGCGAAGAACTCTCCGCCCTCTCGGACAAGGAGATCCGCCACCAGCGCATCAACTTCCAGATGATCTTCCAGGACCCTTACGCCTCGCTCAATCCGCGCCAGACGGTGCAGACGACGCTGGCCGAGGCGATCCGCACGCGGCACCCCGAGCTGAAGGGCGTTGCGCTGCGTGCGCGGGTCGCGGAACTGCTGCGCACGGTGGGTCTGAACCCCAACCAGATGAAGCGCTATCCGCACGAATTCTCGGGCGGCCAGCGCCAGCGCGTCGCCATTGCCCGCGCGCTTGCTCCCGAACCCAAACTGATCATCGCGGACGAGCCGGTTTCGGCGCTCGACGTGTCGATCCAGTCGCAGATCCTCAACCTGCTCAAGCGTCTGACGCGCGAGATGGGGCTGACGATGATCTTTATCAGCCACGACCTGTCGGTGGTGCGCTACATCGCAGATCGGATCGCGGTGATGTACCTCGGCCGCATCCTCGAACTGGGCGAGGCGAGCGAGATCGTCGATCATCCGCTGCACATCTACACCCGCGCGCTGATGAGCGCGATCCCGACGCCCGATCCGCGGGCCGAACGGTCGCGACACCGCATCGTGCTGCACGGCGACCCGCCCTCGCCGCTCAATCCGCCCGAGGGGTGCAATTTCTGGCCGCGCAGCCCCGTGCCGCACGACGAACGGATGAAGCACGAGGAACCGGTACTGGAGGAAATCCGCCCCGGCCACTTCGCGGCGAATTGCCCGTTCTGCCTGCAGGGCTCGTAAAACGCACCTGTTCCCCTGCGGAATTGCCATTTCTGGTCATTGCGGGCATCTGTGCCCGCGATTCCCGCCGTCGTGCGCCGGATTTCGGCGCGCGAACGGTGTGGGCTGCCAATTCTGGAAAGGAACCGCCTGAATGTCCGAAGCGCTCTCCGACACCGTCTCGCTGTCGGTCGAAGACGGCATTGCCGTCGTCCTGATCGACAACCCGCCGGTCAATGCCCTTGGCCTCTCGGTCCGTCAGGGTCTGGCCGCCGCCGCCGATCGCATCGCATCGGACCACGCGATCAAGGCCGCCGTGATCAGCGCCAGGGGCCGCACCTTCCCGGCCGGCGCCGACATCGCGGAGTTCGACATCGGCATGCGTGAACCGTGGCTGCCGGGCGTGATCGACAGGATCGAATCGCTGGAAAAGCCGGTCGTCGCCGCGATCTTCGGCACGGCGCTGGGCGGCGGGCTTGAAGTCGCGCTGGGCTGCCATTACCGCATCGCCGCCGCCAGCGCGAAGATGGGCCTGCCCGAAGTGAAGCTGGGCCTGCTGCCCGGTGCCGGCGGCACCCAGCGCCTGCCGCGCCTGGTCGGTTCGGAGGCCGCGCTGCAGATGATGATCACGGGCAAGCCGGTAAAGGCCGCGCTGGCCGAGAAGATGGGCCTTGTCGACAAGGTCGTCGCCGACGACGCGCTGATGGCAGAGGCCATGGCCATGGCTGCGGCTGTCATGGCAAAGGACGGCCCGCTGCCCCGCGTGTCCGAGAAGGACGACATGATCGCCAAGGACCGTGAGGACACCGAGCTGTTCGAGCGGTTCAAGACCGAACACGGCCGCGAATTCCGCAATGTGATCGCGCCGGGCGAGATCCTCGCCAGCGTGCAGGCCGCAGTGGCCCTGCCCTTTGCCGAGGGGATGAAGTCGGAAGCGGCGAACTTCAACAAGCTCTTCACCTCCGACCAGTCGAAGGCGCTGCGCCACGTCTTCTTCGCGATGCGAGAGACCGCCAAGGTCCCCGACATCGCCAGGGACACGCCGCTGATCGACGTGAAGAGCGTGGGCGTCATCGGCGCAGGCACGATGGGCGGCGGCATAGCCATGAACTTCGCCAACATCGGCATCCCGGTGACCATCGTCGAAGTGAAACAGGAAGCGCTCGACCGCGGCCTTGGCGTCATCCGCAGGAACTATGAAAACACCGCAAAGAAGGGCCGCCTCACTGCAGAGGACGTGGAGACCCGCATGGGCCTTCTCACCGGTTCGCTCGACATGAACGACCTCGCCGACGTCGATCTGGTGATCGAAGCGGTGTTCGAGAGCATGGAGATCAAGGAGAAGGTCTTCGGCCGGCTCGAGACGATCTGCAAGCCGACCGCGATCCTCGCGTCGAACACCAGCTTCCTCGACATCGATCACATCGCGACCTTTACCTCGCGCCCCGAAATGGTGCTGGGCCTGCACTTCTTCTCGCCCGCCAACGTGATGCCGCTGCTCGAAGTCGTTCGCGGCGAAAAGAGCAGCGACAGCGTGATCGCTACCGGCATGAAGCTCGCCGGCAAGATCGGCAAGACGCCGGTTCTGGCGCGCGTCTGCGACGGCTTCATCGCCAATCGCCTGATGTTCCCCTACATGGTCGCCTCGATGGAAATGCTGCTGCGCGGCACCCCCATGCAGGTGATCGACGCGACGATGCGCGACTACGGCTTTGCGATGGGCCCGCTGCAGATGCTCGATCTCATCGGTCTCGATGTCGTCACCTTCCCGGGCCAAACGACGATCACCGGCGAACTGGTGAAACTGGAGCGTCGCGGCCAGAAGCTGAACGGCGGCTTCTACGATTACGACGAGAAGCGCCGCGCCACCCCCTCACCCGCCGCGGTCGAGGTGATCGAACAGGTCCGCAAGGCTCGCGGTGTCGAGGCCGGCTCCGAACTGAGCCCGGACCACGTCCTTGCCGGCCTGCTCTACCCGGTCATCAATGAAGGCGCCAAGATCCTCGAGGAAGGCATCGCCCTTCGCGCAGGCGACATCGATGTCGCCGCGATCCTCGGTTACAACTGGCCCGCATATCAGGGGGGCCCGATGTGCTGGGCCGACATCCACGGCCTGCCGAAGATCGTCGCCGGGCTGAAGGCGATGGGCCTGAAGCCCGCCGCCCTGCTCGAGAAACTGGCGGCCGAGGGTGGTTCGTTCACCTGAACCGCCTTATAGACTGAATCCAAAAAGGGCGGCTCGCCGGAGTGGCGCGCCGCCCTTTTCGTATCCGGAACACCGTGATCAGCCGTATTTCTGGGCGAAGGCCGCTGCCGCGCCGAACAGGCCGGGTTGCGGGTGCGTGATGAGCCGCACCGGGATCTTCTCCATCAGCGACCGGAAGCGGCCCTTGTAGACGAAGCGCTCGGCAAAGGGCGAAGCGATGATCTGGTCCTTGATCCGAAGGCCCAGCCCGCCTGCGATGACCACCGAATTCGCCCCGTGTGCGAGCGCGAGGTCGCCCGCCGCTGCGCCGAGGATCATGCAGAACCGTTCCATCGCCTTGACGGCGACGGGGTCGCTGCCGGTGATCGCCGACAGCCACAGTTCGCGGTCGTCGCCCGACGGCATCGGCAGGCCTTCGATACGGGCGATGGCCTCTGCCAGATAAACGATCGCCGGGCCGGAACACATCCGCTCCACCGACACGCGCGGCAGCGATTCGCGAACGTGGGAGAGGATCTCCTCCTCCACCCGATCCTCGGGCGCGAAACCGATGTGGCCGCCCTCGGTCGGCTGCACGCGATAGGACCCGTCCGGCCGGCGAACCAGCGCCGCGACGCCAAGGCCGGTGCCCGGGCCGGTGATGGTCGTCGTTCCATGCTCGGGAATGTCGGTCGGCCCGGCCAGATGGACGAAATGCTCTTCACCCGCCGCGGCGACCGCGTGCCCCACGGCGGCGAAATCGTTGATGAGGACATGTTCGTCGACACCCAGTTCGCTGCCGATGTCGGCGGGGCGGATCACCCAGTGCGAATTGGTGAAGCGAATCTCCTCTTCGCTCACCGGCCCGGCCACGGCGATCGCCGCGGCGCGCGGCAGGTTGCCGTTCTGCGCATCCTCGAAACGCTGCCATGCCGCCGCCAGCCCGGCGACGCTGCCGGTCGCGAAAGTCGTCGGCTCCGCCACCGATACGACTTTGCCGTCGCTCACTTCCGCCAGCGCGAAACGGGCGTTGGTTCCTCCCACGTCGATGGTGACGAGGCTCTTCGTTGTGTTCTGTGCCATGGGGCGCAGGGCTAACCGCTCGCCCCTCGATAAACAAGCAGTTGCCCGCATCACCATCCACCGCCACGTTGCGCGGCATGGATTTCGACCTTTCCGGCCAGACGGCCATCGTCACCGGCGCCTCCAGCGGGTTCGGCGCGCACTTTGCCAGGACCCTTGCCGATCACGGTGCCAGCGTCGCGCTCTGCGCCCGCCGCGTGGACCGGTTGGAAACCTTGCGCGACGAATTGCGCGCGCGCGGGGCGAAGGTGGAGGCTTTCGCCCTCGACGTCGCCGATCATGCGCGTTGCAAGCCGGTCGTCGGCGCGGTCGAGGCGGCGCTGGGCACCCCGACGATCCTGCTGAACAATGCCGGGATCGACGGCGCGCGCATGGCGATCAAGCAGGACATCGCCGAAGTGGAGAAGGTCTTCGCAGTCAACGTCACCGGCGTCTTCGCGATGGCGCAGGCCTGCGCCCAGGCGATGAAGGCAGCCGGGATCGGCGGTTCGATCGTCAACACCGCCTCGATCCTGGCGCTGCGGCAGGGGCCGACGCTGTCAGCCTATGCGGCGAGCAAAGCGGCTGTGGCGCAACTGACCAAGCAGCTGGCGCTGGAATGGGCGCGCTACGGCATCCGGGTCAACGCGCTGGCACCGGGTTACTACCCGACCGAGATCACCGAGGGGCTGCTCGACACCCCGCACGGTGCCGCAATGGTGGAGCGGATCCCGATGCGCCGCTTCGGCCGGCTTCCGGACCTCGACGGTCCGATGCTGCTGCTCGCCTCGGATGCCGGGGCCTACATGACCGGGACGATCATCCCGGTCGACGGCGGGCACCTGGTCTCCTCGCTATAGGGATCAGCGCGGCAGGAGGTAGGCGCCCTGCGGAACCGGATCGTCGAATTTCTTGACCGTATCGCGCAGCGCCTCGGCCACCAGATGGTCGACCAGTTCGGGAAACAGCAAAGGGTCTTCCGCTGCTTCCCACAGGAAGAAGCCGTAGGAACCGGGAATGGCATTGATCTCGTTGAACCAGATTTCGCCGGTTTCCCGGTTCGACATGAAGTCGATGCGCGGCGCCCCGCGATGGCCCAGCGTCACGAAAGCGCGGCGGGCGTAATCGTGGATCGTCGCCTTGAACGCGGACGGCATGTCGGGGTTGATATCGCGGGTCAGCGACAGCATGCCTTCGCTCGGCAGGAACGCACCCTTGGTACCGCCGCCCGAAGAAAGGTACTTTTCCTTGAAATCAAGCAGTTCCGCGCCGCTCTTCGGACGCTCTATGGCCGAGAACTTGACCTCCTGCGCCGCCTCGTCCCACCGCATCGCGATGTTGTATTCGACGAGGTTCTGCACTTGCGGCTCGATGATCGCGAGATTGTCCTGCGCGAGGACATAGGCGACCAGCGCCGGCAGGTCCGCCGCCGTCTTCGCAAGCCCCACGCCGATGGAGGAGCCGAGATTGGCGGGCTTCACGATCGTCGGGAAGCCGAACTTCGCCTCCACTTCCGCGATAAGCGAGGCGACGTCGGCCAGCCGCGCCCGGTTCGCGGTCACGTGGTCGAGCACGTTCACCCCGGCCAGCCGCACCAGCGCCTTGGTCGCGTCCTTGCGCATCGCCATCGCGCTCGACCCGGCGGCGAAACCGGTGACCGGAATGCCGAGCAGCTCGAATTGGCCCTGCAGCCGCCCGTCCTCGCCGAAAGGTCCGTGGAACACCGGCAGCACGCAATCGATCGGCGTTTCCTTCAGCGACTTGCGCTCACGCATGACCGGGCCGCGTTCGGACCAGCTGAAGATCACCTCCGGCGCGCCCGACGGCCTCGGCCGGAAGCGGCGGATGTCGCGCAGGAAGGGGGCGGAATAGAAGCGGTTCTCGAAATCGGTATAGACGGGGATCACCTCGATCCCGCGCACGTCGGCCGCGTCCATCAACTGGTGCGCCGACACGACCGCCACGTCATGTTCCTGGCTCGCGCCGCCGAACAGCACTGCGACCCGTTTCCGGCCAGAGCCATTTCCAGCAGACCCATGTCCAGACGCGCCAATTCCAACAGCCATCGTTCCGGCTCTATCCCCAGTTCGCTCGGCGCACCCTGTGTGCGACTCGCAGGTGTCAACTTGTGCGCCATTGCGGGCGCTGTAAGAAGGGGGCCATGCAGGCTCCCCACCATATCCGGATCGGCACGCCGGGCGCGCCCAAAGTGGTCTTTGCCCATGGCTGGGGCCGGTCCCACCGTGATTTCATTCCCGTGGCAGAGGCGCTGGCCCCGTCGATCGATGCCTACCTGTTCGATCTTCCCGGCCACGGCAAGTCGGAACGGCCCGACGATGCATGGGGAACGGTGGAATACGCCGAATACATGGCGCGCCACCTGCGGCAGGACCTGGGGATCGAGCACTGCGTGTGGGTCGGGCACAGTTTCGGCGGGCGCATGGGGCTGCGGCTGGGTGTGCAGGCGCCGGGCCTGTTCGGCCATATCGTGATCGTTGGGGGCGCGGGCGTGCCGCGCAATGTCACCACCCGCGAACGCTGGAAGCGCAAGTGGAACGGGCGCAAGTTCCAGAAGCTGAAAGCACAGGCGAAGACCGAGGACGAGCTGATCGCGCTGGAAAAGCGTTTCGGCAGCCCCGACTACGTGATGAGCCGCGAGACTGGAATGCGCGACATCTTCGTGAAGACAATTTCGGAAGACCAGAGCGCGGACCTGCCACGCATCAAAGTGCCGATGACCCTGATCTACGGCGCCGCCGATACCGAGACCCCGCCCGAGATCGGCCGCAAGATCGCCGCGCTCGTCCCCGGCAGCACTTATGTCGAGTGCCCGTTCTACGACCACATCTCGATCCTCGACCGCGGGCGGCACCAGATCGCGCTGACCATCAAGGAAGCGGTCTCCGTTCGCGAAGGGGCGGTCGCATGAACGCGCTGGCGCCCTACGATCTCGCGTTCATCGCGGCCAGCCTGCTGCTGACGGCGGCCATCGCGCGGCTGGCCTGGGTGCGGCTGAACACGCTGCTCACCTATTTCCAGCAGGAGGAATACGACGGCACGCGGTTCCTTTCGGCGGTCAGGCGGGTCCGGCTCTACGATGTAAAGGCATCGCTGGTCCTCGTCGCGCTGATGGTGCTGGTCGCAGTGGTGGTCGCGATAGGGCTGCCCCTCTCGGTGATCATTGGCGGCATGATCATCGCGGCATTGGCCATCGTCGCCCTTGCCCAGCGCGAGGCGAAGTATCGCTACAAGAAACCGCTGGTGCTGACCGAACGCGCCCGGCGCATCCGCACCGTGGCGGCGATCATCGCGATCCTGCCGGTATCCGTCAGCCTTGCCGGCGCGCTGCCCGCGATCGTCGGGCTGCAATTGCTGCCCTTCACGCTGGTCATCGCCAACATGTTGCTCCGCCCGGGACAGGAACGGATCAACCAGGGCTACATCGTCGAAGCGCGGGAGAAGCTGGGGCGGCTGAACCCGACGCGCATCGGCATTACCGGCAGCTTCGGCAAGACGACGACCAAGCACATCTTTGCCGAAGTGCTCGCCGTGTCGGGGCCGGTGTTCTATTCGCGCGGATCGATCAACACCGTGCTCGGCCTCACCCGCCATATCCGCGAGCGGCTGCAGTGGAGCCACCGCTACTTCATTGCCGAGATGGGCGCATACGGCATCGGCTCGGTCCGGCGGCTCTGCAACTTCGTCCGTCCGAACTACGGCATCGTAACCGCCATCGGCGACGCGCATACCGAACGTTTCGGTTCGGTCGAGAACATCGCGCGGGCGAAGTCGGAACTGGTCGAGGACGTGTGCGACCGGGGCGGCACCGCCATCGTGTCGACGCAAGTGCTCGACTACGAACCCTTCCGCGTGCTGCGCGCCGCCCACCCGGGCCGCGTGGTCAGCGTCGGGCCGGAAGCGGACGCCGACATCCGCATCGTCTCAGCATCGCTCGAAGGCGCGGACTGGACCATCGTGCTGGAAGACCGGCGCGAGGGCGCGAACGGCGCAACCTTGCGCTACGAACTGCCGCTGCTGGGCGAACACAACGTCACCAATTCGGCGCTGGCCGTGGCGGCGGCGTGGATCATCGATCCGTCGATCGCCGGGCGCATCCCGCTCGTCACGCCCGATGTCGAGCAGGTGCCGCATCGCTTGCAGAAGCGCGAAAGCCCCGGCCAGGCGCTGGTGCTCGATGATGCCTACAACGCCAACGAAGCGGGTTTCCGCAATGCCGTGTCGGTCGCCGCAGAACTGGCGCGGCAGCGCGGCGGGCGGGCGATCCTCGTCACGCCGGGCATCGCCGAACTGGGCATCGAGCATGACCGCGTCCACGCCGCGCTGGGCGAATATACCGCGGGCCTTGCCGACATGGTCTATGCGGTGAACCCTGCGCGCATCGCCAGCTTCACGCAGGCGCTCGCCGCCAATGGCAAGACCGCGATCGAGGTCGCCAGCTTTGCCGATGCCCGCCGCGCGCTGGAGGTGGAAGCAAAGCCCGAGGACGTCGTGCTTTACGAAAACGACCTGCCCGACCTGCTCGAGGAACGCCGCCTGCTCTGATGGATCAGATGCCGGCCCACCACTGGTAGCCGGCGCGGTCTTCCCAGAACCCGCCCTTCCCTGCGCCGAACCGCGCGAGGTTATCGGTCAATACGATGCCGCGCACGTACTTGGCGTGCTTGTAGCCCAGCTGGCGTTCGACGCGCAGCCGCAGCGGCGCGCCGTGGCGCTCGGGCAGCGGCTCGCCGTTCATCCGCCATGCCATGATCGTCTGCGGGTGATAGGCCTCGATCAGGTCGATGCTCTCGTAATAGGGGGTGCCGCGATAGAGATCGGCGCATTCGAACACGACGTAGCGGGCGGCGCTGGATACGCGCGAAACGTCGAGGATCAGCTTCAGCGGCGTGCCGGTCCATTCGCCGATGGCGCTCCAGCCTTCGACGCAATCGTGCCGGGTGACCTGCGTGCGGGCGGGAAGCATTTGCTGCAGCATCGAAAGCTGCCAGCTCATGGGATTGTCGACGAGGCCCGTGACCGTCAGCCGCCAGTTGGCGAAACCTTCGGCCAGATGGCGCCGGTACTCGGGCGTGTCGACGGTGCGCGAGCCATTGGCGCGGAACACCGGGCTCCGTTCGGCCAGCGAATATTCGCGCGCCATCGCGGTGCGCGGCACGACCAATCGCTGCGCCTCCATCGTGAAGCTGTCGAGCGAGGTGGCGAGCGCGTCGACCGGCCCCGTCTCCAGGATCTTCTGGCACCCGCCCAGGGTCAGGCCCGCACCCATCCCTGCGATCAGGCGGCGGCGAGAGACGATCATGACGACTCCTCCGGCGGCAGGCGAAAGCGCCCCGTGATCATCGACCGCACCTCGTTCACAGGGCCCGCCAGCACGACCATGATCAAATGGGCGGCGATGAAACCCGCGATGAGCAGCCCGGTGATGAAATGCACCGACCGCGCCGATTGCCGCCCCCCGAACAGGTCGAGGATCCAGCCCCAGCCCGCGTTCATCGTCGGGCTCATGCCCAGGCCCGTCAGCACCATCAGCGGCAGCAGCACGAAAAGAACCGAGAAATAGGCCAGCTTCTGCAACGGGTTGTAGCGCGCAGCCGCCTCGCCGCGGGGGAAGCGTAACCGGGCGTGGTCCTTCACGTCCTGCCACAAGTGCGCCGGCGACAGTTCGCCACGGCGCGGCAGGAGGTCGCGGCGCAGATGCCCGTTCACCAGCGACCACAGGAGGTAGAGCACCCCCGCGATTGCCAGCATCCATGCGCCGAGGAAATGATACTTGCGCCCTTCGGCCAAGTTGTAGCCTGCGGGCAGCGTCATCCAGTGCGGAAAGGCCCGCTCGGTCCAGCGCCCGTCCTTTTGCCACAGGCCCAGCACCCCGGTCGTATCCAGCCGCGCCGGTCCGACCCTGACGTAGCCGCTCTGCCCGTCAGGCGTCGCGTCGATCCTCAGCCATGCGCGGTCGAAGTTCGCGCCATATTCGCCCCAATACAAACGCGGATGGGCGTTGAAGATGGTCAGCCCGCTCATCAACAGGGTGAAGACGGCGACCACGTTCAGCCAGTGCCAAGCGCGCGTCGACAGCCGGTGCCGCTTGACGATGCGAGGTGCGGCGTCCTCAGCCAATGCCGAGATCCGTCTGTCGGCAATCAGCCGCCCCCTGATGCGGAGCGCTGAGTGCGAGGACGATCGCGGCGATTCTCCTCAACCGATTCCAGCCGCCGGGTCCTGTGTAAATTGCGTCATTCCTCTCACCAATCGCGACCATGTCGACATTGCCGTCGGCATTGTCGGACGTCGTGTTTGCCGAATTAGCCTTCTCTGCGCGAAAGCGCGCCGCGTGGTCGGCCATTTCGCGACCGGCGATCTTGCCATCGAGCCGCAGCGATAGGTGGCTGGCACGTACGACTCCCCTTGTGCCAATACCGCCAGTGCGCAGATGTGCTGTCGACGACATCGGAACAGTCATCCGCCCCCTCCGGCACTGCTGTTGACGAGAGTTTTCACGGAAGGGAAGGTGCGGCAAAGCCGCGCGGGTCGCAAGTGCCGAACGCCTGCTGCGAAACACGCCAGCAAATTGCGCGATTTGCACACAAACTGCCGCCTTGTCGCTCCCGGTTCGTTAAGGACCATCGCGTAGATTGAGCGATTATGACCACACGTTACGATCCCCGCGCCCGCGTCAAGATTCCCGCCGGATACCGCACCGATGATGGCTGCGAATACGAGACGTCGGTCATCGACATCTCCGAAATGGGCTGCCGCCTGCGCTACGGCATCGACATGCTGCAACCGGGCAAGGGCCTGTCCATCGCCATCGGCAACCTCGCCCCCATATCGGCGCGTGTGGCCTGGCAATACGGGTCCTTCTGCGGGCTGGCTTTCACCCGGCCGCTCCATGCCGCTTTGCTCGAATACCTCGAGCACGCCCATGCGCGCGGCGCACTGTCGCCCGATATTCGGCCCAACGCCTGAACGCATCAGCCCGCGTCGGAACGACCGCCCTCGTCCACGTGGTTGAACACCGTCGCCCGTGTCTGCGGGGCGGGATCGCCATGCTTGCGCAGAATCGCAAACGCCTGCGCCGCGGTCGGCGACAGGTCGTCTTCGTCGCCGGCGATCGCAGCCTTCATGCGCGGATCCCAGAACTGCGCGATATGATCGGCAGTCGCGGTAGCGGCCGCGTCGTGGCCAAGCGCCTCGAAGTTACGGGCGATCTGATTGGCCATGTAGATGAGGCGTGCGTGAGTATCGCTCATTCCGCCGCCTCGTGCAGCGGATCGATCCGGCGCGACCGTTCGGACAGTTCGGCGTAATCCTCCTGCCAGTCGGTCGGCCCGTTCGACGGCATGACCTGCACCGCGGTCACCTTGTATTCGGGACAGTTCGTGGCCCAGTCGGAGAAGTCGGTGGTGACGACGTTAGCCTGCGTCTCGGGGTGATGGAACGTAGTGTAGACCACGCCCGGGGCGACGCGGGTAGTCACCTTGACGCGCAGGGTCGTCTCGCCCTTGCGGCTCGCCAGCCGTGCCCAGTCGCCGTCGTTCAGGCCGCGATTCTCGGCATCGAGGGGGTGCATTTCCAGCATGTCTTCGGGATGCCACGCGGTGTTCGCCGTGCGACGGGTCTGCGCGCCGACGTTGTAGTGCGACAGGATACGCCCGGTGGTGAGCAGGAGCGGGAAACGCGGGCCGGTCTTCTCGTCGGTCGGCACATATTCGGTGACCACGAAATGGCCTTTGCCGCGCACGAAGCCGTCGACATGCATGATCGGGGCGCCGTTCGGGTGCGCCTCGTTCACCGGCCATTGCAGCGAGCCTTCGTCGCACAGCCGTTCCCACGTCACGCCCGCGAAAGTCGGGGTCAGGCGGGCAATCTCGGTCAGGATCTCGCTGGGGTGCGTGTATTCCCAGCCCAGCCCCATCGCATTGGCGAGCAGCTGGGTCACCTCCCAGTCCTCGTACCCGTTGGCGGGGTCCATCACCCGGCGAACCGGCTGGATGCGCCGTTCGGCATTGGTGAAAGTGCCGTTCTTTTCAAGGAAGGTGCTGCCCGGCAGGAAGACGTGCGCGTAGTTCGCGGTCTCGTTGAGGAAGAGATCGTGGACGATCACGCAATCCATCGCCGCCAGCCCTTCGGCCACGTGGCGGGTGTCGGGGTCGGACTGCAGGATGTCCTCACCCTGGATGTAAATGGCGCGGAACGTGCCATCGACCGCGGCGTCGAGCATGTTGTTGATGCGCAGGCCCGGCTCGGCATCGAGCGTCACGCCCCAATCCGCCTCGAACAGAGCGCGGGTTTCGGCATCGGAGATGTGGCGATAGCCCGACAGTTCGTGCGGGAAGCTGCCCATGTCGCAGGCGCCCTGCACGTTGTTCTGCCCGCGCAGGGGGTTCACGCCCACGCCGCGCCGGCCGATGTTGCCGGTCGCCATGGCGAGATTGGCGATGGCCATGACCGTGCTCGACCCCTGGCTGTGTTCGGTGACGCCGAGGCCGTAATAAATAGCAGAATTATTTTTGCGGCTCTGCGAAACATCGCTACGCCGTTCACCACCCGTGGCGTAGAGCCGCGCCGCCTTGCGCACTTCGTCGGCGGGCACCCGGGTGACCGCTTCCAGCACTTCTGGCGAATGGCGTTCATCGCTGACGAAGCGGGCCCAGTCCTCGAACGCGTCGATTTCGCAGCGGCTTTCCACGAAGGCGCGATCGACCAGCCCTTCGGTGACGATGACATGGGCCATCGCGGTCAGTACCGCGACATTGGTCCCCGGCTGAAGCGCTAGGTGATGCGCTGCCTCGATATGCGGCGAGCGGACGAGATCGATGCGGCGCGGATCGACGACGATCAGCTTCGCGCCGGGCCTGCCGTCCTGCCCGCGCAACCGGCGCTTCATGCGGCTGGCGAAGACGGGATGCGCGTCGGTCGGGTTGGCCCCGATGACCAGGATGACGTCGCTATCCTCGACCGAATCGAAATCCTGCGTCCCCGCGCTGGTGCCGAACGTGGTCTTGAGACCGTAGCCGGTCGGCGAATGGCAGACCCGCGCGCAAGTATCGACGTTGTTCGATCCGAACCCGCCGCGCACCAGTTTCTGGACGAGGAAGGTTTCCTCGTTGGTGCAGCGGCTGGAGGTTATGCCGCCCAGCGCCCGCGCGCCGTATTGCGCCTTGATCGACTTCAGCCGCGATGCGGTGTGCTCGATCGCTTCCGCCCAGCTGACCTCGCGCCAGGGCTGATCGATGGAATCGCGGATCATCGGGCTGGTGATCCGGTCCTTGTGGTTGGCATAGCCCCAGGCGAAGCGGCCCTTGACGCAGGAATGGCCCCGGTTTGCCTTGCCGTCCTTCCACGGCACCATGCGGACGAGCTGCTCGCCGCGCATTTCGGCGCGGAAGGTGCAGCCGACACCGCAATAGGCGCAGGTCGTGACGACCGCGCGTTCGGGCTTGCCGATCTCGGTCACGCTCTTTTCCATCAGCGCGCTGGTCGGGCAGGCCTGGACGCAGGCGCCGCAGGACACGCATTCGCTCGACAGGAAATCGTCGGCGGCGGTGCCGGCGCTGATCTTGCTGGCAAAGCCGCGTCCGTCCACGGTCAGCGCCAACGTGCCCTGTACCTCGTCACAGGCGCGCACGCAGCGCGAGCAGACGATGCACTTGTCGGCCTCGAACGCGAA
>CAYRLC010000020.1:0-27373 GCA_964424995.1 uncultured Croceicoccus sp.
GCTTTCTGGCCGAGGGGCTGCGCCTGCTGACCGACGCGCGCGAGACCGGGCATCTTCCCGAAACGCTTGTGATGGCGGAGGGGCGCGAGACGCATCCCCTGCTCGACGCGCTCGTCGCCGACGTCGAGGCGGCGGGCGGCGACGTGATCGAGGTGTCGCAAGAAGCGCTCTCGAAGATCACCGGCAAGGACAATCCGCAAGCGGTCAGCGGCGTTTTCGCGGAATTCGACACCGGGCTCGAACGGCTGGACCGCAATGCGGCGCCGCTGTTCCTGGTGGCGCAGGCGATGCGCGATCCGGGCAACCTGGGCACCATGCTGCGCACCGCCGATGCGGTCGGCGCGGGCGGGCTGGTGCTGGTTGACGACTGCGCCGATCCGTTCAGCGTGGAGGCGGTGCGCGCCAGCATGGGTGCAATCTTCACCGTTCCGCTGGCGCAGGCGCGCTGGGACGAGTTCCATGCTTGGCTGCGTGGAGGTGCGGGCCAACTCGTTGCCGCGTCGTTGCGCGAATCGCACGACTATCGCGCCGCGCCTTACGCCGCCCCATGCTTCGTCATGGTCGGCAACGAATCGCGCGGGCTTCCCGAAGAATACGAGACCGCCTGCGACCTTCGCGTCCACATGCCGATGAAAGGTCGCGCCGACAGCCTCAATGCCGCCGTCGCCAGTGCGGTCCTCTCCTACGAAGTGCTCGCCAAACTGGGCTAGCCCCGCTCAGTCGGCATCGTTGCCGCCGACTATCGTCAGCCTTTCGCTGCGCGCCGCGTCGGTCGCATCCACCAGTGCCGCGTCCTCACGGCCATAGCGCGGCGCCGCCTCGACCAGCGGCACTTCGTCCAATTCGCGCTTGCCGATCTCGATGCCCTTCTCGGCCAGGCGGCGACCCGAGGTCAGCACATTGCGCTCGAAGCTGCCGACGAACTTGTTGTAGTTGTTGACCGCGGTTTCCAGCCCGCCGCCGACCCGCTTGAGGTGATCCGCGGCAACCGCCAGCCGGTCATAGAGTTCCGCGCCCGCCTTGCCGATCTCCACCGCCTCGCGCGCGATCGTGTCCTGCCGCCAGACCTGCGCCACCGTACGCGCGATGGCAACAAGGTTCGTCGGCGTCGCCAGCAGCACCTTGTTGCGGAAGGCGAAGTCCCAAAGCTCCGGATCGTGTTCGAGCGCGGCGGCGACGAAATGTTCGCCCGGCACGAACATCACGACATAGTCGGGCGCGTCGTCGAACTGGCTCTGGTAGCTTTTCGACCCGAGTGTCTGGACGTGATTGCGCATCGACTTGGCATGCAGGTCGAGATGCCGCGAGCGTTCCGCGCCCTCGTCCGCCTCGAACGCGGCCTGATAGGCGTTGAGCGATACCTTGGCGTCGATGACCAGCTTCTTCTGCCCCGGCACGTTGACGATGGCGTCGGGCCGCAACCGGCCTTCGTCGGTCGCCAGCGAATGTTCGAGGTGGAAGTCGGTGTGTTCGGCCAACCCGCATTGTTCCAGCACATTCTGGAGCGCCTGTTCGCCCCAGCGACCGCGGGCCTTGGGCGCGTTGGTCAGCGAATTGCCGAGCCGCTGTGCCTCGCGCCGCACTTCTTCCTGGCCCAATCGCATCTGGTCGATCACGCCGGCAAGGCTGCCGAAATCCTTGACCCGCTTCTCCTCAAGCGCCGCCACCTGTTCCTCGTAGGCCTTCAGCCGCGCCCCCACCGGATCGAGCAGGGCCTTGATCTTCTCCGCGTTGGTCTTCTCGCTCTCGGTAAAACGTTCGTTCGCGCGTTCGAGGAAGCGGGCCTGCGCCCCCTCGAGCGCCTTGACGCCCATCGCCTCGAACTGCTTGCCAAGCTCCTCGCGCGCGTCCTTCAGCATCGCCTCGCGCTCGGCGAGATTGGCGCGGTCCTTGTTGAGTTCGGCCACCTGCACGCGCAAACCGTCGAGCTGCAGCCGGGCCTCTCGCAGCTGCTCGTCGAGCGCGCCGGCCCGCTCCGCCCGCTCGCTCATCGTCGCGAGTTCGGCGATGGCGGTGCGAAAGCGCTCGCCCTGCTCCCTAGCCTCGCCCTCCAGCGCTGCATGCCGCTGCCGCCAGTCGGCGACGGGACGGCCGCCGAGGAACCAGCCGATGGCCAGCCCGGCGCAAAGGGCAACGATGACGAGAACGAGTGCGACCATATCCATTCGACGGAACATACATCGAACATCGCGCATGGCAAGCAGCCGGTCGATGAAGCCAGGAACTTGTCCCCGGCCCATCCGTCCATCGGGAAAAGGAGACGACCCCATGTCCATCGAGAAGATGATTTCCGAACACCCCGACGTCAGTGCCGATTTCAACGAGAGCCTCGCGCTGGCGGTTCGCCACGCGATGTACTGCGCCGCGATCTGCAATTCCTGCGCCGATGCCTGCAGCGCCGAAGAGATGGACATGACGCGCTGCATCCGTCTGTGCAGCGATACCAGCGACATCTGCACTGCGACCTATCGCGTCGCCAGCCGCCGCACCGACGAGAACCGCTCCGTCATCCGCGCCATGTTAGCGCTGTGCGTGAAGGCCTGCGAGACTTGCGCCGAGGAATGCGAGAAGCATGACCACGCACATTGCCAGCGCTGCGCCCGCATGTGCCGCGAATGCGCCAGAGACTGTAAGGCCGCGATGGAAGACCTCCACCACGAGGCGGTCGCCGCCTGACATTGAGAAGCCAAACCGGGCGCGCAGCGACTCCGGCAAGCGCGAACGCGCGCCCGAGCTTATGCGAGGGAGTCAGAGCCGCAGGCGGCGACGGCGCATAGCGCCAACCCAAGCGGACCGGATGGTCCGCGCCCGGCGCCTGAGGGGTCCGGCTCAAAAAGCCGGACACAAACAAACTACGCAGCCCGCAGCTTCTGCAGCTTCTTGAGCGCCATGTTGCGCTTCAGGCGCGAGAGGTGGTCGATGAAGACGATGCCGTTGAGGTGGTCCATCTCGTGCTGGATCACCACCGCCATCAGGTCGTCCATCGCCTCTTCGTGTACGTTGCCGTCAAGATCCTGATAGCGCACGCGGCAGGTCGCCGGGCGGTCAACCTCGGCGAAGATGTCGGGGACCGAGAGGCAGCCTTCCTGGTAGCCTTTGGTCTCTTCCGACGGGTCGAGGATTTCCGGGTTCACGAAGACCCGCGGTTCCTTCTTCGTCGGCTGGTGATGATGATGGTGGCCATCATGGTTGCACGGCTCCGGCTCCGCATCGGGATCCTCGGGCTGCAGGTCGATGACCAGCACGCGCTTGGGCACGCCGATCTGGATCGCGGCAAGGCCGATGCCCGGCGCGTCGTACATGGTGTCGAACATGTCCTCGACCAGCGTCTTGAGCTCGTCGTCGAACGATTCCACGGGGGCCGAAATCTGCTTCAACAGCGGGTTCGGTACTTCAATGATGTCACGGATAGCCATGCCCGCCATGTAGGGATTTCGCGCGATTCCGGCAAGCGGCCAGACCTCGGCTTTCGCGCAGGGCTGCTACGAAACCGGCCGCCTCGCCCGCAGCGCCTGCGCCAGGGTGCCCTCGTCCATGTAGTCGAGCTCGCCGCCGACGGGCAGGCCGTGGGCGAGCTGGGTCACGCGCACGGGCCGTTCCTCCAGCCGTTCGGCGATGTAGTGGGCGGTCGTCTGCCCCTCCAGCGTGGCGTTCATGGCCAGCACCACTTCGTCCACCCCGCCCGCATCGATCCGGTCGAGCAAGGTGTCGATGGCCAGATCCTCCGGCCCCACGCCGTCGAGCGCGGAAAGCCTGCCGCCCAGCACGTGGTAGCGCCCGGTGAACAGCTTCGCCCGGTCCAGCGCCCAGAGATCGGCCACGTCCTCCACCACGCAGAGCGCGCGGTAGTCGCGGCGCGGGTCGGTACAGACGTGGCAGGGGTTGGCGGTATCGACATTGCCGCAGATGTCGCATTCGACCAGCGTCTCGCGCACCGCGGTCAGCGAGCGAAGGAGGTCGACGAGCGCCGTCTCCCGCCGCTTCACCAGCCACAGCACCGCACGCCGCGCCGAACGCGGGCCCAGCCCCGGCAGTCGCGCCAGCGCGGCGGCCAGTGCGTCGATCTCGTTTCCGCGCGGGTCTTGTGAAGCCATGTGCCGATAGATAGGGACTGCCGCGCGAGGCCGAAAGTCCGGCAAGAAGGACATATCAACATGCGCGTCATCTTCATGGGAACGCCGGATTTCGCGGTGCCCACCCTGCGCGCCATCGTGGCGGCGGGGCACGAGGTGATCGCAGCCTATTCGCAGCCGCCGCGCCCGGCAGGGCGGGGCAAGAAGCTGCAGCCATCCCCCGTCCATCTGGCGGCGGAGGAATTGGGCATCGCGGTGCGCACGCCCCCGTCGTTCAAGCCCCAGGAGGAGAAGGACGCCTTCGCCGCGCTGAACGCCGATGTCGCGGTGGTGGCCGCATACGGCCTGCTGCTGCCGGTCGCGGTGCTGAACGCGCCGGTGCACGGCTGCCTCAACGTCCACGGTTCGATCCTGCCGCGCTGGCGCGGGGCGGCCCCGGTGCAGCGGGCGATCCTCGCCGGGGATTCGACCACGGGCGTGACGATCATGCAGATGGAGAAGGGTCTCGACACCGGACCCATGCTCTTGAAGCGCACCACCCGCATCGACGAGAAGAACGCGGGCGAACTGACCGACGAGATCGCCGCGATGGGCGCGGAGGCGATGGTCGAGGTGCTGTCGCGCTTGCCCCATGTCCGCGCCGAAGCGCAGCCGGTGGAGGGCGTCACGTATGCGCACAAGATCGACAAGGCCGAGGCGCGGATCGATTTCGCGCGCGGTGCCGAGTTCATCGAACGCCAGATCCGCGCCTTCGCGCCGCGCCCGGGTGCCTTCTTCGAGCTGGAGGGCGAGCGCATTCGCGTCCTTGCCGCCGACGTCATCGGGCGGGAGGGAGCGACGGCGACGACGCTGGACGACCAGCTGACGATCGCCTGCGGCTTCGGCGCGATCCGGCCCAGGCTCGTGCAGCGGGCAGGCAAGCCGGCGATGGAGACGGCGGCCATGCTGCGCGGTTACCCCATCCCCGCCGGCACCGAGATCCGCTGACGGCGCCGATGACCCGCTTCGCCCTCACCCTCGAATTCGACGGCACGCCGTTCATGGGCCTGCAGCGGCAGGCGCATGGGCCGTCGGTCCAGCAGTCGGTCGAGGATGCGGTCGCGGCGATTACCGGAGAGGACGTGCGGATGCACGCCGCCGGGCGCACCGATACCGGCGTCCATGCGCTGGCCATGCGCGCGCATGTCGATATCGCCAAGGACATCGACCCGTTCCGCCTGATGGAAGGGCTGAACGCCAGACTGCGCCCCGCTCCGATCGCGGTCACCGCGTGCGAGGTCGTGCCGGGCGACTGGCATGCGCGCTTTTCCTGCATCGGGCGGGCCTATGTCTACCGCATCGTCAACCGCCGCGCGCCGCTGACGCTGGAGGCGAACCGCGGGTGGCAGGTCGCCCAGCCGCTCGATGCCGCGGCGATGGACCGGGCGGCGAAGCACCTGGTCGGGCTGCACGACTTCACCACGTTTCGTTCCGCCCATTGCCAGGCGCAGTCACCGGTCAAGACGCTCGACCGGCTGGACGTCGAACGTGACGGCGAGGAGATCCGCATCCATGCCGAGGCGCGCAGCTTCCTGCACCATCAGGTCCGCTCGATGGTCGGCTGCCTTGTGCTCGTCGGTCTGGGCCGGTGGAGCGAGGACGACATGCGCAAGGCGCTGGAGGCGCGCGAGCGGCAGGCGCTCGGCCTCAACGCGCCGTCGGCGGGGCTCTACTTCGTGAAGGCGGTCTATCCCGATGGATAGCGGCCTTCACGCCTTGTGGACAACGCTTTCGGGCAGGTCCTTGCCGAACACGCGCTGGTAGTATTCGGCCACCAGCATCCGCTCCGTCTCGTCGCACTTGTTGAGGAACGAGAGGCGGAAGGCGAAACCGATGTCGCCGAGGATCTGCGTGTTCTGCGCCCAGCTGATCACCGTGCGCGGGCTCATCACCGTGCTGATGTCGCCGTTGATGAAACCCTGCCGCGACAGGTCGGCGGTGCGCACCATCCTGGTGATGGTGTCGGCGTCCATCTCCGGCACCTTGGCCGAGACGATCTGCACTTCGGTCGCTTCGGGCAGGTAGTTCAGCGCGACGACCATGTTCCAGCGGTCCATCTGGCCCTGGTTGATCGCCTGCGTGCCGTGATAGAGCCCGCTGATATCACCAAGGCCGACGGTGTTGGCCGTGGCGAAGAGGCGGAAGTTCGGGTTCGGGCGGATAACGCGGTTCTGGTCGAGCAGGGTCAGCTTGCCGGCGGTTTCCAGCACGCGCTGGATCACGAACATGACGTCCGGGCGGCCCGCATCGTATTCGTCGAAGACCAGCGCGGTCGGCGTCTGCAGCGCCCAGGGCAGCAGCCCTTCGCGGAATTCGGTCACCTGCAGCCCATCGCGCAGGACGATGGCGTCGCGCCCGACAAGGTCGATACGGCTGATGTGCGCGTCGAGGTTGATGCGCACGCAGGGCCAGTTGAGCCGCGCCGCGACCTGTTCGATGTGCGTCGACTTGCCGGTGCCGTGATAGCCCTGCACCATGACGCGGCGGTTGTGGGCAAAGCCCGCCAGGATCGCCAGCGTGGTATCCGGATCGAAGACATAGGCGGTGTCGAGATCCGGCACGCGTTCGTCCGCCCGGCTGAAGCCGGGCACCTTCATGTCGATGTCGATGCCGAACGTCTCGCGCACATCGACTTCGATGTCCGGGGCGGCAAGGGCGGTGTGGTGGCTGTTGGTCATGTCGTTCATCGCATTGGGGGCGGTAAACGCCTGTGCGCTGCGCTGCAACAGCCTATAGGCAGGTTGCGGCCATTCGCTATCACTTTGGATGATCGGGCGCGCCCGCAGCGCCGGACACATACTTCGGCGGTAGCGCAAAGATCGCCGCGAAGCGATCGACCAGCGCGCGGTCGCCGGCGACCGACAGACCGGTCATCTCCATCACCTCGTCCAGCGGCCGCTTGCCGAACAGCCAGGGCAGCATGGCGTTGGCTGTCGGTCCGCTGACCGTGATATCGGCATCGGGCGTGGGCGCGTGGGTCCGCACGACATGGAGTTCGCCGCCCGCCAGCCGCGTGGCGAAACGCTCTCGCCCGAGGGCAAATTCGGCGGTGATCGACAGCCCCGCCGCCATCTCCGACCGGATCATCGTGCGCAGCGCCAGCATCGCCGATACGGGCGTCAGCGGCAGCGTGGGATCGTGCTGCGTCGACCGCACGGCCCAGCGGCCCAGCGACTGCATGATCGGCTCGGTCTCGTACCCCCATTCGGTCAGTTCGTAGACTTGCGCAGAGGCCGGCGGCGGCAGGGTGCGGCGCACTAGCAGGCCCGCCGCTTCCAGCTTCTCCAGCCGCTCGGTCAGCACCTTGGCGCTGATGCCCTGCAGGCTGGCGCGCAGACCCGAGAAACGGCGCGGCCCCAGCATCAGTTCGCGCAGCACCAGCAGCGCCCAGCGCTCGCCGATCAGTTCCATCGCGAAGGCCGCGCCGCAGGCATCGCCATACCACCGGCCGTGCAGGGCGGACGACGAGCTGGTTTCCTTGGGTAACGACATGGTTGCCTTTTGTAACCAATTGGCTCACGAATCGCAAGGTTCGAGTCGCCGACAAGATTGGCGGCGATGGAAGAGGAGCTGACGATGACGCGCATGATCTTCGTGAACCTGCCCGTGGCCGACCTGCCCCGATCCATGGCGTTTTATGCCGCGCTCGGCTTCATCAACGAGCCGAAGTTCACCGACGACACCGCCGCCGCGATGCAGTGGTCGGACACCATCGTCGTCATGTTGCTCACCCACGCCAAGTGGCGGCAGTTCACCGACCGTCCGATCACCAGCGACGGATCGTCGAGCCTGAGGCTCTGCATCAACCTCGAAAGTGCCAATGCGGTGCGAGAGATCAACCGACTGGCCGGAGAGCACGGCGGCACCGCCGACATCGATCCGCCCACCGACTACGGCTTCATGATGAGCAACGCCTTCGCCGACCCCGACGGGCACATCTGGGAACCGATGTGGATGGACCCGGTCGCCGCCGAAGCGGGCCCGCCCGACATGGTTGCGCGGGAATGGGTCGCGGACGGATCGTAGGCGGGCACCGACATGCCGATCGACCCCGCCGCTCCCATGGTTCTCACCGCCTATGCGTGGGTGCCTTCCTTCGTCCACGGACTCGTGCGGGATCTGCGGGTGCGCTGGGCCTGCGAGGAAGCGGGCCTCGCCTACGCCGAGCACCTGATCGACGTGCGCGCCAAGCCCGAGGGCTATGCCGACCTGCAACCGTGGAAGCAGGTTCCCGCCCTGCAGGAAGGCGGCGTTCGCTGGTTCGAGAGCGGCGCGATCCTGCTCCACCTCGCCGACAAGGCCCCCGCCCTGTTGCCCGCCGACGGGCAGGCGCGCGCCGATGCACTGTCGTGGTTCGTCGCCGCGCTCAATTCGGTCGAGCCGGGCGCGATGGAACTGGGCAACGTCGTGTTCTTCGCGCGGAACGAGGAGTGGGCCGAGCAGCGCCGTCCCTCGCTGCTCGCGTCGCTGGGCCAGCGTCTCGCCCCCGTTTCGCAGCGGCTGGCGGATCGCGAATGGCTGGCGGGGGAGTTCTCGATTGCCGACGTGCTGATGGTCCACGTGGTGATGTCGATCGACCGGGCGAGCGATCTCGTCTCCGCCGACCCGGTCCTTTCCGGCTATCTCGAACGGGGCCGCGCCCGCCCCGCGTTCCAGCGCGCGCTGGCCGACCAGCTGGCCGCGTTCGAACGCCACTCACCCAAGGAGAGCTGACATGTACGTACAGGGTTTCGTGATCCCGGTGCCCGAGGATCGCATGGAAGATTACCGCAAGATGGCGGCAGAGGCCGGCGAATGGTTCCGCGAATACGGCGTGACCGAAATTGTAGAGACCCGGGAAGCCGACGTGCGCGACGGCAAGACCACCGATTTCCGCATGGCGGTGAAGGCCGAAGCCGGTGAGCGGATCGTCTTTTCGTGGATGGTCTGGCCCGACAAGGCGACCTGCGACGCGGCCGAGAAAAAGATGCACGAGGACGAACGCTTCGCCATGCCCGAAGGCATGCCGTTCGACGGCAAGCGGATGATCTACGGCGGGTTCGAGCCGATCTTCACGATGGGCCGCTGACGCCCTCCTTCCAGCGACAAGGGAGACCGCGATGACCAATCGACCCGGCGAGCCGATCTGGTACGAGCTTCTGACCGACGACATCGAGAAGGCACGCGACTTCTATGGCGCGGTGATCGGCTGGAAGATTGCCGCGCCGATGCTGAAGGTGCCGGGCGCCGAAAGCTACGAGATGATCGGCCGGGCCGACGGCGGATTTGCGGGCGGTGCGCTGCCGTTGACGGCAGAGATGAAGGCGGGCGGTGCGCGGCCGGGCTGGCTGACCTATTTCGGGGTGGCCGACGTCGATGCCTCCGTCGCAAAGCTGCGAGAGCTTGGCGGAGGCGTGTTCATGGAGCCGTTCGACATCCCGATGGTGGGCCGCGTCGCGCTGGTCAGCGATGCGCAGGGCGTGCCCTTCTACCTCATGCGCGGGGCGAGTGCGGGCACCAGCGACGTCTTCGCCGAAGAGCCGGGTCTCGGCCGCTGCGGCTGGAACGAGCTGATGACGCCGGATCTCGATGCCGCGCTGGCATTCTATGACGAGCTCCTCGATCTCAAGGTCAACGAGCGGATGGACATGGGCCCGGACTACGGCCCCTACTGCTTCCTCGACGCGGGCAGCAAACGGATCGGCGCTGCGATGAAGGGCGAGCCGGTGGGCTGGCGCTTCTATTTCCACGTCGCCGACATCGATGCGGCGAAGGCCGCGGTCGAAGCGAACGGCGGCCAGGTTCTGTTCGGCCCGCAGGAAGTGCCCGGCGGCCAGCGCATCATCATCGCCTCCGACCCTTCAGGCGCGGAATTCGGCGCGGTCGGCCCGGCGGCATAAGCCACAAGGAGTAACCCCGATGGCGGACATAACCTTCTTTCACAATCCGATGAGCCGGGGCCAGATCGCCCGCTGGGCACTGGAGGAAGTCGGTGCGGATTACGATGTCGTCCATGTCGAATGGACCGCCAAGCCGGCGGCACTGCTGGCCGCGAACCCGATGGGCAAGGTGCCCACCATCATCCACCACGCGCCCGGCGGCGATCGGGTGGTGAGCGAAGCGGCGGCGATCTGCCACTACCTGGCCGAGATCCATCCCCAAGCCGGCCTGCTGCCCACCGACGCGGAAAAGGCCGATTACTATCGCTGGCTGTTCTTCGCCGCCGGACCGATGGAGCAGGCGATCACCAGCAAGGCGCTGGGCTTCGCGCCATCCTCGCCGCAGCAGCAGGGCATGGTCGGTTTCGGCAGCTTCGAGCGCGCGGTCGATACGCTCGACGACTGGTTGTCCACCCATGACTTCGTCTGCGGCGACCGCTTCACGATGGCCGACGTCTATGTCGGCAGCACGATCGACTGGGGCCTTGCGTTCAAGACCCTGCCCGAATGCGACAGCTTCACTGCCTATGCCGGGCGGGTCCGCGCCCGCCCCGCTTACAGGAGCGGGAAAGCCAAGGATGGAATGGGAGAGACGGCATGAGCACGCCGATGCGTATCTGCATGTGGTTCAAAGGCGATGCCGAGGATGCCGCAAAGTTCTACGCCGCGACCTTTCCCGACAGCAGCGTGGGCGCGATCATGCGCGCGCCGGGCGACTATCCCGACGGGCGCGAAGGCGACGTGCTGACGGTCGACTTCACCGTGCTCGGCATCCAGTGCATGGGCCTCAACGGCGGGGACTATATCACCCCGAACGAGAGCGTGTCCTTCGTCGTCACCACCACCACGCAGGAGGAAACCGACCGTTACTGGAATGCCATCATCGACCACGGCGGCAAGGCATCGGAATGCGGCTGGTGCAAGGACCGCTGGGGCTTTTCGTGGCAGATCACGCCGAAGCAGCTGGTCGATGGCCTCTCCGACCCGGACGAAGCCACGCGCAAGCGCGTCTTCGCCGCGATGATGACGATGTCGAAGATCGACATCGCCGCGATCGAGGCGGCCAGGAAAGGCTGATGGTGAAACCTGCCCGACCCGCTGGCACAGCGCCATCACGGCGTGCTAGCCCTGAGCGTTCGGCGACGGTGCGATCATATGCACCGCGCCGAGGATAGGAGAGGCGTCTGGTGAAAATCGAACTCTACGGCCACCCGTTTTCGTCATATACGTGGAAAGCGCAGATCGCGCTCCATGCCGCGGATCTCGACTACAAGCTGCACATCCTCGACCCCGGCCACCCCGACAACCTCGCCTTCGTCGCCGCGAACGGCGGCCCGTTCGGCAAGTTTCCGGTGCTGGACGACAACGGCACCGTGGTGTTCGAGGCGACCTCGATCATCGAGCATCTGGCCGCC
Source organism: uncultured Croceicoccus sp. (assembly GCA_964424995.1). GTDB lineage: Bacteria > Pseudomonadota > Alphaproteobacteria > Sphingomonadales > Sphingomonadaceae > Croceicoccus. Next base: position 11,446 of record CAYRLC010000020.1, read on the forward strand.
CACCACCAGAAGGCGAGCCACCTGCTCCCGTCGGGCCGCGCGGAGAAGCTGCGCCAGATGGACCGCGTCTTCGACAATTACGTCATGAACGTGATGCAGGAGGTGGTGAACGAGAAGCTGCGCAATCCCGAAGCGCCCGACACCGCGAGGCAGGACGAGGCGCGGGCGAACCTGCGCCGGGTCTATGCCTGGCTGGAGCCGCGCGCCGACCTTATGTGCCGCGCTTCGCTGACGCTGGTCGACTGCGCCGCAGCCCCCTCGCTGTTCTATGCCGACTGGGTCGAGCCGATCGGCGAGGATTGCCCCAACTTGCGCGCGCTGCGCACCCGGTTGCTGCATCTGCCCGAAGTGATCCGCTGCGTCGATGCGGCCTATCCCTATCGCCATCTCTTCCCGCTGGGCGATCCCCACCGCGACTGAAGGAGCCGACATGCACGAACTGAGCCTCACCCGCCTCGTCAACGCCTCACCCGAAAAGTGCTGGGACGTCCTCGCCAACAGGCAGGAGGAGTGGTGGTGCCCGGTTCCGTGGCGGATCGAGATGGTGACGCAGGACCGCCGCGCAGGCGGGGCCAGCGCCATGGTCATGCTGGGCCCCGATGGCGAGAAGATGCCGCAGGAAGGCGTGTTCCTCGCCTGGAACGAGGGGCGCGGCTTCATCACTACCGATGCGATGCGGCTCACCGACGAAGGCTACGAGCCGCTCGACCCGTTCATGATCGGCGAATGGCGGATCGAGCCGGAGGGCGACGGCACCCGCTACACCGCCAGCGCCCGGCACTGGAGCGAGGAGGCCATGCAGCGCCACGCCGCGATGGGCTTCGAGGAGGGCTGGGGCGCGGTCGCGGACCAGTTCGTTGCCCTGTGCGAAGCGGACTGACATGGCCTACGAAGGCGGCTGCCAGTGCGGCGAGGTGCGCTACCGGCTCGATGACGAACCCTTCGCGGTGCATTGCTGCCATTGCCGCAGCTGCCAGCGCGAGACGGGCAGCGCCTTTGCGCTGAACGCGCTGATCGAGGCGGATCGGCTGACCATCCTCGCCGGGGAGCCGGTGCGGGTGCGAACGCCTTCCGAAAGCGGCAAGGGCCAGTCGATTGCCCGCTGCCCGACCTGTCAGGTCGCGCTGTGGAGCCACTACGGCGGCATGGGGGAGAAAGGCACCTTCGTGCGCATCGGCACGCTGGACGATCCGGATGCCTTCTCGCCCGACGTGCACATCTTTGCGCGGAGCAAACAGCCGTGGGTGCCGACGGGCGCGACCCCAGCCTACGACGTGTTCTATTCAAAGGCGGACTACGACAGCCTGTTCGGGCCCGAACGCGCCAATCGCTATCGCACCCTGCGCGGGATCTAGCCGGTAAACCGCCTCAGCTTGCGCAAGTGCTGGTAGGCATCGACGACGCGCTGCAGCCGCCCCTCGTGCGTGCGGTCGCCGCCGTTGCGATCGGGGTGGTAGCGGCGAACCAGCTCGGAATAACGCTTGCGCAGCGCAGGCCGGTCGGCATCGTAGCCAAGTCCCAGCGCGTTTAGCGCCTTTTGGTCCGCCGAACTAAGGCCCCGCTGCCGTGCCTCGGCATCCTGCTGCCACTGCCGTTCGCGGTCGCCCCTGATCCCGCGCGCCCGGGCAGAGATCGCCTCCAGCGGGTCTTCGTAATCGGCCCAGCGCGGCGCGTCGTTGCCCATGCCCGAATAGACCCGGGCCTGGTTCCGCCAGCCGAACACCGGCGACTGCGCGTCGAGGATCTCGTCCGCGCTCATCCCTTCGAAGAAATCGTAGCCCGCGTTAAAGGCGCGCACGTGTTCCAGGCAGAACCAGCGCCAATCGCCCGGCCCGTCGAAACCACCGCTGCGCATCCCCGGCGCGCGAAACTCGCCCGCCTCCGCGCAACCGGGCGCCTCGCACCCGCGCCCCGTGTTCTCGATCCGTCCGTGAAACCTGTCGTGCCGCATTGTATCGAAGATGAGGGCTCGGCGTTGCAAATGGAAGCCCCGCTGCCATATCGGGCCGCATGAACAGCACGCCCGGACCCGCCGAAACCGAGATTCGCCACAAGCTGCAGGCGGCGTTCAACCCCTCCCTGCTCGACATCAGCAACGACAGCGCCAACCATCGCGGCCACAGCGGCGACGACGGCACCGGCGAGTCGCACTTCACCGTGACCATCGTGGCAGAGGCCTTCGCGGGCGTGTCGCGGCTGGAGCGGCAGCGGATGGTCAATCGCGCGCTGGGCGACCTGCCCGGCCAGCGCGTCCACGCCCTTGCCATCAAGGCCCGCGCGCCGGGCGAGTGAACGGCGCAGCAGCAGACTTGCGGCGGCAAGGCTTGGGGTGCATCGTCCTGTCATGACCGAAGCAACCTCTCCCTTCACCCAGACCGTCATCCCCGTCGCGCACGACCTCGGCAGTTTCGAGGTGCGGCGCGCCGTCCCCTCGGCCAAATGCCGGATGGTCGGGCCCTTCGTCTTCGTCGATGAATTCGGCCCCGCACGGCTGGAGGCGGGGCACGGCATGGACGTGCGCCCCCACCCGCATATCGGCCTCGCCACCGTGACCTACCTGTTCCAGGGCGCGATCGATCACCGCGATTCGCTGGGCAGCCATGCCACGATCCGCCCCGGCGCGGTGAACCTGATGACCGCGGGGCACGGCATCGTCCATTCCGAACGCACTCCGCCCGCCGAACGCGCGACCGGGCTCGACCTCTTCGGGATGCAGACCTGGCTCGCCCTGCCCGAACGGCTGGAGGAAACCGACCCCGCCTTCGAAAGCGTCGCGGCAGACGACCTGCCGATGCTGGACGACAATGGGGCGCAGGCGCGGGTTATCATGGGCACCCTCTGGGGCAAGGCCGCGCCGACCACCTGCCATGCCGAGACGATCTACGCCGACATCGCGCTGGACGCCGGGGGTCGCATTCCTCTGGATGCCGAGACGGACGAACGCGCCGTCATGCTGGTCGCGGGCGATGCCAGCGTCGATGGCGAGCCGCTCGAACTCTACGCCCTTCACGTCCTGCAACCGGGCCGCGCCATGACCATGGCCAGCGAGCGCGGCGCTCGCGTCATGCTGCTGGGCGGCGAGAGCATGGGACCGCGCCGGGTCTGGTGGAACTTCGTCTCCAGCCGAATGGAGCGCATCGAGCAGGCCAAGGAGGACTGGACCGCGGGCCGTTTCGCGCTGGTGCCGGGGGACGAGAAGGAATTCATCCCCATCCCCGAAAAGCCCAAGACCGTCAGTTACCCCTAGCGTTCGCGGGCGGTGCGGCCTATCTGCGCGCCTGTCATGACCGCCACGCTCACCTTTGCCGTGCCCAAGGGGCGCATCCTCGACGAGGCGCTGCCGCTGATGGCGCGCGCCGGGATCGTGCCCGAGGCCGGATTCCACGACAAGAAGAACCGCGCGCTCTCCTTCGCTTGCGAGGATACATCGATGCGGATCATCCGCGTCCGCGCCTTCGACGTGGCGACCTTCGTGGCGCACGGTGCGGCGCAGGCCGGCATCGTCGGGTCCGACGTGATCGAGGAATTCGACTACCCCGATCTTTACGCCCCGGTCGATCTCGACATCGGGCACTGCCGCCTCTCCATCGCGGAGCCGAAGGACGGGTCGGGCGGCGATGTCGAAAGCGCCAGCCACCTGCGCGTCGCGACCAAGTATCCCAACCTTACCCGTCGCTGGTTCGAGGCGAAGGGCATCCAGGCCGAGTGCGTGAAGCTCAACGGCGCGATGGAACTGGCCCCCTCGCTGGGGCTTGCCGGGCGGATCGTCGATCTCGTCTCCACCGGCACCACCCTGCGCGAAAACGGGCTGGTCGAGACGGCGGAACTGCTGCCGGTCTCGGCGCGCCTGATCGTCAACCGCGCCGCGCTGAAGACCGATCCGGAGCGGCTGGGCGCGCTGATCGACAATTTCCGCGCGCTGGCCGAACAGAAGGCCGCCTGATGAAGCGGCTCGTCTCCTCCGATCCCGGCTTTGCCAAGGCCTTCGCACGGCTGGTCGCCGACCGGCGCGAGACCGACGACGATGTCGGCCGCGACGTGCGCGTCATCCTCGACCGCGTCAGGGTGGCGGGTGACGAGGCGCTGGTCGACTACACCAGGCGGTTCGACCACTGGGACCTGACCGCAGACGACGACTGGCGCATCCCGGCGCAGGCGTGCGAGGCGGCCTATCACGCGCTCGACGGCACGCTGCGCGATGCTCTCGAAACTGCGGCCGAACGCGTGCGGGCCTATCACGCGGCGCAGCTTCCCGAACGGCGCGACTATCGTGACGAGACGGGCGTGCGGCTGGGCGCGATCTGGCGGCCGGTCGATGCGGCGGGGCTCTACGTGCCCGGCGGACGCGCGGCCTATCCCTCCTCGCTGCTGATGAACGCCATTCCGGCCAAGGTCGCAGGGGTTGAACGCCTCGCGGTCGTGACGCCGACCCCGCGCGGCGTGGTCAACCCGCTGGTGCTGGCCGCCGCGCATATCGCGGGCGTGGACGAGATCTGGCGCATCGGCGGCGCGCAAGCGGTGGCCGCGCTCGCCTATGGCACCGATCGCATCGCGCCGGTCGACGTCATCACCGGCCCCGGCAACGCCTGGGTGGCAGAGGCGAAGCGCCAGCTCTACGGCACCGTCGGTATCGACATGGTGGCGGGGCCGAGCGAGATCCTCGTCATCGCCGACGGGCAGAACGACCCCGGCTTCATCGCTGCCGACCTGCTGTCGCAGGCCGAACACGACCCGGTCGCGCAGTCGATCCTGATCACCGACGATGCCGAGTTCGCCGACCGCGTGGCGGACCGTGTCGGCGTGGAACTGTCGATGCTCGCGACGCGCAAGGTGGCCGAACAGTCGTGGAAGGACCACGGCGTCATCATCGAGGTCGCCTCGCTCGATGAAGCGGCGGCGCTCGCCAATGCGCTCGCCGCCGAACACGTCGAACTCGCGGTCGCGAACCCGGAACCGCTGCTCGAATCGATCCGCCACGCCGGGTCGGTCTTCATCGGCCGCCATTCGCCCGAGGCCATCGGCGATTACGTCGCCGGGCCGAACCACGTCCTGCCCACCGGCCGCCGCGCGCGTTTCGCCAGCGGGCTGTCGGTGCTCGACTTCATGAAGCGGACCAGCTTCATCGAGCTGGACGAGGCCGCGCTCGCCCATATCGGCCCCGCCGCCGTCGCGCTGGCCCATGCGGAGGGGCTGCCCGCCCACGCCCGCTCGGTCGCGATCCGGCTCGACCGCCGCAACAAGGTCTGATCGATGTCGCTCACGCTCTACGAAGCCTACGTCCCCACTTGCCGCCAGCTGCTGGGCGCGGTCGCCAACCTGCTCGACAAGGCGGAGGCACACTGCGCTGCGCAAGGGTGGGAGCCGGAGCGGATCATCGGCGCGCGGCTGTCGCCCGACATGTTCGATTTCGCCTACCAGGTGAAATCCTGCTACACCCACTCGCTGATGGCGATCGAGAAGGCGCAGGAGGGCGAATTCGGCCCCAATCTCGAAGAAGCGCCGCGCACTTTTGCCGAGTTGAAGGCGCTGATCGCCAGCACCATCGCCGGGCTCGACGCGCTCGACCCCGACGCGGTGAACGCGATGCAGGGGAAGGACGCGGACTTTCGCTTCAAGAAGTTCCACCTGCCCTTCACGGCGGAAAACTTCCTGCTCAGCTTCGCCCAGCCCAATTTCCATTTCCACACCGCGATGACTTACGCGATCCTGCGCATGCTCGGCGTCGAGGTCGGCAAGTTCGACTACATGGGCTCGATGCGCCTGAAGGAAGAGGCATGAACGCCAAATCGCAATCCCGTTCCGCCGCGCGCCTTGCCGCGGTGCAGGCGCTGTACCAGATGGACATGGAGCGGACGCCGCTTACGCGGCTGCTCGACGAATTCCACCAGCATCGCCTCGGTCGCGAGATCGAGGACGCGCAATATGCCGACGCCGAAGTCGCCTTCTTCGACGATATCGTGAAGGGCGTCGATGCGCGGCGTGACGAGATCGACGGGCTGGTGTCCGGAAAGCTGGCCGAGGGCTGGTCATTGGGACGCCTCGACCGGACGATGGTGCAAATCCTGCGCGCGGGAACCTACGAGCTGCTGGCCCGCGCCGACGTGCCGACGGCCGCCGCGATCAGCGAATACGTCGATGTCGCCCACGCCTTTTTCGAAGCCCGCGAGGCGAAGTTCGTGAACGGACTGCTCGACGCCGTCGCTAGGGACGTGCGGGCCTGACCATGTCGGCCGGGGCTGACCGCGGCCCTGACGGCAGCCCCGGCACAGGGGGCGAGGACGGCTTCATCGCCGCCTTGCGCGCCATCGCCACCGCGCCCGGCGCGCGCGGCCTGACCGACGATGCCGCCGAACTGACGGTTGGCGGCGCGACGCTCGTCCTCACCCACGACATGATGGTCGAGGGCGTGCACTGGCTGGCGGGGCAGGACATGGCCGACGTGGCGTGGAAGCTCGTCGCGGTGAATCTCTCCGATCTTGCGGCCAAGGGCGCGAAGCCGCTGGCGCTGCTGCTCGGCTACACACTGGGCAAGGATGACGACCGGTTCGCGGCGGGACTGGACGAGGCGGTTCGCGCCTTCGCGGTGCCGCTGCTGGGCGGTGACACCGTCTCCGCGCCCGCCGGATCGGCCCGCGCCATCGGCCTCACCGCCATCGGCGAAGCGACCCGCTCGCCTTCTCCCGCCCGCGCCGATGCAAAAGCCGGCGACGCGCTCTGGGTCACGGGCCCGCTCGGCGCCGCGCTCGCCGGGTTCGAGGCGCTGCAGGCGGGCGACACCGGAGCCGCCTCGCGCCCCTACCGCCGCCCGCAGCCGCTGCTGGCCGAGGGGCAGGCGCTCGCCCCGCGTGTCGGCGCGATGATGGACGTGTCGGACGGTCTGCTGCTCGATGCCCTGCGCATGGCACAGGCCAGCGGCACGACCATCGCCATCGACCAGGCCGCCGTGCCGGTCCACCCGGCGCTGGCGGGCCGCGAGATCGAGGCGATGACCTGGGGCGACGACTACCAGCTGCTCTTCACCCTGCCCGCCGACCTGCCCTCGCCCATCGCGGCCCACCGCATCGGCACCGTGCGCCCGCGCGGTCCGCATCCGCTGCTGCTCGACGAGAGCCCGCCGCCCGCGCATCTCAAGCTGGGGTATCGCCACTCGTTTTCGTGAACAGGGGATTGACAGAGCGCGCTTGCGCGCCGCCCCTTTGTGTGTAGCTTCGCCCGCGACACCCGAAAAACGGGTGCGACCCAGAAATAAAACTGGAGGGGATTGCGAAGTGAACTTGGTCACGATCGCCATTGTCCTGGGACTGCTGGCCGTTTTGTACGGCTTCATCACCAGTCGCCAGGTCCTTGGTGCTGCCGCGGGCAGCGAACGCATGCAGGAAATCGCCGCCGCGATCCAGGAAGGGGCGCAAGCCTACCTGAAGCGGCAATATACCACCATCGCCATCGTCGGCGTCGTCGTCGCGGTGCTTGTCGCCGTGTTCCTCGGCCCGCTGTCGGCCATCGGCTTCACCATCGGCGCGGTCCTGTCGGGCGTGGCGGGCTTCATCGGGATGAACATCTCGGTCCGCTCGAACGTGCGCACCGCGGCCGCCGCGCAAAAGGGGCTGCAGGAAGGCCTGACGCTGGCGTTCCGCGCCGGTGCCATCACCGGCATGCTGGTCGCGGGTCTCGCGCTGCTCGCGATTTCCGTGTTCTACTGGTATCTCACCGATCTCGCCGGGTTCACGGTGGGCGGCGATGACCGCACCGTCGTCGACGCACTTGTCGCGCTGGCCTTCGGCGCCTCGCTGATCTCGATCTTCGCGCGCCTTGGCGGTGGCATCTTCACCAAGGCCGCCGACGTCGGCGCCGACCTTGTCGGCAAGGTCGAGGCGGGCATCCCGGAAGACGATCCGCGCAACCCCGCGGTGATCGCGGACAACGTGGGCGACAACGTCGGCGACTGCGCCGGCATGGCCGCCGACCTCTTCGAGACTTATGTCGTCACCGTCGGCGCCACCATGGTGCTGACCGCGCTGCTGCTGTCGGGCGTGCCGCAGTTGCAGGGTCTGATGGCGCTGCCGCTGCTGATCGGCGGCTCGTGCATCGTCACCTCGATCATCGGCACCTATTTCGTCCGCCTCGGCGGCGGCAAGAACATCATGGGCGCGATGTACAAGGGCTTCCTCGTCACCGCGATCCTGTCGATCCCGGCGATCTGGTTCGTCACCCAGCTGGCCCTGGGCGAGATGAACGCGCCGATCCAGATTGCGGACGCCAGCCTGCTGCAGAACGTCGATCCGGGCGAGACGCTGGCCGAAGAAGGCATGGCCAGCCAGCCTGGCGGCTTTACCGGCATGGATCTGTTCTGGTGCTCGATGCTGGGCCTTGCCATCACCGGCCTGATCATCTGGATCACCGAATACTACACCGGCACCAACTACCGCCCGGTGAAGTCGATCGCCAAGGCTTCGGAAACCGGCCACGGCACCAACGTGATCCAGGGCCTGGCCATCAGCCTCGAGGCGACGGCCCTGCCGACGCTGGTCATCGTGGCGGGCATCATCATCGCCTATCAGCTCGCGGGGCTGATCGGCATCGCCTATGGCGCGACCGCGATGCTGGCGCTGGCCGGCATGGTCGTGGCGCTCGATGCCTACGGCCCGGTCACCGACAACGCGGGCGGCATCGCCGAAATGGCGGGGCTGGACGATTCGGTTCGTGAAAAGACCGACGCGCTGGACGCGGTGGGCAACACGACGAAGGCGGTGACCAAGGGTTACGCGATCGGTTCGGCGGGCCTTGCCGCGCTGGTGCTGTTCGCCGCCTACACCACCGACCTTGCCCACTTCTTCCCCAACCTCGACGTCGATTTCAGTCTCGAGAACCCCTACGTCATCGTCGGGCTGCTGCTCGGCGCATTGCTGCCGTACCTGTTCGGCGCGATGGGCATGACCGCGGTGGGCCGCGCGGCGGGCGACGTGGTGAAGGACGTGCGCGACCAGTTCCGCGACAATCCGGGCATCATGGCCGGCACTTCGAAGCCGGACTATGCGCGCACGGTCGACCTCGTCACCAAGGCCGCGATCAAGGAGATGATCGTGCCCTCGCTGCTGCCGGTGCTGGCGCCGGTGGTGGTGTACTTCGTCATCACCCTGGTGGCCGGGCAGCAGAACGGCTTTGCCGCGCTGGGCGCCCTGTTGCTGGGCGTGATCGTCGGCGGTCTCTTCGTGGCGCTCTCGATGACATCGGGCGGCGGCGCGTGGGATAACGCCAAGAAGTACATCGAGGACGGCAACCACGGCGGCAAGGGCAGCGAAGCCCACAAGGCCGCGGTGACCGGCGATACCGTGGGCGATCCCTACAAGGATACCGCGGGCCCTGCCGTGAACCCGATGATCAAGATTACCAACATCGTGGCGCTCCTGCTGCTGGCCGCTCTCGCCGCCGGCTAAGGAAGACGCCACTTTAAGTGGGGGAAGGCCCCGTCCGGAGCGATCCGGGCGGGGCTTTTTTTGCAGACCGACAATACCGGCGCGCCGCAGTCCGATTGACGGGTGGCCGTGCGCGTTCCATGCCCATCGGCATGACCCAGACCCGACGTTCCATGCTGGTCGGCACCGACGCCGAACGCACCGCGATCCTCGCCAACCTGCTCACCGTGAAGCAAGTGGCCCACGACATCTTCGTCGCCCCGCGCATGCCCGACGGGGTCGGCCGCATCTTCGGTGGACAGGTCGTAGCCCAGGCCCTCGCCGCGGCGGAACAGACGGTCGACACCGGCCGCAAGGCGCATTCGCTCCACGCCTATTTCCTGCGCGGCGGGAACGAGGAATACCCGATCGAACTGCAGGTGGAGCGAGACTTCGACGGCGGCAGCTTTTCCAACCGCCGCGTCATCGCCAGCCAGAACGGCACGCCGATCCTGAACCTGACCGCGTCGTTCCAGCGCAAATCCTCCGCCCCGCACTGGCCCGATGCCATGCCCGATATTCCGGGGCCGGACGGACTGGTCGACGAACTGGACGCGAATTTCCGTCGGCACCCGATCGACTACGACGGCCCAGTTCCCGCACTGGTCCAGCACCGCGCCTTCGACTTGCGCGCGCCGGCCGCGCAGTGGGACATGAGCGAGCCGGCAGAGGGGCCGACGTTCTTCTGGCTGCGGGTCCGCGCATCGCTGGGCGATGATCCGGCGCAGCACCGGCTCGCGCTCACCTACATGAGCGACTACGGCCTGCTGACCACCGCGCTGTTCCGCCGAGCCATGCAGCTGAAGTTCCAGGAGGCGCGCATGGCCAGCCTGGACCATGCCCTGTGGTTCCATGAAGATGCGCGGGTGGACGACTGGATCGTCTTCGTCACCGACTCCCCGTGGCTGGGCCATGGCCGCGCGCTGACGCGGGGGCAGTTCTTCACCCGCGATGGCCGCCTGATCGCCTCTGCCACGCAGGAAGGCATGATCCGCCTGCCCGAAGGCAGCTACACGCCGCCCGCCTGAACGCGGCGGCCCGATCGCGGCCGATGAAACGGAAAAGGGCGGCGCCGACCTGCTGGTCCGCACCGCCCCTTCGCCTTGCCCTTCCCGTGGCGGCGTTCGTCGAAACTCAGTTGGCGTTGGCGAGGCGGACCTTGCCGTCGGGCCTGGCCGTGCTGGCGATCGGCAGGCAGCCGCCGCCGTTGGCCTTGACCGCGCTGCACATCGCCCTGGCACCGGCGGCGTCGAAGCTGCCGGCGGCGACGCGCCAGTAGTCCTTGCCGTCGACCTTGGCTTGCGTAATCACCGGCTGCTGGCCCTTGAGATTGCTGTAGCGCGACTGGAACACCTTCCAGCCCGCGCGCGCATCGGCCATCGAGCCATAGGAACCTAGCTGCGCGACGTGCGTGCCGTTGGCAACGGGCACCGGCAGGCTCGCCTTGGCTGCAACCTTTGCGGCAGGCTTGGCAGCCACGGCAACCTTGGCGACCGGCGGCTTGACGGTGGTCACCGCCGCCTTGGTCACGACGGCCGGAGCGGGCGCTGCAGGCGTCTGCTGGACCACGGCATTGCGCACCACGGCGGGCGAGCTGGCGGTCGAGGCGGGCACGGCGGCCAGCTTCACGTCGGACTTGGCCGGGCTGGGCTGAACCGCCTGCACCTTCGCAGGCTGGACCGGCGGCAGTTCGGCGCGGGCGACGACGACCGCTTCGGCAGCAGGCTTGGCTGCAGGCTGGGCAGCGGGCTTCGGGGCGGCCACCGGGACCGCAGGCTTGGCCACCGCCATGCGCGGCGCAGGCGTCAGCACCTTCGATGCGGGAGCGATCGGCGCGGCCGCCGGGAAATTGGCGAGCGCCAGCTGGGTCGGCATGCCCGCATCGGCGCGCAGTTCGGCGCCGACCAGAGCAGCAACGCGCGCGGCGGCCTGTTCGGGGCGCGCGTTCATCGCCCACTCGGTCATGCGGCGATCCAGCACGTCAGCCGGCACGTCCTGCGATGCCATCATCCGCGCCTCGCGCCAGCGCCCGTCGAGGGCATAGGCATAGGCGAGGTTCTGGCGGCTCTTGGGATTGTCGTTGCCGGCGCGGATGTCGGCGGAGATCACCTCCACCCCGCGCGCGGTTTCACCGGCCAGCGCAAAGGCGAGGCCGCGGTCGGCGGCGGGGATCAGGCTCCCCTGCTGCGACAGGAGGATCGAGGCGTTGCGCGGCGAACCCGCCCCGATCTCGGCGAGGGCCAGCATCAGCGCGATGCGCGGGCCGTCCTCGCCAAGCTGCATGGCTTCCGACAGGGCCGCACGGGCCGAAGCGAGACGCCCTGCCCGCAGGTAGGCCTGGCCCAGCACGGCGCGGCGCACGCCGTCACGCGGCGCTTCCTCGACCGACTTCTCGGCATGGCGAACCGCACGCTCGACGTCGCCCTCCTGCAGGGCCTCGCTCGCCTTGGCGGCGGCGTTGCTGTTTCCGGCCAGGGCAGGCTGCGCGGCCATCGCGCCGGTCAGCAACGCGGCGGCGAAAACGGCGCCCAGCGCGGTCCTGCCCATGATGTCGAAGCGGATCTTGCTCATGTCCTGCGGTCCCTTGCCCTTACGTTCTCGTCAGTTCCACGTCGTCGACGCGGGTGCGGTGGTAACAGACTTCGCGGCCAGCGTGCCAAGGTAATCCTCGATCGCGCGCTGCGCCACGTCTTCCTCGGCCAGACCCTGTCGCCCGGCGGCAACACGCAACCGTTCGCGAAGCCCCGGATCGAGGTGCAGCACGGTGACCGGACCGCGACCCGTGACCAGTGCGGCAAATCGGGCCATCGCGGCGCGGATGCGGCCCATCAGGCCGACCGGCAGTTCCTCCGCCGCGCCCAGGTCGAGCGGAGTATCGTAATCCGCCGCGTCGTGGCTGGGCGCATGGGCCTGCTGCATCGGGGCGGCGGCGGCCTGAAGGCGTTCCTGCATCGCGCCGACCGGGTTGGCCGGGGCGGCGGGCTGCCATGCGGGCGCGGCCGATGCGTTCCAGTCAGAAGCGTCGTCGTCGTAGCTGTCCGCCTCATCCCACTCGGGATCGTCGGGGTTGGCGTTGACGTAGAGCGATGCCGGCGAATTGGTCATCGCCGTCAGGCCGATGGCACTGCGCACGCCGTAGTTCGGCTGCGCGCCTTCGCCCATGTCGTTCCAGCCGCAGTCGTCTTCCGCGCCGGTCAGCCAGCCCGAAAGCCCGCCTGCACCCGAATTGCCGAAGCCGGTCTGCTGGATCTGTGCCTGCCGCCGCATCGCGGGGCGGGCGTTGCCCTTCTTGGCAAGCAGTCCGCCGCCGGAAGGGAGTGTGCCGCTGGCCATCACGTCCGGGCCTCCCTTACTGGCCGGCGACGCGGCGGCCGAAGCCTCCGGTCGGGCGCACGGCAGGGCCACCGCCGATGCCGGGCTGCTTGCCGGCAAAGACATTGCGACGGAATTGCTTTTCGAGCCGTTCGTTGAGGTAGGCCCAGAGCTGTTCCATTTCCTGCGCCGAACGGCCGTAGGGATCGATTTCCATGACCGTGCGGCCGTCGATCATCGATGCGGCGAAGTCGGTGCGGTGGTGCAGCACGACCGGCGCGACATTGCCGTACTGGGCGAGCGCGGCGGCGGCCTCCGACGTGATGCGCGCCTTCGACAGCGCGGAGTTCACCACGAAGACCAGCGGCTTGTTGGCGCGGGCACAGATGTCGACCGTGGCGCCCACGGCGCGCAGGTCGTGCGGGCTGGGGCGGGTCGGTACGACGACGAGGTCGGCGACGCTGATCACCGACTGGATCGCCATGGTGATCGCGGGCGGCGTGTCGATCACGGCAAGCTTGAAACCCTGTTCGCGCAGCGTCACCAGATCCTGCGACAGGCGGGCGACCGCGGTCTGGGCGAAAGCGGGGAATTCATCCTCGCGCTCGTTCCACCAGTCGGCGAGCGAACCCTGCGGGTCGATATCGATCAGGACGACCGGACCGGCGCCGGCGCGCTGGGCCTGGACGGCGAGATGCCCGGACAGAGTCGTCTTGCCCGAACCGCCCTTCTGTGATGCCAATGCGAGTACGCGCACCGATGATCCCCTTCAACGACACCAAGTGTGTGGATGCCACTCTTGCGGCGTAAGACTAATTTTGCGTTAAGGCAGACGCGAAACGACGAGAAAAAGGCGCGTCGCAGCCATGGAGGAACCGGGCAAAGTGGCGCAAGTCGTTGCACGCGCAGACAGAATTCCGGTGATCGACCTGGCCCGCGGGATCGCCGTTCTGGGCATCCTGGCGATCAACGTGACGACGATGGCGGGGCCGGGCCTTGCCGCCTCCACGCCCGATTGGCACGGCCATGCCGCGCCGCAGGACTGGTGGTCCTTCGTCGCGACCTGGCTGCTGTTCGAAGGCAAGATGCGCACGATGTTCGCCACCCTGTTCGGGGTGAGCCTCGCGCTCTTCCTCGATCGCGGCGATCCCGACCGGCGACTGCTCGCGCAGATCCGCCGGCTGCTCTGGCTGGCGATCTTCGGCTACCTGCACTTCGCGCTTTTCTGGTGGGGCGACATCCTCTTCACTTACGCGGTCGCCGGAATGATCGCCCTGTTGTTCCGCGATCTCGCCCCGTGGCGGCTGATCGGCCTGGGGCTGGCCGCATACCTGATCGTTGCGACGGGCCTGATGGTGGAGGTGGCCGAGCCGATGGCCGCGGCTCGGGCCATGGCGGCGGGGACCGCCAGCGCCGATCAGGCCGCATGGGCGACGGAATATGCCGACGCGGTGCGCGCCCATGCGGCGAAACAGTTCGGCGAATACGACATGGGCTTCGCACGGGCCATCGGCTGGCGATTGACGCACCACCCCGCCTTCCCCCTGTCGATGGCGGCGCAGGCGGTGCTGGAGGCGCTGCCGCTGATGCTGATCGGCATGGGGCTGGTGCGCAGCGGTTTCTTTGCCGCAGCGGGCGCAGGCGGATGGCCCCGGCGCAGGCTGCTGGCCGTCGCGATCGTCGGCGGCTTGCTGGGGCTGGGCTGGGCGGCGGCGGTGCTGGCCTTTGCCGCGTCGCATGGCTTCGACATGGCCGTGATGACTTTCCTCCCCTTCCGCTTCGGGATGCCGGGTCATCTGGCGCAGGCGGCCTGCTATCTCGCGCTGATCGCGCTGCTGGGCGAGCGGATGCTGCGCACGCGGATCGGGCGGCGGCTGGCCGCGGCGGGGCGGATGGCGCTCAGCAACTATATCGGCACGACGGTGGTGATGACCTTCGTCCTGCACGGCTGGGGCCTCGGCCTCGCGATGGAGCAGCCGGGGCACGCGGCGCTGATGCCCTTGGTCCTGCTGGGCTGGGCGCTGATGCTGTCATGGTCCGCACCGTGGCTATCCTGGTTCGGCAGCGGTCCGCTGGAAACGGCCTGGCGCATTCTGGCGCGAACGCGGAGCGCCTGATCACACGGCTCTTGCTTCTGCAATCAATTCGCATTAACAGATTCGGCAGAGGCTACGAGAGGGGCTTTCTCACCCATGTACCTGTGCATCTGCAATGCCATCCGCGAGAAGGATTTTCGCGCCATCGCGCCGCTGTGCCGCGGCAGCGCGGAGGAGATCTATCGCCAGCTCGGCCACGAACCGCAGTGCCGCCAGTGCCTCGACGATGCCGACGACATTCTCGACGGGATGCGCTGCTGCGCCGCCTGACGCGCGCACCCGAGCCGCTCCCCTCCCCACGACAAACTCGCGACCCCCGGTGCGACTTGCATCGCGTGGCCTATGCGCCCATCCTTCCGCGCAGGGACGCGGCCAACAGCGAAAGGACCACCATGAAGGGTGATGCCAGGGTCATCGAATTTCTGAACAAGGCGCTGACCAACGAGCTGACCGCCGTGAACCAGTACTGGCTGCATTACCGCATGCTGGAAAACTGGGGCATCGCGCGGCTGGCCGCGTTCGAGCGGCACGAGTCCATCGACGAGATGAAGCACGCCGACAAACTGGCGGATCGCATCCTGTTCCTCGATGGCCTGCCCAATTTCCAGCAGATCGGCCGGCTGAAGATCGGCGAGAACGTGACCGAGATCCTCAAGTCCGACCTCGCGCTGGAGGAGGAGGCGATCCCCCTGCTGCGCGATGCCATCGCCCATTGCGAGGCGGTTCGCGACTATGTCAGCCGCGACCTGTTCACCGAGATCCTCGACAACGAGGAGGAGCATGTCGACCACCTCGAAAAGCAGTTCGACATGATCGCGCGCATGGGCCTGGAAAACTACATCCAGCTCCATTCCCGCCCTGTCGGCGAGGAATAGCGCGAGAATAGGCGCCGGAAGCGATCCCGGCGCCTTTCCCGAAGTGCTGATGACCGAGCGCCCATCCCGCCATCATGCGGGGCGGGCGCTGTCGTATCAGCGGTTGCAGCGCCCGTCGATCAGCCCGTCGACCAGCGAGGGATCGGCCAGCGTCGAGGTGTCGCCCAGCGAGCCGAAGTCGTTCTCGGCGATC
>CAYRLC010000021.1:0-11181 GCA_964424995.1 uncultured Croceicoccus sp.
GGATGATCGATCGCAATACGACGATCCCGACCAAGAAGAGCCAGGTCTACTCGACTGCCGACGACAATCAGCAGGCGGTGACCATCCGAGTCTTCCAGGGCGAGCGCGAGATGGCGAGCGACAACAAGATGCTCGGTCAGTTCGACCTCGTCGGCATTCCGCCCGCGCCGCGCGGCGTGCCGCAGATCGAGGTGACCTTCGACATCGACGCCAACGGCATCGTCAACGTCTCGGCCAAGGACAAGGGCACCGGCAAGGAGCAGCAGATTCGCATCCAGGCTTCGGGCGGCCTGTCCGACGCCGACATCGAGCAGATGGTTCAGGACGCCGAGAAGTTCGCCGACGAGGACAAGAAGCGCAAGGAGCGTGCCGAGGCGCGCAACCAGGCCGACAGCCTTGTCCACTCGACCGAACAGCAACTCAAGGAACACGGCGAGGCCATCGGTCCCGATCTCAAGTCGGAGATCGAGGCTGCGGTCGCCGAGACCAAAAGCGCGCTGGAAGGCGATGACGTCGATGCGATCAACGCAAAGGCGCAGGCGCTTGCCGAAAAGGCGATGAAGATGGGCCAGGCGATCTACGAGAAGCAGCAGGCCGACGCCGCCTCGCCGGGCGCCGACAATGCTGCCGGTGCCGACGAGGATGTCGTCGATGCCGAATTCTCGGAAGTCGACGAAGGCGCGGACAAGAACTGATCGCCCTGCGCCAAGCGGCGGTAAAGGCGTGATTTTCCCGGCCCGCATCTTTTCATGGCGACGCCCCGGCGTTAACCATGGAGAGAGCGGGCCGGGTCTATCATGCAAGCCGCAAAGCAGCCGCGCGACGCCCGCCGGGCGATTCGCGCGCTGATTTTCGCGCCTCTGCTAGGTGGTGCAGGGGCTTTATTCTGAATTTCCTGACCGATGAGGGATCGAGTGTCTGTGGAAACCGAGGTCGACTTTTACGAGCTGCTCGAAGTCGAACGCACGGCGGACGACAAGACGATCAAGTCCGCCTATCGCAAACTGGCCATGCGTTTTCATCCGGATCGCAACCCCGGCGATGCCGAGGCGGAGGCCCGCTTCAAGGCGATTGCGGTCGCCTACGATTGCCTGAAGGATCCGCAGAAGCGCGCGACTTACGATCGCTACGGCCACGCCGCCTATGCGCAGGCCCAGGGCGGCGGCGGTGGCGGCGGCGGATTTTCCGACATTGGCGACATTTTCGAGACGATCTTCGGCAGCGCGTTCGGCGGCGGTGCGGGCGGACGGCCCCGTCGCGGCGCGGACTTGCGCTACGACATGGAGGTCACGCTCGAGGAAGCGTTCCACGGCAAGGACACGCAGATCGAGATCGAAGTGTCACAGACATGCGAGCCGTGCCACGGTTCGGGCGCAGAGCCGGGCACCGACCGTTCGCGCTGCTCGACGTGCGGCGGGCATGGCAAGGTCCGCGCGCAGCAGGGTTTCTTCATGGTCGAGCGGGCCTGCCCGACCTGCCATGGCCGGGGCGAAGTCATCGAGAAGCCGTGCCGTACCTGTCGCGGCGAAGGGCGGGTCGACCAGCCGCTCAAGCTCGACGTGACGATCCCGCCGGGGGTCGAGACCGGCACGCGCATCCGCCTGACCGGGAAGGGGGAGGCGGGGCCGATGGGAGCGCCTCCGGGCGATCTCTACATCTTCATCCACGTGCGCCGCCACGATGTCTATGAACGTGAGGGCACGACCCTGCTGACTCGCGTGCCGATCACCTTCACCAAGGCGGCGCTCGGCGGAACCGTGGGCCTCCCGGGTCTCGACGGCGAATGGCTGACCATCAACATTCCCGCCGGCATCCAGTCGGGCGAACAGCTGCGCAAGCGCGGTGACGGCATGCCCGTGCTGCAAGGGCGCGGTCGCGGCGATCTGGTGGTCGAGATCAAGGTCGAGACGCCGCGCAAGCTGTCGACGAAACAAAAGGAACTGCTCCGCGAATTCCAGCAGAGCGAAACCGATTCTCAGTGCCCGGAATCGCAGAGCTTCTTCGATCGGATCAAGGCGAACTTCGGCGGTCGCCGCTAACGGCGATCCCCGTCAGGCGCGGTTCTCCTCAGGGGCGGCCTCGTTCAGCCGCTCGCGCACTTCCTGCTCCAACCGGTCGATCAACCCGCCGAGGCATAGTCCCGCGGCGCGCTCCTCCTGCAAGATGGCCAGGAACGCCTCGCGCTTCAGCGCGTCGATCTCTGACGGCGGCACCAGGCCTTCGGTGCCCAGCGTCGATGCGGTGATGTCGATCAGTCGTTCCGCGCCATGCAGCCGGCCCCAGAGGTAGTCGTTCTCGCGGTAGGCGCGGCTGAAGAATGCGCCGAAATTGTAGAATTCGATCCCGCGCAAAGTCGCCGATGCGCCGCCCGATCGGATCGCTCCCGCATCCTCCGGCGAGATGCGATCGACCTTCACCGGATCGAACTCGTCCATTCCCCGCGCCCCCAGCAGGGGCAGGGTCGCGATGTCGTAGAACGGATAGCCCAGATAAGTCAGCAGCAATTGCCGCCGCTGCTCGCGCGGCAGCGGCGACAGGGCATCGGCCAGCAGGGCATCGACCTGCGGATCGGTGGCCTTCAGGTCGCGCCGCCCGGCAATGGCGGTCAGCACCGCTTCCGGATCGACCTGCACCCGGCGCGCGACTTTCGCGAAATCGGGTCCCATCGCCTCCGCCTGCTCCAGCGTCGTATACAGCGCCAGAGCCTTGTAGATCGCATCGCGCGCCACTTCCCTCGCCTCGGGCTCCAGTTGGCCGCCGACGTCGCCGGGGGCGAGGCGGCGCACCAGCATGCGCAGGCGGCGCGTGCGAAAACCGATGTCGTGACTGCGGAAGAAGGCGACGGCGGCCTCGCTCGCCCCGCTACCATTGGCGCTGAGCGTCGATAACCCCTGCGCATCGAGATAGCGCGAGAGGCTGGCGACGACATCGTCGTGGCTGGGCGGATCGGTTTCTACGGCCCGGCGGACGAGATGGGCAAGGCCGTCGAGAATCCCGGCAAACTTGGCCTGGGCATAAGCGTGGAAAGCATACCCGGCCCGCTCCGCCGCATCCTGCTGCGCGCGGCGGCGCCACTTGGTCAGCCGGTCGGCGGTCGGACGGTCGAGGAACAGGGTGCGGCCGAGCAGCCGGTCGACGGTCGCCTCCACTTCCGGGCGTAGCGCGTCGACGATGCCCTTGATCCGCATCGCTTCGCCCGAATGGCGGGCGATGCGTTCGAGATCGTCGCGGATCGGCTGTTCGCGCGGGATCGAGGAAAGCGAACCGAAGATCGCGCTGAAGAACCCGATGGGCCTCAATTCGGATCGCAGCTCGCCGAAGCGGTCGTCGGGATGGGGATCGACGTAGACGAAACGGCGGTCGACCTCGCGCGAGGCGGGCCGGTTCTCCAACGCCTTGATCGCTTCGGCGAACGGCGCGCCGACCAGCACCGCGCCGTCGATCAGCGCCACGCTTTCAAGGTCGCCTGTCCGCGCGTGGTGCGGCATGATGCGGCGGAGGAAGCGTTCGCGGCCCGGCCACTCGAACCAACGGTCGGCCACCAGCGCGTCGATCTCGGCGAGTTCGAGCGGCGGGAAGGCACCGGGGAAACTCGCGGTCGCCCGCGCGGCGAAGACCAGTTCGGCCCGCTCGGCCAATTCCTCGTCGCCGCCATAGGCTCGAAACGCGATAGGCAGGCGATGCTCGATCTCGGTCGCTCCGCTGGGACTGTGGACCCGCAATGGAACGCGATAGCCGCGAAAGTCGGTGGCGGTGACAAACAGGTCCATCGGATGCCCGGCCGGGATCAGCGGCGGCCCGGGCTGCTGGTCGCGCATGGAGATCAGCGCGTTGTCGATAAGGCGCGAGAATCCCGGACCCGAAAAGGGCGGCGCAAACCAGCGACTGCGTAGCAGGCGCGACAGTTTCGCGCGGACTTCCGCCCGGGTTTCGGGCGCGACCGTGCGCGACACCGCATTGCCGGGCCGGCGCAGAGTCCATTCGACCAGCGGCTGTGCCCATGCCTTGGTGAAGCGATGGCCGGGCCGGGCCTCGGGCGCGAGGAGCACGTCGCTGTCTGCACATTCCAGCCAGAGCCGGGTCAGCGTGTCGAGCGAGCGCCCGGTCAGCAGCGCTTCGGCCAGGAAGATGGCGTTCATGCCGCCCGCGCTCGTGCCCGAAAGGATGTCAGGAATGACCCGCAGCCGGGTGTTGCCATGGCTTGCGATGGCCGACAGCAGGCGATGATAGGCGCCCGGCGATCCGGGCGGCGGCGGCAGGCCGTCGCGGAACGCGCGGCTCGCCTCGGCGATCTTCAGCACCTCCTTGGTGACGCCGTGCATGTAGACCGCAAGGCTGACCCCGCCGTAGCAGACGAGGGCGATGCGCAGTTCCTTCTCCCGCATGACGCCATTGATACAGGCAAAGCGGAATGGTCAAAGCGAAACTTGTCCACTTGCGTTCCGGAAATGTTCCTTATACCCCAAGGGCGATGGCGAAACCCAAACGTCGATACGTCTGCCAGGCCTGTGGCAGTGTGACCCACCGCTGGCAGGGGCAGTGCGCCGATTGCGCGGAATGGAACACGCTGGCGGAGGAGGCGGCGGAGACCGTTTTTTCGGCCAAGCACGACCTTTCCGGGGGCGGGCGGCGGATCGAATTCGTCCCTCTCGATACCCCCGCGCCTCTACCGGTTCGGCGCAAGACCGGCCTTGCGGAATTCGACCGGGCGCTGGGCGGTGGGCTGGTGCCGGGCAGCGCGGTCCTGATGGGCGGAGATCCCGGTATCGGCAAGTCCACGCTCCTGCTGCAGACGGCGGCGTCGATCGCCCGCACCGGGGGCAGCGTCGTCTATATCAGCGGTGAGGAAGCGGCCGGGCAGGTGCGCCTGCGCGCCGAACGGCTGGGCATGGCCGACGCGCCGATCAGGCTCGCCTCGGCGACCTCGGTGCGCGATATCCTGACGACGCTGGGCGACATGGAGCCGGCAGATCTTCTGGTGATCGATTCGATCCAGACCATGCATTCGGACCAGATCGAGGGTGCGCCCGGAACCGTCAGCCAGGTACGCGGCTGTGCGCTCGAACTGATCCGTTTCGCCAAGTCGAGCGGGACGGCGCTGGTCATGGTGGGCCACGTCACCAAGGACGGCAACATCGCCGGGCCGCGCGTGCTGGAACACATGGTCGACGTGGTGATGAGCTTCGAGGGTGAGCGTTCGCACCAGTTCCGGGTGCTACGCGCGCTCAAGAACCGGTTCGGCGCGGTCGACGAGATCGGTGTCTTCGCGATGGAGGGGCATGGGCTTGCCGAAGTGTCGAACCCGTCCAGCCTGTTCCTGTCGGGCCGGGACGAACCGCTGGCGGGCAGTGCGGTGTTCCCGGCGCTGGAAGGCACGCGTCCGGTCCTTGTCGAGATCCAGGCGCTGATCGTCCGCCTGCAATCGGGCGCCACGCCCCGGCGTGCCGTCGTGGGTTGGGACAGCGGGCGTCTCGCCATGCTGCTGGCGGTGCTGGAGGCGCGTTGCGGGCTGAGTTTCTCGACCGCCGAAGTCTATCTCAACGTCGCGGGCGGCTATCGCCTGACCGATCCGGCCGCCGATCTTGCCGTCGCCGCTGCGCTGGTGTCCGCGCTGGCCGATCGCGCGCTGCCATCGCGATCGGTGTGGTTCGGGGAAGTTTCGCTGGCGGGCGAGATCCGGCCGGTCGCCCATGCCGGCATCCGGTTGAAGGAATCGGCCAAGCTTGGCTTCGAAAAGGCCAGTGGCCCGCGCGAAGCAGTGGACAAGGTTAACGCGCAGCCCGGCATGGATTACCAAGGACTGACAGGTCTGCTTAATCTCGTTGACCGTATCGTGACCAATCCATAGCGACCGGCGGCATGACCCTATTCGATATCGCAGTACTGGTGGTGATCGTGCTCGGCGGGCTGGGCGGCCTGTCGCGCGGTTTCGTGCACGAGGTGCTGGCGCTCGCCGCGTGGGTGGCGGCGATCGTCGCGATCTATCTCTTTCACACGCCGCTTACCGATCTCATCACGGCCTTCTTCCGCGATAATGCGACCAATGCGGCGTTGATCGCGTTTCTCATCCTGTTGATCGTGCCGATCTTCGCGCTGCGCCTGACCGCCAAGTGGCTGGGCAACAAGGCACGCAATTCGCCGCTCGGCTTCATCGACCGCATTCTCGGCCTCGGCTTCGGCTTGCTGAAGGGGCTGGTGATGGTCGTCCTCACTTTCTCCATCGTCACGCTGGGCTACGACACGGTGTGGAGCGCGGAGGGGCGGCCCGACTGGGTGAAGGATGCCCGGACTTATCCCTTCATCAACGCCGCCAGCAGCGCGCTTGTCACCACCATGTCCGAGCGGCGCGAGGAGATCATGGACAGCCTGCGCCGCGACAAGGCGGAGGAAGAACTGACCGACGCCGCGGAAAGCGGGGCGTGAGCGGGCACCGGCTCTATACGCCGGAGGTCCTAGCCGCTGCCGTATCGCTGGCCGAACGCCCGCTACGCGGCGATCTGGGTTTACGCGGCGAGGCCCGCTCACCCAGCTGCGGCAGCCGGATCGAGGTCGGGCTTGCATTGGACGATAATGGCAGGGTCACGGATGTCGGCATGGCCTCGCGCGCTTGCGCCATCGGGCAGGCGAGCGCGGCCGTCTTTGCCGATCATGTCGTAGGCCTGACCCCTGCAGAGATCGACCAGGCACGCGCCGCGATCGCCCGGTGGCTCGCGGGACAAGCCGAGATGCCCGCATGGCCTGGCCTGTCGCTGGTGGCGGCAGCCCGCGACTATCCGGCACGGCACGGGGCGATGATGCTCGCCTGGGATGCCGCCTGCGCCGCCCTTCAAGCCGATCTGCGCCAAACCAGTTGAGGATCGCGCAACGCGCCCGCTTGGCAAGGCGGGGCGAAGCGGCATAAGGCGTTGCGCACGGGTCCGGTATGGCACGGGCCTGCCGATGGCCCGAGGGAAGGCAAGCGATGGCAGAGGCAGCAACCACCACCGTGGACGGGCGCGAGATGACGGCAGGGGAAATGCGCCTTGTCGTCGGTGCATCCTCGGTCGGCACCATCTTCGAATGGTACGACTTCTTCATCTACGGCACTCTGTCGGCGCTGATCGGCGCGGCTTTCTTTCCCGGCGATAATGCCATCCTGCAGACGCTGCTGGTCTGGGCAGGCTTCGCGATCGGCTTCGGTTTCCGCCCGCTCGGCGCGATCCTCTTCGGCTATCTGGGCGACAAGCTGGGGCGCAAGTACACCTTTCTCGTCACCGTGACGCTGATGGGCGTGGCCACGGCGGGCGTCGGCCTTATCCCGTCTGCCGATAGCATCGGCCTGGCCGCGCCGCTGATCGTCATCGCCTTGCGCATCCTTCAGGGACTGGCCCTGGGCGGTGAGTACGGCGGCGCGGCGATCTACGTTGCCGAACACGCGCCGCCCGAACGACGCGGGTTCTTCACCTCGTTCATTCAGGCCAGCGTCGTCGGCGGCTTCGTCATGTCGATCGTCGTGGTGCTGCTGTGCCGCACGCTGATCCCCGCCGACGCCTTTGCGGCCTGGGGCTGGCGCGTGCCGTTCCTGCTGTCGCTGCTGCTGCTGGCGGCATCGCTGTGGATGCGCCTGAAGCTGTCGGAAAGCCCGGTGTTCAAGGCGATGAAGGCCGCTGGCGAAACCTCGGGCAATCCCTTCGTCGAAAGCTTCACCTACCCCGGCAACCTGAAGCGTATCTTCATCGCCCTCGGCGTGACGGCGGGCCTGACCACGATCTGGTATACCGCGTTCTTCTCCACCCTGTCGTTCCTCAAGGGGCCGATGCGGGTCGACGACTTCACGGTCGAGATGCTGCTGCTCTGCGCGGCGCTCGTGAGCATGGGCTTCTACCTCCTCATCGGGCGGATATCCGATCGGGTGGGCCGCAAGAAGCCGATCGTCTGGGGCAATTTCGCCATCCTCATTCTATTGTTCCCGGTCATGTGGGGCATCGGCGCCCTGGCCAATCCGGGTCTCAAGCAGGCGGCTGTGGCCGCGCCGGTGACCATCACGGGCCCGGCCTGCACCTACAATCCCTTCGGCGACCTGATCGGCGAGGCGCAATCGCCTTGTGGGAAAGTGATGGAGAGCGTCACCGCCGCCGGCGTACCCTACGAACTGCGTCAGGGTGAACGGCTCGAACTCGGCATCGGTGCGCGGACGGTCGACCTGTCCGATGCCGATCTTGGCGATATCGCGGCACGCAAGGCGCTGGTCGAAGGTGAACTCACCAAGGGTGGCTACTCGCTCGACAAGCAGGTGCCGCCATTTGCCAACCTCGTCGGCATTTTCGGACTGCTGCTGGTGCTGGGTTTCCTCTCCGCCTCCAATTACGGCCCGGTCGCCGCTCTCCTGAGCGAGATGTTCCCGACCCGCATCCGCTACAGCTCGATGTCGATCCCCTATCACATTGGCGCGGGCTACTTTGGCGGGTTCCTGCCGCTCATCGCGGGCTACATCATCGCGCGCACCGGGGATGCTTACTCCGGCCTGTGGTACACTTGGTTCTTCGTCGCCTTTGCCTTGGTGGTCACGGCATGGGGCCTCAAGTCCGGCCCGCCGCGCGATTTCGAGGATGACGTTCCGGCGACCTGATGCCCGATCTTCCCGTACCCCCACCGCCGGCGCTTCGTCTGCGTGTCGACACCGATGCGCTGGCTGCCAACTGGCGCACCCTCCACGGCATGAGCGGAAGCGCGGCGACCGCTGCTGCGGTCAAGGCAGACGCCTATGGCATCGGCATCCACCGCGCGATGCCTGCGCTGATCGGTGCGGGATGTCGTGATTTCTATGTCGCGCACTGGTGCGAAGTCGCCGACGCGCTGCGCCATACGGATGCCGCGTCGCTGGCGGTGCTGCACGGCCCGATCACCGCCGCCGATTGCGCCTATGCGCGGGCGACGGGGGTCCGTCCGGTTCTGAACAGCCTGGCTCAGGTCCATCTCTGGCAGCAGGGCGGGGGCGGGGCATGCGACCTGATGGTCGATACCGGAATGAACCGGCTCGGAATCAGGCCGGAGGATCTGGCCGATCCCGCGATCGGTGCGCTGCCGGTCCACACGCTGATGTCGCACCTCGCCTGCGCCGACGAGGACAGCGCGATGAACGAGCGGCAGCGCGCGGCGTTTGCCGATGTTGTCGCCGCCGTGCCCCATCGCCGGGCAAGCCTGGCCAACAGTGCGGGCATCGCACTGGGCGAGGCATTCCGGTTCGACATGACCCGACCGGGGATCGCGCTTTACGGCGGCGTCCCGGTGGCTGCCATGAACGGCCGAATCAGGCAGGTCGCCTATCCCGAGGCGGCGATCATCCAGGTGCGCATGGTCCCGGCCGGGGAAACGGTTGGATATGGCGCGACATATTGCGCAGCACGCGACACGCGGGTCGGCATCGTGTCTCTTGGCTATGCCGATGGCTATCTGCGCTGCTGGAGCGGGAAGGGGGCCATGCGCCACGGCGACGCGGTGCTGCCGGTGCTGGGCCTCGTGTCGATGGACATGACCGCGATCGACCTCACCGCCGCACCGGAATTGGCCGAGGGCGACTGGGTGACGGTGGATTACGACCTGCCCGAAGCGGCGAGGATCACGGGCCTCACCCAATACGAGCTGCTCACCACGATGGGCCAACGTTTTCGCCGAAGCGAAGAGTCAGCGCGGCCATGATCGGATCGGTCGATTAGCTAGCCGCAACTGCTATTCGCTTGGCCTGTTCATTGTGCATGTGCTAATAGCGGTTGCAGCAAACTTGCAGCATCGCAGCTGCACTTTAACGGAGGCGCGGATATCTGTGGCTGGATCTGACAAAGCGGATGACGTGATCATCATCAAGAAATACGCGAACCGGCGTCTCTACAACACCGACTCGTCCAGCTACATCACGCTGGAACATCTCGCCGAAATGACCCGGAACGGTGTCGATTTCCAGGTCATCGATGCCAAGAGCGGCGCCGATATCACGCACCAGATCCTGACCCAGATCATCATGGACGAAGAGGCGGGCGGCTCGCAGATGCTGCCGGTCAGCTTCCTGCGTGATCTCATCGGCATGTACGGCAATTCGATGCAGTCGATGATCCCGCACTACCTCGAAATGTCGATGCAGCATTTCCGCGACAACCAGCTGAAGATGCGCAAGGCGCTGGAAGACAGCCTCGGCACCAACCCGCTGGCTAAGCTGGCGCAGCAGAACATGGCGATGTTCCAGGCCGCGACGGAGGCTTTCATGGCCGGCCGTCCCGCCATGGGCACACCCGCCGAAGCAACGCCGGAGCCGGAGAAGAAGGGCGACGACATCGACCTTCTGCGCCGCCAGATGGCCGAGATGCAGAAGCAGCTCGACAAGCTGGGCAAGTAAGCCCGCTTGGCAAACGGCGCCGCGCGCAATAGTGCGCGGCAGACCGGCGGACGGGGTGGCTGCGGCTGCCCCGAATGCTTTTGAAGACCCCACTGTCCAGCAGCCAGAAGGCCCCCAGTTCCCCTCATGTCCAACACCGCCATCCGTCACGCCCTCGACGTCACCCGCGAAGCCGACTTCGCCGCATGGTACCAGGCCGTCATCGCCCAGGCCGACATGGCCGAGGAATCGGGCGTGCGCGGCTGCATGGTGATCAAGCCGTGGGGCTGGGGCATCTGGGAACGCATCCAGCGCCTGCTCGACGACGAGATCAAGGCGTCGGGGCACGACAACTGCTACTTCCCGCTGTTCATCCCGCTGTCCTATTTCGCGAAGGAGGCCGATCACGTCGACGGCTTCGCCAAGGAGATGGCGGTCGTCACGCACCATCGCCTGAAGTCGGAGGGCGGCACTCTCGTCGTCGATCCCGAAGCGAAGCTGGAAGAGCCGCTGGTGGTCCGTCCGACGTCGGAAACGGTGATCGGCGAGGCGATGAGCCGCTGGGTGCAGTCGTGGCGCGATCTGCCGCTGCTGATCAACCAGTGGGCCAATGTCGTGCGCTGGGAAATGCGCACCCGCATGTTCCTGCGCACCAGCGAATTTCTCTGGCAGGAAGGGCACACCGCCCACACGGACCGCGAGGATGCGCTGGCGCACACGCTCCGCTCGCTCGAGATGTATCGCAAGTTCGCGGAAGAGGTCGTCGCGATGCCGGTCATTGCCGGTGAAAAGCCGGAGAACGAGCGGTTCCCGGGGGCCGTCGCGACTTATTC
>CAYRLC010000021.1:11191-27176 GCA_964424995.1 uncultured Croceicoccus sp.
ATGATGCAGGACGGCAAGGCGCTGCAGGCGGGCACCTCGCACTACCTGGGCACCGGTTTCGCCGAGGCGGCGAACATCCGCTACCAGGATCAGAACGGGCAGCAGGCGCTGGCGCACACCACCAGCTTCGGCATGTCGACCCGCATGATCGGTGGCCTCGTCATGACCCATGGCGACGACGATGGCCTGCGTGTACCGCCGCGCATAGCGCCGCACCAGATCGTGATCCTGCCGATGCTGCGCGATAACGACGGCGACAGCGAAATCCTCGATTACTGCGACAAGATCCGCAGGACGCTGCTCGACCAGATGGCTTTCCGCGAACCGCTGCGGGTCCTGCTCGACACCAAGCCGGGCAAGGTCGCGCAGAAGCGCTGGGACTGGGTGCGCAAGGGCGCACCGATCATCGTCGAGGTGGGGCCCCGCGACATGGAGAACGGCAAGGTCGCCGTGCTGCGCCGCGATCGCCTGTGGCGCGAGGATGGCAAGACCGATTTCGACTTCGCCGAACGCGACGATTTCCTGTTTGCCGCCGCCGGGACGCTGGAGGATATCCAGCAGACCCTGTTCGATCAGGCCAAACAGCGCCGGGACGAGGCGATCCGCTGCGACATCGCCGACTTTGCCGCCATGGCCCACTATTTCGAGACGACGGCCAGGCCCGGCTGGGTCAAGGTCGCCTGGTCGAAGCCGACCGGCGCGGCGCTCGATGCCGTGGTGGAACAGCTCAAGACACTGAAGCTCACCATCCGCAACACCCCGCTCAATGAGGACAAGCCGGAAGGCGCGTGCTTCTTCACCGGCGAACCGGCGGTCCAGACGATCTACGTGGGCCGCTCGTACTAGGCTGCGCGATTACGCGGTGACGGGCCGCTCGGCCTGCGCCGCGTAGAGCGCGAACATGTCGGCCACGGGCGCGCCCAGCGCCTGTTCGAAGGCGGACTGGCTGCCGCCCCATGCCCTGCTGTCCTTCGCGCCGTCGCCGAGGTTGGAGCGGAAGATGCCCGCCGCGCTGACCGGCAGGAAATCCTCCCATATCAGAGGCTCGGCACCGTCCGGCCCGGTGCGGAAATAGGCGAGCCCGGCCTCGCGCATCGCGTCCCAGTCGTCGGGGAAGGGGGCAAAGGCGGAAGCCAGCGCGGCCTCGTAATCGCCTCCCGCCGCGCTCGCATCGGCGAGGCAGCGGTCGTAGAGGTCGCGGCCCTTCGGGGTCAGGGCTGCGCCGCGCTGCTCGATCTCTCCGAACCGCGCGGTGTGCGCGCCGCCCGTACCATCGGCAAAGCGGACCTGTTCGGACAAGGCCTTGAAGCTCGTCTGCCGCAGCAGGATCGGGCATTTGCGACGCGGCGGCCCTTCGATCCGATCCTTGGCGTCGATACCGCGCGCGATCATCTCGGCCTGCGCGGCATCGATATCGACCGTGCGCGGGGTGAGGTGGTTGATGTGCGGCCCCTTGAAGCAGACGATGTCGGCGATCAGCGGGTGCTGCTGGCGCAGATCGCCATAATCGGCGGCGCTTACCTGCGCGCCCGCGTGCCAGCGGAACACTTCCAGCGCCTCGGCCAGGAAAGCATCCGCGTCGGCGGTGGCAAGGCCGCCCTGTTCCTCGGCCATTGCCATCAGGTCGAGCAGCCGTTCGGAACAGATCCGGCGGGCGTGCAACGCCTCCGCCGCGCGATCGCGCAGCGCCGCATCGTCGATGAGATCGAGCCGTAGCAGCGAGCAGAACATGCGGAACGGATTGGCCGCCAGCGATGCGGCCGTAACCGGGCGAAAGGCGGTGGAGTGGACCGGCAGGCCCGCAGGCCCCAGATCGTAATAACCCACCGGCTGCATGCCGAGCACCGCGAACAGCCGCCGCATCTGCGCCAGTTCCGCACCTGTGCCGACGCGAATGGCGCCGTGGCGTTCCTGCGCCATGCGTCCTGCGTCCCTGCTGGCAAGGTCCGGCTCGACCCGCGCGTTGACGTCGGCGACGATGGCGAGGAGATCGGCGTAGAGCGGCACCTCGTCGCGGTACATCGCCGACATGGCGGCGCTGAAACGGGCGCGGAGGATATCGGCGGGAACGAACTGGGTCATCGGGCTGGTCGCTTCCTCATGGGCTGCGAAATGGGATGTGAGACTGGTTTTACCTGCAACCATTTAGCCCGGCGCGAACGGGCCGACAATCCATTCGTTCGCCGCCCGCGGCATCCGGCGGGGGATTGCACCTTGCGCTGATGCGCCTGCGCGCTCACATGGCGGACATGGCCCAGCCCCCGAAGCGTCCCAAGCATCCGCACTACACCCCCGGCCTGCCCAGCAAGGAGCAGGTCATGGACTTCATCCGCAACTCCGATACGCCCGCCGGGAAGCGAGAGATCGCGCGCGCCTTCGGTCTGCAGGGGCAGGAGAAGATCGCGCTCAAGGCGCTGCTCAAGGACATGGCCGACGAGGGGCTGATCGACGGCAATCGCACCGCGTTTCACCAGATGGGCGGGGTGCCCAAGGTGACGGTTCTGCGCGTCGTCGACATCGAGGAGGGCGAGGCCATCGCCATCCCCGATGCGTGGCAGCCCGAAGACGCCGTGCCCCCGCCGAAGATCCGCCTGATCGAGAGCCGGGGCAAGGGGAAGGGCAAGGCGGCCCAGCGCCCGATGCCGGCGCTGCGCAAGGGCGACCGGGTCCTAGCCCGGACCGAGGAGACCGGCACCGGCTATATCGGCCACCCGATGAAGAAGTTGCCGCAGTCGCACGAAAGCCTGATGGGCATCATCGAGATCGACGGCAGCGGCAAGGGCTGGCTCGCCCCGGTCGACAAGTCGGTGCGCTCTTCGCTGCCGGTCGCCGATCTGAGCGGGGCCGAAAAGGGCCAGTTGGTCCTCGCCGAACCGGCGGGTAAATCGCCGCGTTCGGGCGTGAAGGTGCTGGAAGTGCTCGGCGATCCGCTTGCGCCCAGGAGCTACAGCCTGATCGCGATCCACAAGCACAATATCCCGCACATCTTCGACCAGGAAACGCTGGACGAGGCCGACCTCGTCGCGAAACTGCCGCTGAGCGAGGACCGGCGCGAAGACCTGCGCGCGGTTCCTATCGTGGCGATCGATCCCGCCGATGCGCGCGACCACGACGACGCGATCTGGGCCGCGCCCGACGACGATCCGCAGAACGAGGGCGGCTGGAAGGCGATCGTCGCCATCGCCGACGTGTCGTTCTACGTCCGCCCCGGTTCCGGCGTGGACCGCGAAGCGCGTAAGCGTGGCAACTCGGTCTACTTCCCCGACCGCGTCGTGCCGATGCTGCCGCACATCCTGTCCGCCGAGGTCTGCTCGCTGGGTGAGGGCGAGGCGCGGGCCGCGATGGCCTGCCACATGACCATCGACCGCGAAGGCCGGGTGCGCGACTGGCGGTTCACCCGCGCCATCGTCCAGATCGCCGAAGTCATCGCGTATGAAGATGCGCAGGCCCGGATCGACGATGGCAGCGCCGCCGAACATCTCCAGCATCTCTGGGGCTGCTGGAAGGTGCTGCATGCCGCGCGCGAGGCCCGCGATCCGCTCGATCTCGACCTGCCCGAACGGCGCGTGGTGCTCGACGAAAAGGGCCGCATCGCCGAAGTCGCGGTGCGCGAGCGGCTCGACGCGCACCGCGTGGTCGAGGAATTCATGATCGCCGCCAACGTCGCCGCCGCCAAGGCGCTGGAGGCGAAGGCCGCGCCGGTGGTCTACCGCGTCCACGAACCGCCGAGCCGCGAGAAGCTGATGTCGCTCAAGGATTATCTGGCGACAATGGACCGCAAGCTGGCGCTGGGCCAGGTCATCACGCCGTCGCTGTTCAACCGCCTGATCAAGGATGTGGCGGACGAGGCGGAAAAGGCGCTGATCATGGAGCAGGTGCTGCGCAGCCAGACGCAGGCCTATTACGGGCCGCGCAATGCCGGGCACTTCGGACTGGCGCTCGGTTCCTACGCGCACTTCACTTCGCCGATCCGCCGTTATTCTGATCTCTTGGTCCACCGTGCGCTGGTCGATGCCTACGGGCTGGAACAGCCGCGACCCAAGGACTATTCGATCCCGGCGCATTCGGGCCTGTCGGATCGCGACCGCGCCTCGCTCGACCGCGTGACCGAGGCGATCAGCCAGACCGAACGCCGCGCGATGGAGGCGGAGCGCGACACCATCGACCGCTATGTCGCGGCATGGCTGTCGGGCAAAGTCGGCGAGACTTTCGACACCCGCGTCACCGGCGTGCAGAAGTTCGGCCTGTTCGCCACCATCCTCGGCTTCGGCGGTGACGGACTTGTCCCGGTGTCGGTGCTGGGCGACGAACGCTTCCACTACGACGAGCGTGCGCAAGTGCTGCGCGGCGAGCATAGCGGCATCGAATACCGCAGCGGCGATCGCCTGAAATTGCGCTTGGCCGAAGCGAACCCGCTGACCGGTGCGTTGAAGTTCGAGCCGCCGGAATTCGAGGGCCGCATCGAACCGCGCGGCAACCGTTTCCAGGGCAAGCCCCAGAACAAGAGCGGGCCCAAGCGCCAGAACAAGACCGGCTATCTGCAGGGCAAGCGCGGCCGCCCCGGCAACATCCGGCACAGCGGCAAGCGGAAATGACCGTTTAGCTGAGCGCGTCGATCGCTTCGTCGGACAGCCCGCCCGGCACGATCATCAAGGGGCAGGGGAGCTGGCCCGCACGCGTGCCGGTGAAGTGGCTGATCAACGGGCCGGGCGTGCCTTCGGCCGCGGCGCCCAGCACCAGCGCGGCGACTTCGCCGTGTTCGGACAGGTAATCGGCCACGACCTTGGCCCCGTCGCCCACTTTCACCGAGATCGTCGGCATGCGCCCGCTTTCGCTGAAGAGGTTGCCCGCAGCCGCCATGACCAGCACTTCGGCGCGGCTCTTCGCCTCGTCCTCGATGGTGGCCTGGACCCCGCCGAACGCAACGAACTGCTGCTTGGGCACCAGCGCGATGATGTGGACCGCGCCCTGCGTCTTGGCGGCGCGGCGCGATGCGAAGCGAAGGGCGACACGGGCCTCCGGCGTCTCGTCCATGATGACAAGGTAGACGCGCATGTTCAGGCCTTCGATGCAGGGGGTGTGGTCACGGGCGCGATGGTTGCGCCACTGTTCATCTCTTGGCAAGAAAAAGCACGCGGCGCGGCCTTGACCCACGCGGCGATGCTGCGCAAAACCCCGGCAAAAGATAAGTTCTCCCTCACGCGTACTAAGGATACCGATGGCGATCCAACTGAAGATGCCTGCGCTCTCTCCGACCATGGAGGAGGGCACCCTTGCCAAGTGGCTGGTGAAAAAGGGTGACAAGATCGAACCGGGCGACGTGATCGCCGAGATCGAGACCGACAAGGCGACCATGGAATTCGAGTCGATCGACGAGGGAATCGTCGCCGAAATCGCCATCGAGGCAGGCACCGAGAACGTGAAGGTCGGCACCGTGATCGCAACCCTGGCCGAAGACGGCGAGGATGCCGAGAGCGTGGTTGCGGCCCCTGTCGCACCGAAAGCGCCCGAAGCGCCTGCCGCGCCCGAGGCTCCGGCTGCCCCCGCAGCGCCCGCACCTGCCGCCAAGGCCGATGCCGCTTCCGCGGCGACGGCTGCTGCTCCGGCAACGTCGGGCAGCCGCGTGCTGGCCTCGCCGCTGGCCAAGCGCATTGCCGAGGGCAAGGGCATCGACCTTGCCGGCATCACTGGTTCGGGCCCCAATGGCCGCATCGTGAAGGCCGACGTGGAGAACGCGAAGCCCGGAGCTGCCGCCGCTTCGGCACCCGCGTCCGCTCCTGCCGCCGCTGCGCCGGCCCCCGCCGCCTCAACCGCGTCCGACATTCCGCACACCGCGGAAAAGCTGTCGAACATGCGCAAGACCATCGCCCGCCGCCTGACCGAATCGAAGCAGCAGGTGCCGCACATCTACCTGACCGTGGACGTGCGCCTCGACGCCCTGCTCAAGCTGCGGGCCGAGCTCAACGACAGCCTGTCGAGCAGCGGCGTGAAGCTGTCGGTCAACGACCTGCTGATCAAGGCGCTTGCGAAATCGCTGCTGGCCGTGCCCAAGTGCAACGTGCAGTTCGCGGGCGACCAGCTCTTGAGCTTCGGCCGCGCCGATATCTCGGTCGCGGTGTCAATCCCGGCGGGCCTGATCACGCCCATCGTCGTCGACGCGGGCGAGAAGACGATCTCCAAGATCAGCACCGAGATGAAGGACCTTGCCGCCCGCGCCCGCGACGGCAAGCTGGCCCCGCACGAGTTCCAGGGCGGCACCGCCAGCCTGTCGAACATGGGCATGTACGGGATCAAGCAGTTCGAGGCGGTGATCAATCCGCCGCAGGGCATGATCATGGCCATCGGCGCGGGCGAGAAGCGGCCCTATGTGATCGATGACACGCTGCAGATCGCGACCGTCATGTCCGCCACCGGCAGCTTCGACCACCGCGCCATCGACGGGGCGGACGGCGCGCAGCTGATGCAGGTGTTCAAGGACCTGGTCGAGAAGCCGCTGGGGCTGCTCGCCTGATGATCGACGTGGGCGAACAGCCCATGATCCGCGTGACCGCCATGCCTGCCGACACCAATCCCTATGGGGGCGTGTTCGGCGGCTGGTTGATGAGCCAGATGGCACTGGGCGCGGGTTCGCTCGCCTCGCGCCATGCGCACGGGACGGCGGTGGTGATCGGGGCGACCGATTTCCGCTTTCCCGGCGCGATGGCGGTGGGGGACGAACTGTCGATCTATGCGAATATCGTGCGCGAGGGGCGGACCTCTCTCAATATAGAGGTTCGCGGCATATCGCGCGAACGTAACGGTGAGGCGACGAAGGAGGTCTGCGCTGGCAGCTTCACATTCGTGGTCATTGATGAAACAGGGCGCCCGCGCGCGGTGACAGACCGCCCGGCGCTGAATACTGGGCAGGAGCTTTGAAATGTCGGCAAGCTATGACGTGATCGTCCTCGGTTCGGGCCCCGGCGGATATGTCGCCGCGATCCGCGCTGCACAGCTTGGCCTCAAGACCGCGATTGTGGAACGCGAACTGCTGGGCGGCATCTGCCTCAACTGGGGCTGCATCCCGACCAAGGCGCTGCTGCGCTCGGCCGAGATCAAGCATTTCATGGAACACGCCGGTTCCTATGGCCTGAAGGTCGCCGGCACGATCGAGGCGGATCTCGATGCCATCGTGAAGCGCAGCCGGGCCGTTGCCTCGCAGCTGAACAAGGGCGTCACCCACCTGATGAAGAAGAACAAGATCACGGTGCACATGGGCGAGGGGACGCTGAAGTCCGCCACCAGCGTCGAGGTCAAGGGCAAGGACGGGGCCGAGACGATCAGCGCCAAGCACGTGATCGTCGCCACTGGCGCACGCGCACGCGAACTGCCCTTTGCCAAGGCGGACGGTGAGCGGATCTGGACTTACCGCCACGCGATGACGCCCAGGGAGATGCCGACCAAGCTTTTGGTCATGGGATCGGGTGCGATCGGCATCGAGTTCGCCAGCTTCTACAACGACATGGGCGTCGACGTCACCGTGGTCGAGATGCTCGACCGTATCGTGCCGGTCGAGGACAAGGACGTGTCGGCCTTCCTCGAGAAGGCGCTGGTCAAGCAGGGCATGACGATCATGACCGGCGCAGGCGTGGAAGCCATCGAGACTTCGGCGAGCGGCGTGAAGGCCAAGATCAAGGGCAAGGACGGCAAGGTCGCCGACCACGAATTCAGCCATGTCATCTCCGCCGTAGGCATTGTGCCGAATACCGAGAATATCGGGCTGGAAGCCGTCGGCGCCAAGCTCGACCGCGGGTTCATCCAGATCGACGATCTGGGCCGCACCGGCGTCGCAGGGCTCTGGGCCATCGGCGACTGCACGCCCGGGCCGTGGCTGGCGCACAAGGCGAGCCACGAAGGCGTTACCGCCGCCGAAGCCATCGCCAAGGAACTCGGCAACAAGGATGTCCACCCGCACGGGCTCGATCGCAACAACATCCCGGGCTGCACTTATTGCCACCCGCAGATCGCCAGCGTCGGCATGACCGAGGACAAGGCCAGGGAAGCGGGTTACGAGGTGAAGGCCGGCACGTTCCCGTTCATCGGCAACGGCAAGGCCATTGCGCTGGGTGAACCCGAAGGCTTCGTGAAGACCGTCTTCGATGCCAAGACCGGCGAACTGCTGGGCGCGCACATGATCGGTGCGGAAGTGACCGAAATGATCCAGGGCTATGTCGTCGGCAAGACGCTGGAGACGACCGAAGCCGAACTGATGCAAACCGTCTTCCCGCACCCGACGATCAGCGAATCCATGCACGAGGCGGTGCTCGCCGCCTATGGCCGGGCCATCCATATCTGACGGATCGAACATTCTGGCGCTGCGGCCAATCGTTCGGTCGCAGTGCCGGGAACCGGACCACTTTTGCTGCTTTTTCGGTGTTAAAAGACCGAGAGAGGAGCAGGTCGATGGAGTTTGAGATTTCCGATCACGAAACGCTGCCGAACTGGGAAACGAAGCCCGCGCTTCGCCAGCTTGATCGCCTTCACCAGCCCCGACAGATCGCCGACGATACGGTGCCAGATCCTTCCGACGGGTTGCGTGAGCCGGTCTTTCAACTGACACAATAGCGCTGCGCTTGTAACCGCGCCCTCGCTGCGGCTAGTCGCGGCGGATGGAAGAACCTGTCGTAGCCGCGGCTCCCGAAGCAAAGCCGCATTCGCTGGCCGAGGACATCTACGGCCTCGCCACCGGCTCCTTGCTGATGGCTATCGGCCTGACCCTGATGAAGGCGGCCGGGATCGTGACGGCGGGCATGGGCGGGGTCGCCCTGCTTCTGTCATACCTGCTTCCGGTCACCGTCGATGCGGCCTTCTGGCTGCTCAACATGCCTTTCTTCCTCCTGGCGTGGAGGGCACTGGGTAAGGAATATTTTTTCAAGTCGGTCGCAGCGGTCGGGCTTGTCTCAATGTGGCTTGCGGTTACTCGCCTGTCGGTGAGCATCGATCAGATCCACCCCGCCTTCGCCGCGATTGCCGGTGGCACCGCCTCGGGCGCAGGAATCCTCGCCATGCTGCGCCACAAGGCAGGGGTCGGCGGCGTGACGATCCTGTCGATGTGGCTGCAGAAGAAAAAGGGCTGGAGCGTGGGCTGGATGAGCTTCGCGCTCGACGCCGCCATCATCGTGGCGGCAGTCATCGTCATACCGTCCGACCTGGCGATCTACTCGATCATGAGTGTGGCGGCGGTCAGCGGCATCCTTCTCGCCTATCACAAGCCGGGTCGATACACCGGCTACTGACCGCCACCTGCCCCGGGTCTCAGCGGACCTCCTCGACCCGGCGGCTAACTGCGGGGCTGGGCGCTGAATCGTGGCGTTCGTCGGCGAGGGGACGCTCCGCCATGGGTTCGACCGCGTGCCGATCCACGACTGCCGCGGTCGTGTCGACATCGGCGACGAGCCTGTCGAACAGCGCTTCGTAGTGCATCATCGCCTGGCGCAGATCCTCGGTAGAGGCATCACCGCGCGAGTGGCGTTCGGCAATCTCGTGCCCGGCCAGATAGTGGCGGGCGACATCGCCATGTTCGACCGTCAGGTCTTCGTGGCGACGATCGAAGTCGGCCATCGGGTAGCCCTTTGTCTTCATGACTTTGGCGAGGAGCCGATCGGCGCGCAGCACGGCTTCGGGCGGGCTGTCGACGAACACGGTCTTCGCCTCGTTCCAGTCGTGCGCGAAAGCGTCTCGCTCCGTGGTGGTCAGTGCCCGGATGTCCAGCGCGGCGACGCGGCGTTCGCGTTCGGCCAGGGCCGCTTCCGCCTTGCCCGCGCTGCCGACAGTCTCGACGGTGCGGTCGTATTCGTCGCCGAACGTGTCGCGCAGATGAGCGGTGCGGCGCCGGGCGCTGAGGTACCAGACCAGCAGGGCTATGATGGCAACGGCCGCGATCGCGACCCAGATGATGGGATTGACGCCTTCCACGGTACGCCTCCTCTTCCTGTGATCCCGCCGTCCTCGATGGGAAAACACGCATCGCCTCTGCCTGTTCCCCGTTCGTCCGATTGCGGGACAATCGGCGGGGGGTCATGGTTACCAAATTTGAAACGCCGTCGCCGATGGGGCACAGTCATGGGCATTCGCCGGAAAGTTGCCGATACGAATGGGGGACGAAACGATGCAGTGCCGCCAGGAACAACGCCATGTGATCGATGGGGAATGCAGGGTTCGAACAGGTCCCGGATTTGCTCAGAGGGTCGCGCTCGTCGACTTGTCCAGCGAAGGATGCGCGCTGCGTTCCTCGCGCCTTCATTTGCGCAGGAGCGATCGTGTCGAACTGCATTTCGCGAATTCGCAGCGTCTGTTTGCAGAGGTCAGGTGGGTCCGCCAGGGCGAGAGCGTCGGCTTGCGGTTCCTCCAGTCGATCGAACACCGGCACATAGAGGAGATCGGTCGCGAAGCGCGGCACGCGGCCATCATGGGCGTAACCCGGCGCGAACCGATCGTCCTGCCGGAACGCGTGCAGCGCCGCGCCTGCTGATCCGGATCAGTCTCTAGCGGCCTGGCCAACGCGCTCGCACTGGCTGACGCAGCGGGCGCCAGCGGAGGTATCGAGCCGGCCCGTCGTGCGGATCGTCGCCCCGCCGGGCAGGGCGTATGAGGTCGCGTCGACCCCTTCCAGCGCATCGATACCCGCCGGAATGGCCGCTCCGACCTGCACCGCGCCATGGGAATTTCCCGGTGCCGCCGCTCTTCCGGAGGACCGCGTGGTCGCGATGGCGCTGCTGGCCCGGTTGATGCTCCCGGCGATGGAATTGCCGAGCGAACGCTGCGCACCCCCGGTCTGCCCGCTTCCCGACAGAATGATCGCCGATTCCGCCGCGTCCTGCGCCAACGCCACCGAAGGCATGATCGCCATCAACGCGCCGCTTGTCGCGAGAATGAGGGATTGTAAGCGCATTGGCACCTCCCGTCGCCGACCCGACGACAGGATGCCGCAAACGGCGGCTTCGCACAATGCGCGGCGGTACTGGAGAGTGTCGGTGGCGGACAGGGTGGGATTCGAACCCACGGTACGGTTGCCCGCACGGCGGTTTTCAAGACCGCTGCCTTAAACCACTCGGCCACCTGTCCGTGGCGGTGCCGTTAGCCTGTTCGGCTCGGTCTGTCACGCGGATGCGTGCATGCGTCGCATCGAAGGATTCACAGGCCCGGTCCTATGTGCCATGCTGCTCCGCATGATCCGACGCTTCCGATTCACCGCGCTTCTTCAATCACTTGCCCTGGCAACGGCGACGGTCGCGGTCTCCGCTCCGGCGCAGGCGCAGGTCTACACGCAGGCCGGCTTCGAAACTTATCTGCAGCAAGTGGCGGCGCGGGCCCGGTCCGAGGGGGTTTCGGAGCGGGCGATTGCCTCCGGTCTGTCGGGCCTCACGATCAACCAGCGTGTCATCGATCTGGACAAGCCGCAGGCCTACGATCCCAACGCGATCTCGCCGCCGTTCGAGCCCTATCGCCGCCAGCATGTCGACAGCGCGCGCATCAACGGCGGGCGCAACGCCTACGCGTCGAGCGCATCGCTGATCCCGGGAGTCGAGGCGAAATACGGGGTGCCCGGCCAGATCATCGTCGCGATCTGGGGGCACGAGACCAACTACGGGACCTACAAGGGCGACTTCGACACGATCCGTTCGCTGGCGACACTGGCTTACGAAGGCCGCCGGCGCGCCCTGTTCGAGAATGAACTTGTCGCCGCGCTCAAGATGCTGGATCGAGGAGTGTCCCGCTCGCAGCTGACCGGAAGCTGGGCCGGGGCGATCGGCAATCCGCAGTTCCTGCCTTCGGTCTGGCTGCGCGTGGCGCAGGACGGCGACGGCAACGGCACCCGCGATATCTGGAACAGTCGCGCCGATACGCTTGCGTCCATCGCAGCCTACTTCCGGGCCGCCGGTTGGCGTCCGGGCGAACCGTGGGGCGTGCAGGCCGCCGTTCCCGCCGGTTTCGACCGCTCTTCGCTTAAGACGCAGCTCGTCTCGCCCCGCTGTCCGCGCGTCTTTGCCCGGCACAGCCAGTGGCGCACCGTGGCGGAGTGGAAGGCGCTCGGCGTGCGGCCGCAGGGTTATCTGGCCGACACCACGATGGCCGTGCTGATGGAACCGGACGGGGTGGGACAGACCGCCTACCTGCTGACCGGGAATTACCGGGTGATACTGGATTACAACTGTTCCAACTATTACGCCCTTTCGGTAGGGCTCTTGGCAGACGAAATCCGGCGCTAGGGTCCCGTGCGGACCGGTGCCAGAACAGGACTCCGGCCAGCCCCGATGACCTTCGATGCCCGCAAGATCCGCTTCCGTCCCGCGATGACCCGCACGCTTGCCGCCGCTGCGGCCATGGCCATCGTGCTGTCGCCGGTCGCAACGGGTGCGCAAGGGGCGGCTCCCGTTGCCGCCAATGCCGCGCCGCTGACGCCGCCTTCGCTGGAAGGGGCGCCGCTGGCGATCATGATCGATCTCGGCTCGGGCCGGGTGCTGTTCAGCCGCGAAGCCGATCGCCGCTTCATGCCGGCGTCTTTGACCAAGCTGATGACCGCTTATACCGCGTTCGAGATGCTGGACGAAGGGACGCTGCAGTTGGCCCAGCGGATGCCGGTCAGCGACCAGGCGTTCAAAGAATGGAGCGGCACCGGATCGTCGATGTTCGTCGCGCGCGGTACCGCCATTCCCGTCGACACGCTGCTGAAGGGCATTCTCACCGTGTCGGCCAACGATGGCTGCGTCGTCCTGGCCGAAGGCGCGGCGGGCAGCGTGCCCAACTGGATCGACCTGATGAACGCCAAGGCGCGCGAGCTTGGCATGAAGGACAGCCATTTCGGAACGCCGAACGGCTGGCCGGACCAGGGCCGCACTTATACCAGCGCCCGCGACCTCGCGACGCTGGCCCGCGCGATCATCACCCGGCATCCCGGCAAGTACGAACGCTATTTCGGCATCCGCAACTTCGAATGGAACGGCATCCAGCAGCATAACCGCAACCCGATTCTCGATGCGGTGGAGGGGGCGGACGGCCTGAAGACCGGCTTCACGAACGAGGCCGGATATGGGTTTGTCGGTTCGGCGCAGCGCAATGGGCGGCGGCTGGTGATGGTTGTCGGCGGGACCGAGAGCGGGGCCGCGCGCAAGGCGATCTCGCGCGATTTCATCAACTGGGGCTTCGACGCCTGGCATGCCAGGATGCTCTACGGCGCAAACCAGCCGGTCGCGAACGTCGAAGTGCAGGGCGGGGCGGACCGCGCGGTGGAAGTCGCTTCGCCAAGACCCGTCTTCGTGACCGCGCCGCAGGGCAAGGCGGCCGACGCGAAAGTCGCGGTCCGCTTCCTCGGCCCCGCGGCTGCCCCGGTGAAGAAGGGGCAGCAGGTCGCCTCGCTCACCATCCAGACGCCGGACGGGGTCAAGAGCGAGGTGCCGTTGCTCGCGACGCAAGACGTGGCCGAGGCGAACTGGTGGCAGCGGATGCGCAACGGCCTGTTCTCGCTGGTGACATGAGCAGGGCCGACACTACCAGGAATGCCCGCTTCATAACTTTCGAGGGCGGCGAGGGCGCGGGCAAGTCGACCCAGATCCGCCTCTTGAGCGAGGCGTTGGCAGCGCGCGGCGTGCAGCACGTCGTCAGCCGGGAGCCGGGCGGCACTCCGGGCGCAGAGGCGCTGCGAACGCTTTTGCTCGATCCGCAATACGACTGGAATGCAAGAGCGGAAGCCTTGCTGTTCGCGGCGGCGCGTGCCGACCATGTCTCGCACCTGATCCGCCCGGCGCTCGAAAGCGGGACCTGGGTCCTTTGCGACCGATATCTCGATTCAAGCCGTGCCTATCAAGGCGGTGCGGGCGCACTCGGCGATGCGCAAGTCATGGCGCTGCACGCGATCGGTAGCGAAGGTCTCCTGCCCGACCGGACGCTCCTGCTCGAGCTGGGCGCGGACGAGGCGGCCCGGCGGGCAGACGCGCGCGATGCGGGGATGGGCGACCGGATCGGGGGGCGCGACGCGGCTTATCATGCCAAGGTCGCCAGCCGTTTCCGCGAACTGGCGGCGCAAGAGCCCGAACGGTTCGCCATGGTAGACGCCGGTGGCTTGCCCGATGCCGTGCACGAGCGGGTGATGACCGCGCTGGCGGACCTCCTGCCATGACCGCGATGCTCGGCCATGAGGACGCCTGGCGGGAGTGGCGCGCCGCAGCCGCCAGCGGGCGCATGCACCATGGATGGCTGCTGACCGGCGCGCGCGGCATGGGCAAGGCCACATTCGCCATGGCCGCCGCCGCCGAGCTGGTCGCCGAACCCGGTGTGCCGCAACCCGCGCCGGAGCAGCATCCTGACATCCAACTGCTCGAACGCCCCCCCGCCTCGACCGAGGACGAGAAGAAGCGGGAGGATGGCAAGCCCTTCGCCACCAAGCGCAACATCAACGTCGATCAGGTTCGCGCCATGCAGCGGCGATTGACGACGCGGCCGACGCTCGGATCGCGGCGGGTGATCATTTTCGACAGCGCCGACGATCTCGAAAAATCGGCCGTCAACGCGCTGCTGAAAAGCCTGGAAGAGCCGCCCGTCGGCACCCTGTTTCTCCTCGTGTCGCATCGCCCGGGTGGGTTGCTGCCGACGGTGCGGTCGCGCTGCCGGACCTTGCGTTTCGCGCCCTTGGCAGACGGCGATGTCGCGAAGGTCGTCGGGTCCGAGCGCCCCGGCGCCAAGGCCGATACCGTGCAGGCGGCGGTGGCCGCCGCGCATGGCTCGCCCGGAGCAGCGCTCGATTTCATCGACAACGATCTGGCCGCGATCCGCCGCGAACTGCTCGGCATCGTCGATCAGGGCGATCCCGACTTCGCGCGGCGCGGCGCGCTGGCCGCCGCCATCGGCGCGCGCCCCGACCGGGAGAGGCTTCTGGCGAGCGTCGAACTTGCCCGCTCGATCTGCGCGGAGCGGGCACCCGTCGCCAGTCGCCCGTTTCAGGCCCGCCTGATCGAGGCGCATGCGAGGCTCACCCGTTTCGGCGCGGAAATCCCTTTCGCGAACTACGATGCCGGGCTTGCGGTGGTCGAAATTGGCGGGTTGCTGGCCGCCGCCGCCGCTCCTAAGGAGAGCGGGTGAGGGCCGCTGGCCCACCTCCGACACTGAAGGAAGCAGGGCCTGATGGCCGATCCCTATTACATCACCACCGCGATCCATTACCCCAACGGCAAGCCGCACATCGGCCATGCCTACGAGACGATCGCCGCCGACGTCATCGCCCGTTTCCAGCGCGCCCGCGGACGCGAAGTCCGCTTCCAGACCGGCACCGACGAACACGGCCTGAAAATGGCGCAAAAGGCACGCGAGCTGGGCACCACGCCGCGCGCGCTGTGCGATGAAATGTCGGGTCATTTCAAGGCCCTGTTCGACACTCTTGACATCACTTACGACAACTTCATCCGCA
The DNA here is from genome assembly GCA_964424995.1 of uncultured Croceicoccus sp. Classification (GTDB taxonomy): domain Bacteria; phylum Pseudomonadota; class Alphaproteobacteria; order Sphingomonadales; family Sphingomonadaceae; genus Croceicoccus. The sequence continues at coordinate 26,628 of CAYRLC010000021.1, forward strand.
CGACCGAAGATCGCCACCACGCGGCCAGCCAAGCGCTTTGGCAGGCGATGGAGGCGAACGGCGACCTCTACCTCGACCGCTACGAAGGCTGGTATTCGATCCGCGACGAAGCCTATTACGACGAGAGCGAGCTTACCGAAGGGGAGGGAGGCGAAAAACTCTCGCCACAGGGGACGCCGGTCGAATGGACAGTTGAGGAGAGCTGGTTCTTCCGCCTTTCGAAATATGCCGAGCCGCTGCTTGCGCTCTACAACGAGAACCCGGATTTCATCCGTCCGGCGAGCCGCCGCAACGAAGTCGCCCGTTTCGTCGAAGGCGGGCTTCGCGACCTGTCGGTTTCGCGCAGCAGCTTCGACTGGGGCGTGCGCGTTCCGGGCACCGACGGGCATGTCATGTACGTCTGGGTCGACGCGCTCACCAATTACCTGACCGGTCTGGGCTATCCCGACCAGACCGATGATTTCACGAAATTCTGGCCGGCCGACCTGCATCTCATCGGCAAGGACATCGTCCGCTTCCACGCGATCTACTGGCCGGCCTTCCTGATGA
>CAYRLC010000022.1:0-338 GCA_964424995.1 uncultured Croceicoccus sp.
GCGCTGCACCTTGTCGGCTACGGTGCCCAGCTTTTCGTGGAAGGTGATCCGCTCCAGCTTCTTGGCATGTTCGGCGAGCGGCGTCTTCTGGTCCACGTCCCAGAAAAAGCGCGCGTCGGACAGGCGGGCGGCCAGCACCTTGCGGTTGCCGTCGATGATCACGCGCGGGTCTTCGGCCGCGATGTTGGCGGTGCAGACGAAGGCGTTGGCGAGCTTGCCTGCGCCCCCTACATCCGAACCGTCATTGCAGACGAAATAATTCTGGTTGGTCCGCGCGGTGAGCTGGATGACTTCGGGCGGCACGTCGAGGAAGCTTTCGTCGAACCGGCCGAGCAGCG
>CAYRLC010000022.1:348-682 GCA_964424995.1 uncultured Croceicoccus sp.
AGGCCGGCGTTCTCGATCACCAGCCCCTCATCTTCCACCAGCGTCAGCCCGGCGTCTGCCGCGGCCTTCAGCGCGGCGGCGCGGACCTTGTCCTGACGCTCGCCATGATCGACCACGACGTGGCAGGCGCGCAGCTTCTCGGCATAGTCGTGCGCATTGCCGATCGTCACTTCGCCCGCATGGTGGAAACGGTGCCCCAGCGTCGCGTAGCCGGAGGACACGCCGCCGACCTCGCAGGGCACCAGGTCGTCGCCCAGGATCGCGACGATGCCCGACAGCGGACGCACCCAGCGCAGGCTGTCGGTGCCGATGGACGCCGCGCCCCAGCGCATCG
>CAYRLC010000022.1:692-25791 GCA_964424995.1 uncultured Croceicoccus sp.
CCACGGGAAAGCACGGACGATGGCGGGGATCGCTTCGGCCAGAACCTCGCGCACTTCGCGGCCCGGCACGTTCTTCACCGCGAACCAGATATTGCGGCCCTTCACGTCGCGCAGCTCGAGCTGGTCGCGCGTGACGCCGTTCTTGTTGCAGAACCCGTCGATGGCGGCATCGGGCGCGCCTTCGGGCGGACCCTTGGCCTCTTCGCTGACGGCCTCGGTCCGCTCCGGCAAGGCGCGGGCGATCAGCGCGAGGCGGCGCGGGGTCGACCAGATGGTAACCGGGCCGTAAACCACGCCCGCCGCCTTCATCTGTTCGGTGAACAGCCGCTCCAGATCGGCGCGTGCGCCGGCCTGCATGCGGGCGGGGATTTCCTCGGACCGCAGTTCGAGCAGGAAGTCGAGACCGCTCATGCCGCCCACTCCGGATAGTCCGCGGCCCACTGGTCGGCGAATTTCGCCATGTAGGCCTCGCACGAGCCGCGCGCGAGATCGCGGACCTGGCCCATGTAACTGGCCCGTTCCTGCACCGAGATCACACCGCGGGCCTGCAACAGGTTGAAGACATGGCTCGCCTCGATCGCCTGTTCATAGGCGGGAATCGGCAGACCGCGCTCAAGGCACAGCTTGCACTCGGCAGCGGCTTTGCGGAAGAGGTCGAACAACGCGTCGGTGTCGGCGACCTCGAAGTTCCAGGTGCTCATCTGGCGCTCGTTTTCGAGGAACACGTCGCCATAGGTGACGCCCTGGTCGTTGAAGGCGAGATCGTAGACGTTGTCGACGCCCTGGATGTACATGGCGAGACGCTCGAGCCCGTAGGTCAGTTCGCCCGCGACCGGCTTGCAATCGAAGCCGCCCATCTGCTGGAAATAGGTGAACTGCGTCACCTCCATCCCGTCGCACCAGACTTCCCAGCCCAGGCCCCAGGCGCCCAGCGTCGGGCTTTCCCAGTCATCCTCCACGAAGCGGATGTCGTGCTTCAGCGGATCGACGCCGATGGTGCGAAGGCTTTCGAGATACCATTCCTGCAACTGCGGCGGGCTCGGCTTCAGGATCACCTGATACTGGTAGTAGTGCTGCAACCGGTTCGGATTTTCGCCATAGCGACCGTCGGTCGGGCGGCGCGAAGGCTGGACGAAGGCGGCGTTCCACGGTTGCGGACCCAGTGCGCGCAGCGTCGTCGCCGGGTGGAACGTGCCCGCCCCCATGCGCATGTCGTAGGGTTGCAGGATCAGGCAGCCCTTCGAGCTCCAGAAGTCATGGAGCGCGAGGATCATGTCCTGAAAGGACCGGGTGGGATCGCGTGTCATGCGCCGCGCCATGGCGCATGCGCGGGCGGCGCGTCAATGGGACCGTTGGCATGGCGCACGCCGGACGCGGCGATGTCAGGTCATCCTACCGGAATGTCAGGTTCTCTTGACAAATGTCAGATAATCACGACATTGTGTCATGCATACCTGACAACGAAAGCGTCCAATCCCATGCTCAGCCTGTCCCGTGATCGCCGTGCCCAGATGTTCATGAGTTCTGCCCACACGGGCGCGCTCGCGATAATCGCCTATGTCGCGGGACGCGTCATGCATTGGCCCGATTTCGCGGTGGGCATGACCATCGGCGTCTCGCTCGTCAGCATGCTGGCCCTCCTCTGGTTCAGCCGCACCGACGAATATCTGCTCAGGCTCTGGCATGCCGGGGTCACCTCGGGCTTCGTGCTGGTCGTCGTCGCATTTCTCTACGCGCCGGTCATGGCGGGTTGGTCGGACGCATTGGCAGGCCATCCCACCCCGACCCAGGGGGCGGCCGCCCAGATTGCCGGGATGCTGGCCATCCTCGCGTTCTATATCGGCCTGCATGTCCAGTGGCTGCGGAGCCGGGCATGAACAATCGCCTGCGGGTCCTGCGCGCCGAACGGCAGTGGAGCCAGGCCGAGCTTGCCGATCGGCTCAACGTTTCGCGGCAGGCGGTCAACGCGATCGAGACGGGTAAGCACGATCCCTCGCTCCCACTCGCCTTCCGCATCGCGCGGCTGTTCGCCATGCCGATCGAAACGATCTTCGACGACGGCCGCGGGTAGTGCGTCGATAAACTCTCGGGCGATCACTTTGCGTTCACCTGTCGCGTTCATATATCGCGGTGAAACGCACGAAGGGTTGCCATGAAGTTCAAGTCACTAGCCCGCCGTCTTGCCCCGCTGGCAGCACTGCTGGGTTTCGGTTCGCCCGCCCTTGCCGAAGAGGCGGTTTTCGATCGCAACGATGCCGATCCCGCGCTCTGGGTGGTGAAGGACGACGACACCACGATCTACCTGTTCGGCACGATGCACGCGCTGAAGCCCGATCTCGTCTGGTTCGACGATGCGGTGGCCGGCGCGTTCGAGCAGTCCGACGAACTGGTGCTGGAGATGCTGGAACCGGACAGCGCCGCGATCGCGCCCGTGCTGCAGAAGTCCGCCCTTGCCGCGCCCGGCCAAGGGCTGTCGAAGGTGCTGACGCCCGATCAATATGCGCGCTTCACCGCCGCATCGGAAAAGATCGGCATCCCGCCCGCCTCGCTCGAACCGCTGAAGCCGTGGTTTGCCGGCATAACGCTGGCGTCCGCGCCGCTCGGCCAGTTGGGCTATCAGGCCGACAAGGGCGCGGAAAAGGTGCTGATGGCTGCCGCCGCCAAGCGCGGGCTGAAGCAGGTCGGTCTCGAAACCTTCGACCAGCAGATGGGCTTCTTCGCCGACCTGAGCGAGGCCGACCAGGTCGCCTTCCTGATGTCCGGCGTGGACGACGTGGGCGACATGGACCAGACTTTCGCCAGGATGGAAACCGCGTGGGCGACGGGGAACACCGATGCCGCGGCGGCCTTGCTCAATGAAGGCATGGACGATACCCCGGTGCTCTACGACGTGCTGCTGGCCAAGCGGAACGCGCGGTGGGCCGAATGGATCGACGCGCGGATGAAGCAGCCGGGCACCGTTTTCGTGGCGGTGGGCGCCGGGCATCTGGCCGGCAACGATTCGGTGCAGGTGCGCCTTGCCGAAAGGGGCCTGACCGCGACGCGCGTTACTTATTGATCCGAACGAACGGGGGTATCCAAGTCTGTTTGCACGGTGCCTCGCATGGCTGGTTCTGCCGCTGGCGCTTCTGCTCGGCGCTTGCGGGCAGAAGGCGGAGCCGGCGCTCTGGCGGCTCGACAAGGTGGGCGCGGCCGAGGATGCGGCCCCGGCAGGATGGTTGTTCGGCACGATCCACGCGCTGCCCGCGGGCACCGACTGGCATGGCCCTGTCCTGGATGGCGCGCTGGCCGATGCCGGGGTGCTGATGGTCGAGATCAAGGACCTGAACCCCGCCGACAGCCAGAAGTATTTCACCGAACTGGCCTACGATCCCTCGCTTCCCCCGATCGACCAGCGGGTCTCGCCGGTGTGGCGGGACGAGCTTGACGATCTGATGGACGAGGCCGGGGCCGACCCCGCCATGTTCGAGCATGTCGAGACCTGGGCGGCCGCGCTGATACTGGCATCGAAGATCCAGGAACGGGGCACGATGGATGGCGCGAACGGGGTCGACAAGGCGCTGATCGCCGACTGGCAGGGACGGCCCATCATCGGCTTCGAGACGACCGAGGAGCAGTTTCGCATCTTCGACCAGCTATCGGGTGACGAGCAGCAGGCCTTGCTGGAATCGATGGTGCGACAGGCCGACGAGATGAAGCCCGACGAGCTTGCCACCGTCTGGATTGCGGGCGACGCGGACCGGCTGGGCAAGCTGATGGATCTGGGCTTCGAGCAGGACACGGGCCTGCGCGGTGCGATCCTGACCCGCCGGAACGAGCGGTGGATCGGCCGGATCTTCGATCAGCTACAGTCGGGCAAGCGGCCCTTCGTCGCGGTGGGAGCCGGGCACATGGGCGGGGCCGACGGCCTGATACCTCTGCTCGAAAAGCGCGGGTGGAAGGCGACGCGGGTCCAGTAGGGCTCAGCATCGCGCCCCACCCGCCGGCATCCGCCCTTGCTTTTGCGCGCCTTTGCGTCTAGCCGCGCGCCTTCGCTTGCCCTGTCGGTCATCCCTGGAGGCGCTGGGCTTGCGTGATTGTATCAACCAGTTTCGAAGGTCAGAACCATGAGCGATCAGCTTAACCTGACGGCCGAGGCGCGCGATCGGGCAGGCAAGGGAGCCTCCCGTGCACTGCGCCGTGACGGTCGTGTCCCCGCGGTCATCTATGGCGGCAAGGAAGAACCCCAGACGATCCACGTCGAGGAAAAGGCTCTTACCCGCCTCCTGCACACCGGCCACTTCGCCAACTCGATCGTGATGATCGAGATCGACGGCAAGTCGGTCCGTACCCTGCCCAAGGACGTCGCGTTCCACCCGGTTACCGACCGTCCGACCCACGTCGACTTCCTGCGTCTGTCGAAGAACGCCAAGGTCGAAGTCGCCGTGCCGGTCGTGTTCGTCAACGAAGAAGCCTCGCCGGGCCTCAAGAAGGGCGGCGTGCTGAACGTCGTCCGTCACGAACTCCAGCTGCTGTGCGAAGCCGACAAGATCCCGTCGGAGATCGAAATCGACGTGACCGGCAAGGACGTCGGCGATTCGCTGCACATCAGCGAAGTGAACCTGCCCAAGGGTAGCGAGAGCGCGATCACCGATCGCGACTTCACGATCGCCACGGTCGTCGCTCCCTCGGCCCTCAAGAAGGCCGAAGGCGCTGCTGCTGCCGAAGGTGAAGAGGGCGGCGAAGAGGCCTGATCGGCCCTTCCCACTCTTTCGAGATAACGGGAAACGCCGGTCCTTCGCGGGGCCGGCGTTTTCTTTTGCGCAGGCTTTGGCTAGGGGGCGACGATGCAGCTTTGGGTCGGCCTTGGAAATCCCGGCGCGAAATACGCGCTCAACCGCCACAACGTGGGCTTCATGGCGATGGACATCATCGCCGAAGTGCACGGCTTCGGCCCGGTGCAGAAGAAGTTTTCCGGCTGGTTGCAGGAAGGGCGCGTCGGCGGGCAGAGGGTCCTGTTGCTGAAACCCGCGACTTTCATGAACGACAGCGCCGTGTCGGTCGGAGAGGCGATGCGCTTCTACAAGCTGGGCATGGAGGCGCTGACCGTCTTCCACGACGAGCTCGACCTCGCCCCGTTCAAGGTGAAGGTGCGGATGGGCGGCGGGCTTGCCGGTCACAACGGGCTGCGTTCGATCGACAAGCATCTCGGCCCCGATTTCCGCCGCGTGCGGATCGGCATCGGCCATCCGGGGCACAAGGACCGCGTCACCGGCCACGTGCTGGGCAACTATGCCAAGGTGGAGATGGACGATCTGGCCGACATGCTGGGCGGCATCGCGGCAGAGGCGGACTGGCTGGCCAAGGGCGACGACTCCCGGTTCATGAGCGCCCTCGCCCTGCGGTTGCAGGACTGACGCGGTGCGGCTGAGGTCGCGCCATAGGCGGGACAGCGCCGGGCAGGAAAGGGCCTCGCAAACCAGAAATGGGCGGACCATGACGGTCCGGCTGGCAGCCATCGTCATCGGGGCGCAGGCCGTCGGCTTCGTCGTACTAGGCACCCTGGCCTGGCAGGCGAGCGGTCGCGATGTGGCGGCGATGCTGACTTTCGACGCCATACAGTTCGCATCGGGTCTCGCCATCGCGGCAGTGCTGATCGCGCTTGCGGCGGGTTTCCAGCGGCTCCTCCCCGATCTGGCACACCGCCTGCTGGTCGAGCAGGCCCGCGCCTATCCCTTCCTCGAAAAGCCGCTGGGCTGGCCGATGCTGATCTGGTTCTCGCTCTGCGCCGGGGTGGGTGAGGAAATCGCGTTTCGGGCAGGCGCGCAGACGTGGCTGACCGACCAGCTCGGCATCATGCCGGGCGTGGCCATCGCTACCGCCCTTTTCGCCGCGATCCACCTGTCGCGCCCGCCGATCATGCTGATCCAGTTCCTGATCGGGCTGGCGCTCTCAATCCCCTTCGCCTTGTCCGGCAGTCTGCTGGCGGTGGTCGTCGCCCATACCCTTTACGACATCTGGGCGCTGCGGAACTTACAGCACCATGTCGCGCGCAATCAGGCGGCGAGCGAGCAAGTCAAAATCGCCCCGGATAAGGCGGGTTAGGGACGAGCCATGGATTCCCCTTTGAAATCGTGGTGAAATTTTCGTTACCATAACTTTGCACCCGGTCTTTACCAACCTGTGGAACGGTTTACCTTCTTCGCCGACGCGATATGTCGAGTTGGGGTCTAAGGGGAGTACCGTGATGCATCTCGTTTCAAGGGGTCCTAAGGGGCTCTTTATTCTGGCAATTCTGGCCGCACCGGTCGGCACCGCGCTCCATGCGCAAGAGATGGCGTCGAACGACGGCGTCCTCACCACCGTCTATGGCGCGCGCGTGGCCGATGGGCCGAAGATCGAAGGCGTGATCACCAAGCGCACCGACGAGAAGCTGCAGGTCATGCGGCCCGACGGTACGAAGATCGTCGTCGCCTATGACAGCCAGACCAAGGTCAAGGCCAAGGGTGGCTTCCTCGGCGGAGGCAAGACGCTCGACACCAAGTCGCTCTACAACGGGCTCCCGGTTGTCATCCAGACCGTGCAGTATGCCAACAGCCTTGTCGCCACCGAAGTCGCGATGAAGAATTCCGACCTCAAGATGGCGGCTATCGTCCACAACGGCACCGCCGAGAAATTCGGCGAGCACGACGCGGCGATCAGCCAGAACGCCAAGATGGTCGAAGCCCTGCGCACCCGCATGGCCGACATCGACAACTACAACATCAAGGGCACGACCAACGTCTATTTCGACAGCGGCAAGTATCGCCTGTCGGCAGAGGGCGAGCGTAACCTGTGCGACGCCGCTTCGCAGGCCGACGCCATGGGCAACGCGCTGCTGCTGGTCGTCGGCTACACCGATTCCACCGGCAGCTACGAAGTGAACCAGGAACTGAGCGAAAAGCGCGCGGGCCGGGTCGTCAACTATCTGCAGCAGGCCTGCGGCTGGAAGCCGTGGCGGATGCTGAGCCCCACCGGCATGGCCGCATCGGACCCGCTGGCCGACAACAGCACCGCCGACGGCAAGGCGCAGAACCGCCGCGTATCGGTCAACATCCTCGTCAGCAAGAGCATCGACGAGGATCTGTAACTCCGGCGGGGGCGGGCACCGGCCTGCCCCCTCCCCGCGTCCAGCCTCAGGCGAAGACGAACATCAGCACGACCCCGGCCATCACCGCCGCCGAAATCCAGCCGACCGCCGCCAATCGGCGCGAAATCGTCAACCGGCCCATCACCCGCGGGTTGGTGGCCATCAGCATCAGCACCACCATTAACGGCGGCGCCAGCACGCCGTTGACCACCGCTGCCCAATAGAGCGCGCGCATCGGATCGATGTCGACGAAGTTGATCGCCGTCCCGCCCAGCGTGGCGAGTGCGATGACGGCGTAGAACGCCTTCGCCTCGCTCGGCTGGCGGTTCAGCCCTTCGGTCCAGCCGAATGTCTCGGAGACGGCATAGGCGGCCGATCCGGCGAGGATGGGCACCGCCAGCAATCCCGTGCCGACGATGCCGATGGCAAAAAGCGCGAAGGCCGCGTCGCCCGCAATGGGTCGCAACGCCTGCGCCGCTTCCGTTGCAGAGCCGATGTCGGTGATGCCCGACTGGTGCAGGGTCGCGGCGGTGGCGATCACGATGGCCAGCGCGACGAAGTGCGAGAACCCCATCCCGACAAGCGTATCCACGCGGATCCGGCGCAGTTCCGCCCCGGCGGTGCAAGGCGAGGCATGAAGCGGCTTCACATGACGCCGATGCTGTTCCTCCACTTCCTGCCCCGCCTGCCAGAAGAAGAGATACGGGCTGATCGTGGTGCCGAACACCGCGACCAGAGCCATCAGGTGCGACCGGTCCATTGCGAAGGAGGGGACGAGCGTGCCTTGCGCCGCCGCGCCCCAGTCGACCTGCGCCACGATCAGCACGCCGACATAGGCGAAGAGCGACAGCGTCGCCCACTTCAGGATGCGCGCGTAGCGATTGTAGCTGACCAGCACCTCCAGGACGATCGACAGCAGCGCGAAGGCGACCGTGTAGACCAGCACCGAACCGGGCAGCACCAACCCGACGACCGCGCCCATCGCACCGAGATCGGCGCCGAGGTTGATCATGTTGGCAATCAGCAAAAGCGTGACCACCGCCCGAAGCAACCAGCGCGGATAGTGCCGCCGCAGGTTCTGCGCGATCCCGCGCCCGGTGACCGCACCGACCATGGCGCAGATCTCCTGTATCGCCACCAGCAGTGGAAAGGCGAAGGGCATCGTCCAGGCCATCTGGTAACCGAACTGAGCGCCGACCTGGCTGTACGTTCCGATGCCGCTCGGATCGTCGTCTGCCGCCCCGGTGACGAGCCCGGGGCCCAGGACCGACAGGACCGACCGACCTTCGCGTTCCGCTTCGACTTCCATGCCGACCCGACCCCCGCCCGGCGGCAACGCGGCCGCTATCGGCGCTTTTATCGCAGATCGGCGGGGCGCAAAGAATAGCCCGCCCGCGATCGTCCCCGACGATAGCGGGCGGGTCTCGACGTCAGGTCATTCGACGCGGACGACAGTGAAGGTGTCCTTGGGATCGGCCGTATTGGTCGAGCGCCAGGTGGTGCCGTCCATCACGTCGGCATAGCACCTGGCCGCCGTCTCGCCTTCCATCGTCATGCAATAAGTCGCCGGTTCGATCCTGGTCCAGGTGCCGGCCATGGTCTTGCCGTCGGCCTCGGTGGACAGGGTGCCGTCTGCATTCATCGTCAGCTTGAAGCTGGCACCATCCGGTCCGGTCATCGTGAAATTCCCGGCATCGGGCTTGCCGTCGCTCGCCATCGTGGCGGCGGCCGCTTCGGTTGCGGCGGCGGTCGTCTCGGCCGCCATGGTCGTTTCCGTTGCAGGTGCCTCTTCGCTCTGTTGCGAACAGGCGGGCAGCGCGGCAACCGCCTCGATCAGGACGAACGTTTTCATGGTTCTTGTCTCCCACGCCCTATGGGGTGCGCGGACGCTACGCCTGTCGCGCGCCTCCTGCAATCGGCTGCGGCAGAGGGTACGCGGGCCGGTATTCCCCCTAGCCTTTCCGCCCTGCCCCCTCTATCGGGCGACCACACCAGAATTACGGAGCATTCCATGGGTTTTCGTTGCGGGATCGTCGGCCTTCCCAATGTCGGCAAGTCGACGCTGTTCAACGCGCTGACCGAAACGCAGGCGGCGCAGGCGGCGAACTATCCGTTCTGCACGATCGAACCCAACGTCGGCCAGGTCGGCGTGCCCGACGCGCGGCTGGACCAGATCGCGCGCATCGCCGGCAGCGCCAAGATCGTGCCGACGCAGCTTGCCTTCGTCGACATCGCGGGCCTCGTGAAGGGCGCGTCGAAGGGCGAAGGGCTCGGCAACCAGTTCCTCGGCAACATCCGCGAGGTGGACGCCATCGTCCATGTCCTGCGCTGTTTCGAGGATGACGATATCCAGCACGTCGCCAACAAGGTCGATCCGCTCGCCGATGCCGACGTGGTCGAGACCGAACTGCTGCTGTCCGATCTCGAGAGCCTGGAAAAGCGCGTCCCCGCCGCCGCCAAGCGCGCGACCGGCGGCGACAAGGAATCGAAGCTGATCGCCAGCGTTCTGGGCCAGACGCTCGAACTGCTGCGCGAAGGCAAGCCCGCCCGCCTGACCGAGCCGAAGGACGAGGAGGAAGCCCGCGTCTTCCGCCAGGCCCAGCTGCTGACCGCAAAGCCGGTGCTCTACGTCTGCAATGTCGCCGAGGAAGACGCCGCGACCGGCAACGACCTGTCGGCCAAGGTGTTCGAGAAGGCCAAGGCCGAAGGCGCGCAGGCCGTCGTCGTCTCCGCCGCGATCGAAAGCGAGATCGTTGCCATGGAGCCCGACGATCGCAAGGAATTCCTCGGCGAACTGGGGCTGGAGGAAAGCGGCCTCGCCCGCGTGATCCGCGCCGGTTACGACCTCCTTGGCCTCAAGACCTTCTTCACTGCAGGGCCGAAGGAAGCCCGCGCCTGGACGTTCCCCGACGGGGCCAAGGCCCCCCAGGCGGCGGGCGAGATCCACACCGATTTCGAACGCGGGTTCATCCGAGCCGAGACGATAGCTTATGACGACTATGTCGCGCTGGGCGGCGAAAGCGGCGCACGCGAGGCGGGCAAGCTGCGGCAGGAAGGCAAGGAATACGTCGTCAAGGACGGCGACGTGATGATGTTCAAGTTCAACGTCTGATCGGAAACGATCGACATTCGGATGATGTCGTGACGAAAATGGTGGTTTTCCGCGACCCGCAGCGCAGCGTACTTTCGGTACGTGAGCAGCGGAAGCGCGGAAAAGCGTCATTTGCAGTCCGTCAGCGCTGAATGTCGCCCGGTTCAAAAGCCGTCAGGATCGGGCAGGCCCCGGCCCCGCCCTTCGCGCATTCGCGCGCCAGCCGACCCAGCGAGGCGCGTGCCGCTTCCAGCCGGGCGATCTCGTCATCCAGTGCCGTAATCCGCGCCTGCGCCATGCTGCGCGCCTCGGCCCGGTCGTCGATCCGGTCGAGGTCGAGCAGGCGGCGGATTTCCTTCAGCGTGAACCCGGCCGCCTGCGACTGGCGAATGAAGCGCAACCGGCGCACGTCGTCACCGCCATAGTGCCGGCCGCCGGTGGCCCCGCCCTCCGGCTTTTCCATCAACCCCTCGCGCTGGTAGTAGCGCACCGTTTCCACACCCACTCCGGCGGCTCCGGCAAGCTCGGAAATGCGCAATGCGCGCGGCGTCGCGTTTTTCGTTTGACTCCGTACCATGGTACGCAATGTAGAAGGCGTGGCATGACGACACAAGCACCCCGGAAAATCGCCGATCTCTACCGCATGGTGATGGACAAGCACGTCTGTCCCTATGGCCTGCTCTCCAGGCACCTCCTGGAAAGCCGGGGCTACACGGTCCGCGATCATCACCTCACCACGCGCGAGGAAACCGACGCGTTCAAGGCCGCGCACGAGGTGCAGACCACGCCGCAGACCTTCATCGATGGCCAGCGCATCGGCGGTCACGACGACCTACGTCGCCACTTCGGCCTTGCTGTCGTCGACCCCGACCGGGTCAGCTACCAGCCGGTGATCGCGGTCTTTGCCATCGCGGCGGGTCTGGCGCTGGCGGTCAGCTGGATGATGTTCGGCACACCGCTGACGGTGCGCGCGGGCGAATGGTTCGTCAGCTTCTCGATGGCCATCCTCGCCATGCTGAAGCTGCAGGACGTGAACAAGTTCGCCACCATGTTCCTCGGCTACGATCTGCTGGCGCGGCGCTGGGTGCCCTATGCCCGCATCTACCCCTTTGCCGAAGCAACCGCAGGCATCCTGATGGCGGGGCACCTCCTTCCGTGGCTGTCGATCCCGCTCTCGCTGTTCATCGGCACGATCGGCGCGGTCAGCGTGTTCTACGCCGTTTACATCCAGAAGCGCGAGCTGAAGTGCGCCTGTGTCGGCGGATCGGGCCGCGTGCCGCTGGGCTTCGTTTCGCTGACCGAGAACCTGGCGATGATCGCCATGGCGATGTGGATGCTGGTGCGCATGGTCTGAGTACCAGCGCCTGGCGGGCACCATTCGCGGGCTGGGCCGTTCCCCCTGCAAAGCAAAGGGGACAATGCCTGACATGGCCGATAAATCCGAAAAACTCGAATGGCTGGTGCGCCTGGGATACCTGTCGCGCGCCGTGCTCTACATCATGCTGGGCTACATCTCGCTCACCAGCGCCGGCAAGATGGCGCAGGGTACCGACGGCATCTTCGACGCGATCGAGGAAATTCCGGGCGGCACCGCGATCCTGTGGATCATGGTCGTCGGACTTGCCGCCTATGCCCTGTTCCGGTTCGCCACCGGCATCTTCGACCTCGAACACAAGGGTTCCGACGGCAAGGGCATGGCCAAGCGGGCCGGGCACATCGGCAGTGCCGTCGGCCACGTGGCGCTGGCGTGGACGGCCTACAAGTTCGCGAACTACGACGGCAGCGCGGAAAGCTCGGGCGGCGGCGCGCAGGAAGCGGCCGCGGGCCTGCTCTCGATCTCGCTCGGCGGTGCGGTGCTGGGCTTGCTCGGGATAGCGTTCCTCGTCGCCGCGGTGATGCAGGCGAAGGAAGGCATCTCGGGCAGTTTCATGCACTACGTCAGCCCGCGCGCACCTTCGTTCACCCGCTGGGTCGGCGGGGCTGGCTATGTCGCCCGTGCTGTCGTCTACCTAGTGATCGGCTGGTCGCTGGTGAAGGCCGGGTTCCTGTCCGGCGGATCGGAACAGGTGAAGACGCTGGGCGATGCCGTCGCCTCGCTCGCCGGTCAGGGCCCGCTGTTCACGCTCGTCGCCATAGGTCTGCTGCTGTTCGGCGTCTTCAGCCTGATCCTTGCGCAGTACCGGATCATTCCCGACCTCGATCCGTCGGGGCTGAAGCCCGCGTTTCGCGCCTGATCCCCTTCGCAGCCGCCCGCCTGCGTGTTAGGCGGGCGGCATGCCATTCTACGAAGACATCGCGGTCGGCACCGCCCACCGCTTCGGCAGCTACGAAATCACGCGCGAGGAGGTGATAGAATTCGCCTCGCGCTACGATCCGCAGGCCTTTCACCTCGACGACGAAGCCGCCCGCAACGGGCCGTTCGGCGTCTTGTCGGCCAGCGGCTGGATGACCGCTTCGGTGACCATGGCGATGCTGGTCGAACACTGGATCGGCCACGACGGCACCAGCATGGGCGGCGCAGGGATTCGCGAACTCAACTGGCTACGGCCCGTCACGCCCGGCGACGTGCTTTCGGTAAAGGTCGAGGTGCTGGACAAGCGGCGCAGCGCCTCACGCCCCGAGATGGGCATCATCGACCAGAAGATCGTGACGATGGACGCCGCGGGCACGCCGGTCATGTCGATGCGGACGATGGGCCTCGTCCGCACGCGCGATCCGGGCGGCAGCGACTGAGCCGGTTTCAGCTGCCGCAGCCCAGCGTGCCCTGCTTGTCGTAGATGACGCGGCCCTTGCTGTCGGTCACGGTCATGCTGCCGGGATACTGGCTGGCGGTGACACCCTGCCCCGGCTCTCCGGTCGCTTTCAGGGTGACGGCGAATTCGGTGCCGTCGTATTTCTCGTAGCCCGCGACCGGCAGTTTTCCGCTGCCCTTGTCCGGCGCGAAGTCGACGACCTTGCCGTCCTTCAGCATGTATCCGTGCTCGCCCTGCCCGATGAAGACCACCGCGATCCCGCCGTCCGGCGCGAAGCTGCAGCCCGCGCCGTTCAGCCCGTGCTTCTCGACATCGGAATAGGCGATCGATTCCGGTTCCAGCGGCTGCACCGGCGGCATGTCGTGCATGGCGTTGATCTCGGCCACGTCGGCGGCATCCTTGGCCGGATCCGTCGCTTCCCCGCACCCGGCCAGCAGCACGACTGCCGCTGCCGCCATCACCGTGTTCCTCATTCCTTCGTATCCTACCTGCGCCCGAAAAGTTTTTCGACGTCGTCCATCGACAGTTTGACCCACGTCGGTCGTCCGTGATTGCACTGGCCTGAACGGGGGGTGCGTTCCATTTCGCGCAGCAGCGCGTTCATCTCTGCCACGCCCAGCCTGCGCCCCGCGCGGACCGATCCGTGACAGGCCATCGTCGCCAGCACGAGATCGAGCCTTTCGCCCAGCACCAGCGCGCCCTTGCGCTCGTCCGGCCCGTTCTGCGCGATGTCGTCGGCGATGTCGCGCAGGAGCCACGCCGGGTCCGCCCCCTTCAGCGCGGCGGGCATGGCTCGCACCAGCATGGCGTCGGGGCCGAAGCGTTCCACCGAAAGCCCGACGCTGGCAAGGCCGTCTGCCGCCTCTTCGATCCGGTCGCAGTCGACTTCGTCCATCTCCACCACCTCAGGCAGGAGCAGGGCCTGCGAGCGGGTGACGGAATCCTCCGCGCCCGCCGCTTTCAGCCGTTCGAGCGTCAGGCGTTCGTGCGCGGCATGCTGGTCGACAATGACGAGCCCGTCCGCCGCCTCCGCCACGATGTAGGTCTCGGCAATCTGGCCCCGCGCCACGCCCAGCGGGAACTGCGCGGCATCACCCTCGTCCGCCACCGCTTCCTCGGCGCGCGCGCTCGGCACGAAGTCGTCGGAGAGAATATTGCGCTCGGTCTCGCGCCAGACCGGCGGCACGATCGGGCGCTGCTGCGGTTGCCAGCCCTGGAAGACCGGGCGGTTGTCACGCGCAACAGGCTCCGTGCCTACCAGGTCCCCCTCGCGCTGCCACAGGCCCATCGCGGCCGCGTCAGGTGCCTGCGCGCTCCGCCGGTCGCCGCCCGCCAGGGCATCGCGCAGGCCCGATACGATCAGTCCGCGGACCATCGCCGGATCGCGGAAGCGGACCTCTGTCTTGGCCGGATGGACGTTGACGTCCACTTCCTCTGCCGGAACGTCGAGGAACAGCGCCAGCACCGCATGGCGATCACGCGCCAGCATGTCGGAATAGGCTCCGCGCACCGCACCGATCAGCAGCCGGTCCTTCACCGGGCGCCCGTTGACGAAGAGGTATTGGTGATCGGCCACGCCCCGGTTGTAGGTTGGCAGCCCGGCCAGCCCGGTCATCCGGAACGGCGCATCCACCGGCCCGCGCAGGACATCGACCATAACGGCGTTATCGGCCAGTTCGCGCGCGATCAGGCGGCTGACCCGCGTCGCGAGCGCCTCGTCCGGCTGGACCTGGAAGATGCGGCGCCCGTCGTTCGACAGCGAGAACCCGACATCGGGCCGCGCCATGGCAAGGCGGCGCACCACGTCATGGCAGGCGGCGTATTCGCTGCGGCCGGATCGCAGGAATTTGCGCCGCGCAGGCACTTCGGCAAAGACGTTCTCGACCCGGATGCGGGTACCCGGCGGCAAGGCGGCCGGCCCCTCGCTCACCAAACGGCCGTGATCGACCACCCGCTGCCATCCTTCGGCCTTTTCACGAGGGCGGCTTTCGATGGTCAGGCGCGCGACGCTGGCGATGGAGGGCAAGGCCTCGCCCCTAAAGCCTAGGGTCAGCACCCGCTCGATCGCGCCTTCCTCCCCCACCAGCGTTTCCGGCAGTTTGGAGGTCGCATGGCGTTCGAGAGCGAGGGCCATCTCGTCCGGCCCCATGCCGCAGCCGTCGTCGGTCACCTCGATCCCGTCGAGACCGCCCTGCTTCAGCGCCACGTCGATCCGCGTCGCGCCCGCATCAATGCTGTTCTCGACCAGTTCCTTTAGCGCGGCGGCGGGCCGTTCGACCACTTCGCCCGCCGCGATCCGGTTCACCAGGTTATCGGGAAGTCGGCGGATTTGCGGCATGGCCGACGGTCTAGCGACGAACTCCCGGTTTTTCGAGGCAGACGGTGTGGAAAAGGTGGCAGTCCCGCGCGAAAAATTTTCCATCCGTCTACTCTTTTGCGCTAGTCACACGCCAACACCGCCATAATCCGCGCCGTTCGATTCAGCAGAGCGCCGTTTTTCAGCAGGGATCCGCACCGTCCATGTCCAATTTCTTCTCCCGCCTGTTTCAGTTCGGTTCGCAGAACATGGCCATCGATCTCGGCACCGCGAATACGCTCGTCTATGTCGAAGGGCGCGGCATCGTGCTCAACGAGCCTTCGGTGGTGGCGATCGAAACGCTGAACGGCATCAAGAAGGTGAAGGCGGTCGGTGACGATGCGAAGATGATGATGGGCAAGACGCCCGACAGCATCGAGGCAATCCGCCCCCTGCGCGACGGTGTCATCGCCGACATCGAAGTCGCCGAGGAGATGATCAAGCACTTCATCAAGAAGGTGCACGGTAAGCGGTCGATGTTCCGCTTCCCGGAAATCGTCATCTGCGTGCCCTCTGGCTCGACCTCGGTCGAACGCCGCGCGATCCGCGATGCGGCCAGCAATGCCGGTGCCAGTCAAGTCTACCTGATCCTCGAGCCGATGGCCGCCGCGATCGGCGCCGACATGCCGGTGACCGAACCGGTCGGCTCGATGGTGGTCGATATCGGTGGCGGCACGACCGAAGTGGCGGTCCTCTCGCTGCGCGGTCTTGCCTATACCACCAGCGTGCGCGTCGGCGGCGACAAGATGGACGAGGCGATCGTTTCCTACGTCCGCCGCCACCACAACCTGCTGATCGGCGAAGCCACCGCCGAACGCATCAAGCAGGATTACGCCATTGCCACCGTGCCCGAAGACGGCGAAGGCGAAGTGATCCATATCCGCGGCCGCGATCTCGTCAACGGCGTGCCCAAGGAAATCACCATCAGCCAGGCGAACATCGCCGAGGCGCTGGCCGAACCCATCGGCGCCATTGTCGAGGCGGTGCGCATCGCGCTGGAAAACACCGCGCCCGAACTGGCCGCCGACATCGTCGACCAGGGCATCGTGCTGACCGGCGGCGGCGCGCTGATCAAGGGGCTGGACGAACATCTTCGCGAAGAGACCGGCCTTCCCGTCACCGTGGCGGAAGATCCGCTTTCCTGCGTCGCGCTCGGCACCGGTCGCGCGCTGGAGGAACCGGTCTATCGCGGCGTGCTGATGACCGCGTGAGGCAACACGATCTGACTTGAAAGGGGCGTGGCGATGGCACCGCCGCAAGACCGCCGCTCCGGTTTTTCCAAACGGGCACAACTCGGCCTGTTCACCAGCTATGTCGTGGCGTTCCTGGGCGCCGCGCTGGGCTTCGTGCTGCTCATGGTCTCGCTGTTCCACCCGGCGACCTTCGCCTTCGCGCGCAACGCGGCCGCCGACGTCGCCGCGCCTGCAGGGCAAGTCGGAGCGACGGCGCGAACGGGCGGAAAATCGGTGATCGACATCGTCGCCGGATATATTGCGGCGGGGAGCAAGAACGCGCGGCTGCGCGAGGAACTGGCGCTCGCCCGGTCCAAGCTGGCCGAGGCGGAGGCGATCAAGTCTGAGAACATGCGGCTGAAGCAGCTGCTCAACGTGCGCGAGACCGATGGCCGCCCGGTCACCGCCGCGCGCCTGATCGGCTCGACCGCCAGCTCGACCCGGCGCTTTGCGCTACTGAGCGCGGGCGCGCGTGACGGGGTGCAGATCGGCATGCCGGTGCGGTCATCGACCGGGCTTGTCGGGCGCGTGCTCGAAGTCGGGCAGCGGACTGCGCGCATCATGCTTATCACCGATGGCGAAAGCGTGGTGCCGGTGCGCCGCGTCAACGGCGACATCGCCGGTTTCGCGCAAGGGCAGTCGGACGGCACGCTGATGATCCGCCTGATCGACCTCGGCATCAATCCGCTGAAGAAGGGCGACGTCTTCGTCACCTCCGGATCGGGCGGGCTCTATCGCCCCAACGTGCCGGTCGCCGTCGTCGCCAATGTCACCCGCGACGGGGCGGTGGCGCGCATCGTCTCCGATCCGGCGGCCAGCGAATTCGTCGTGGTGGAGCCGATCTGGCAGCCCCTGACCGAACTGCGCGACCCCGCCACCCCGGCGGCGGAGTAAGCGCGGCGTGGCGCTGACCGGCGACCGGCTGCCCGGCGAAGGGCTGTTTTCGCGGCGTATCAACCGCGCGCCCTCGCCGCTGCTGGCGACGGTCGTGCCGTGGCTGACGATCATGCTCGCCTCGCTGATGCCGCTGTCGCCGATCATCGCGTCCGCCCCGGTGCTCCCCCCGCTGGGGTTCATGCTGCTGATCGGCTGGCGCCTTTTGCGCCCCGGCCTGCTGCCGATCTGGGCCGGCGCGCCGCTGGGCCTGATCGACGACCTGTTCTCGGGCCAGCCGTTCGGCAGCGCAATCCTGCTCTGGTCGATCGCCATGATCGGGCTGGAACTGGTCGATGGCTGGCTGCGCTGGCGCAGCTTCTGGCAGGACTGGCTGGTCGCCAGCCTTGTCATCGGGCTCTATCTTTTCGCCGCCGGTGCCTTTGCCGCCTTTTCCGGAGGCAGCTTTCATCCCGCAGTCATCCTGCCCCAGCTATTGCTGTGCTTCATCGCTTTCCCCCTGCTGACCCGCGTGATTGCCATCCTCGACCTGTTCCGCCTCGCCCGCGTGCGGAGGCTCGGCTGATGTTCCGTCTGAAACGGCGGGGCCCTCGCATCCAGCAGCGCGTAAGCAGCGGCGAACTGCGTAACCGCTTCGACCGGCGCAGCTTCTTCATCGGCAGCGTCCAGGGCGGCGTCGGCGTGCTGCTCGCCGTCCGGCTCGGCTATCTGGCCGTGTTCGAGAACGAGAAGTACGAGCTGGCCTCGGAATCGAACCGCGTCGACCTGACCCTGATCCCGCCGCGGCGGGGCTGGATCCTCGACCGCAACGGCATTCCGATGGCATCGAACCGCGCCGATTTCCGCGTCGATCTCGTCCCCGAACGGATCATCGACAAGGAGCGGACGCTCTCGACCCTGGGTGAAATTCTCGAGCTGACCCCGGCGGCGATCACCGATCTTCGCGACAAGCTCGACGGCGCACGCGGCTTCCGCCCGGTCGAAGTGGCTACGGGCGTGGACTGGGAGCAGTTCGCCGCCCTTTCCGTGCGCCTGCCCGACCTTCCCGGTGTCGTGCCGCAGCGCGGGTTCACCCGCTATTACCCGACCGGCCCTTCGGTCGGTCACCTGCTCGGTTATGTCGGCACCGTGTCGGCGGAGGAATACGAGGAGGAGAAAAACCCCCTGCTCATCACCCCCGGCTTCAAGATCGGCAAGGACGGGGTGGAGAAATATTTCGAGAAGGACCTGCGCGGCGAACCGGGCGCGCGCCGGGCGGAAGTGACGGCCGGCGGCAAGATCGTCCGCGACCTCGAAACGAAGGAGGACGTGCAGGGCGATCCGGTCAAGCTCACCATCAATGCCAAGCTGCAGGACTATGCGGCGCGGCGCATCGGCCTCGAATCCGGATCGGTCGTGGTCATGGACCTCGAAAAGGGCGACCTGCTGTGCATGGCCTCGATGCCCAGCTTCGATCCCAACAGCTTTTCCGACGGTATCGGCCGCGTCGAATGGAAGATGCTGTCGGAGGACGATCACGTCCCCTTGCGCAACAAGGTGCTGTCGGGCCTCTACCCGCCGGGTTCGACGGTAAAGCCCTTCGTCTCGCTCGCCCTGCTGAAGGCCGGCATCGATCCCGAAGAATCGGTGTTCTGCGGCGGCGGCCTGCGTGTCGGCAACCGCGTCTTCGGTTGCTGGAACCGGCGGGGTCACGGCACGGTCAACATGGCCAAGGGCATCTACCAGTCGTGCGACGTCTATTTCTACGCGATGGCGCAGCGGGTCGGGATGCAGCCGATCGCCGACATGGCGCGCAAGCTGGGTCTGGGCTGGAAATTCCCGCTGCCGGTCGCCAGCCAGTCCTACGGCACCGTGCCCGATCCGGCGTGGAAGAAGAAGAAATACGACAGTGACTGGCAGGCCTACGACACGGTCAATGCCACGATCGGTCAGGGGTACTTCCTGGTCAATCCGCTGCAGCAGGCGGTGATGACGTCCCGCATCGCCAGCGGACGCCGGTTGCAGCCCCGCCTGCTGGCAACCGATCCGGTGCCGCCCGCCCCGCACCTCGACGTGTCGGACGAACACCTGCAGATCGTGCGCCACGCGATGTGGGAAGTGGTGAACGGTGCCGGCACCGCGGGCCGGGCCAAGCTGCCGCTCGAAGGAGTCGAACTGTCGGGCAAGACCGGTACGGCGCAGGTCGTCAGCCTCGCCTATGGCCGCGGCGGCAAGGGCGTACCTTGGAAGTACCGGGACCACGGCCACTTCATCAGCTTCGCCCCCTACGACAATCCGAAATACGCCTGCGCCGTGGCGATCGAGCACGGTGCCGGTTCGTCCTCCGCCTATCCGGTGGCGCGCGACGTGATGACCTACCTGTTCGATCCGCAGAAGGCGGTGGAGGTGCTGCACACCTACGAGAAGGAATGGGGCGGCACCGCGCAGGAGCGTCTTGCCCGCAAGTACCAGGCTTACGAGAACGTCTATGGCGGCGGCGCGCCGAAACCGGCCGAAAGCGCGATCGAGGAAGCCGTCAACCAGACCGGTGAGGCGACCGCGCCCCGTCCGCTGAACAATGCCGACGCCCCGCGCCCGGCCGAGGGCGACGCCAACCCCGCCCCTTCGCCCGCGCCGACACCCTCGCCCTCACCGTCGCCATCCGCCACGCCGACACGATCGGGGCTACCGCAATGAGCATGCTGAACGCGCTTCCCGCCGGGATTGGTCGCCAGCCGTGGGGTATTATCCTGCCGCTGCTTGCGCTCGTGTGCTTCGGATCCTCGGTGCTCTATTCCGCGGCGGCCGGGCACTGGATGCCGTGGGCGGCGATGCATATCGTCCGCTTCATCGTCTTCCTCGGCATGGCGATGGTGATCGCCCGCTTCAGCCGTGATTTCGTCAAGATGATGGCGCTGCCCGTCTACATTATCGTGCTGTTGCTGCTGATGGCGGTGGAGGCGTTGGGCTTCGTAGGCGGCGGCAGCCAGCGGTGGCTGAACCTCGGTTTCATGACGCTGCAGCCGTCAGAGCTGATGAAGCCCGCCATCGTGGTCATCATGGCGCGGTACTACGACATGCTGCCGCCCGGCGCGGTGCGCGACTGGCGCTCGCTGGCCATCCCGGCAGTCCTGATCGGCGTGCCGGTCGGGCTGGTGCTGATCCAGCCTGATCTCGGCACCGGGCTTGCCGTCACCTTCGGCGCGGTCGTCGTGATGTTCCTCGCCGGGCTGCCGCTCATCTGGTTCATCGGGGCGGGCGTGGCGGCGATGGCCGCCATCCCGTTCCTGTTCTTCGTCGCGCTGCACGACTACCAGCGGCAGCGGGTCTTCACCTTCCTCGATCCCGAAAGCGATCCGCTCGGCACCGGATACCACATCACCCAGTCGAAGATCGCGATCGGGTCCGGCGGCCTGTTCGGCAAGGGGTTCGGCAACGGCACGCAGAGCCACCTCGCCTATCTTCCCGAACCGCACACCGACTTCGTCTTCGCCACGATGTCGGAGGAATGGGGCATGGCGGGCGGCCTGTTCGTGCTGTTCGTCTTCGGCCTCCTGCTCCGCTATGGCCTGCGCGTTGCGCGCGACGCGCCGGGGCGCTTTTCGCGGCTGATGGCGGCGGGGCTGAGTGCGACGATATTCTTCTACGCCGCGATCAACCTGATGATGGTCATGGGCCTCGCGCCGGTGGTCGGTATTCCCCTGCCCTTCATGAGCCACGGCGGGTCCTCGATGATGACCATCATGATCTGTGTCGGCCTGATCATGGCCGTCGATCGGTGGGGCAAACGGGATATCCGCGGCAGTTTCGAAGATAGCTGAAAAAGCGCTTGCACGAATCGCATCAGCCACTATTTGGGGCGCTCCACGGCGGGAGGGCCTTCGGCTCACCACCGTATCGCGGCCTCAAAGCGGCGATGTGGACGCATAGCTCAGTTGGTAGAGCAGCTGACTCTTAATCAGCGGGTCCTAGGTTCGAGCCCTAGTGCGTCCACCACTTTCCCCTTATTTTTCAATCGGATACGAAGCCCGGCGGTTCGAGCGGCCGGGAGCGTTTTTGTGCTAGGTAGCTCTCTAGGTAGCAGCGCGCTAATTCGGCGCTGCGGTTGCTCAGCCTCCACACATCAGCGTCCACGGTGAAACCGGCATCCCCCATGATGAGCCGGCTTCGCCGGCACGCTTTTTGTTGGATTAGGGATCGTTTAAACGCTGCGCCCCTGCCGCGACCACAGCGCCAGCGGCACCGTCGCAATTGGCTTTCCAGAAAAGCCAGGCGGATAGGGCAGCGATCAAGCCGAGAGGGCAGGGGAGGCGGAAACGTCGCGGCAGGGGCGATTTCCGGGCCGCTGGGCGTCATTCTGAGCGTTCGGCAGGGTTGGAGAGGTCGAGCGCCCGATGCCGCTCTACGGGCTTCCTAGGCGGCCGATTTTTTGCCCAATTCATCCGGCCGTTCGCCGAATATCAGGGCATGATCGTCGCGCAGGGCATCGCATCGGGCGAATTTCGCGAGGTCGATCCCCGCTTCGTCTATCTATCGGTGGTCAGCGCATGTGAAGGGCTGCTCGACGCGCGATACGCGATGGTCCTTGCGTATGACACGCATGAAATCACCCGCGAAATCCGCCACGCCTATATCGCTTACGTCACGGAACTGGTGCTGGGCGGGCTGCAACCCGGTCCGGGAATCGCATAGAACCTTTTTCGGCGGGAGACTGCCTCACACGGCCCGCATGATCGGCCATGCGGGCTCATCCCTCGCCTGCGCCCGCGAAATTACCCCGCAGATCGGGTGCCGATGCCGACTTGGCGGCGCAGGGGCATTCCCGTCAGGCCGCCGCCGACTGTGGCGATCGGGTCAGTGCAAATCCGCGATAGCCATGTTCGGCGATGTCGCAGATCATGACCCGGTATTCGGCGAAACCGTTTACATATGGCGTGAAACGCTGCGGTTTCCCTTCGATATTCGCGCCGGTGTACCAGCTTCTGGCTTTGACGAAGAGCGTCTCGTTCGCGACCTCGTCGACATGCGCCATCCATTCTTCCTGCGCTTGCGCGGTCGGCTCGATCCGGTCGATGCCATTGTCCCGCAGGTAGGACAGGCAATCCGATATCCATTCGACATGTTGTTCGATGGACGCGATCATATTGCTCAACACCGACGGGCTGCCCGGGCCGGTCACGATGAACAGGTTCGGCATGCCGGCGATACCCAGGCCAAGATAGCTTTCCGGCCCCTCTGCCCACATGTCGCGCAGGGAAACCCCGTCGCGCCCGCGAATGTCGATGGCCAGCAGCGCCCCGCTCATCGCGTCATAGCCGGTCGCATAGATCAGCATGTCCAGCTCGACCAGCTCGCCGCCGGCGACGACACCCTTTGGCTCGATCCGGTCGATGGGACGGTCGCGCGCGCTGATCAGGTGGACATTGTCGCGATTGAACGCCTCGTAATAATCGATGACGAGGGCGAGCCGCTTTGTGCCCAACGGATGATCGCGCGCCGTCAACCGGTCCGCGGTATGCGGATCCTTCACGATTTCGCGGATCTTTTCCGCCACGAAATCCGATGCGGTGCGGTTGGCCTCTTCATTGCGCAGCAGGTCGTCGAACACACCGGCAAAGCTCAGCCCGCCCAATTGCCAGCGCGCCTCATACGCGGCGCGGCGTTCGGCGGACGACACCTCCAACGCGGACCGCATGCCGAACGGCACGCTCATCCCGAACGGGGTCGAATGCCATTTTTCGCGCAATTCCTTGTTATTGGATTTGAGGTGCCGATAATGTTCGTCCTCTATCGGACCGTTGTTGGCCGGGATGCAGTGATTGGCGGTGCGCTGGAATACGTACAGCTCGCCCACCTGCGGCGCGATGGTCGCAATGGTCTGGCAACCCGAAGACCCGGTTCCGATAATACCTACCCGCTTGCCCGAAAAATCGACAGGCTGGCGCGGCCAGTCGGCGGTGTGGAACACCTCGCCCGCGAAATCGTGAACGCCCTCTATCTGCGGCAGGTTCGGAACCGACAGGCAGCCGGTGGCCATGACCACGAAACGCGCGGTTACGCTGTCCCCACCGTCGGTCGTGACGGTCCACGATCCGGCATCGTCATCCCAGTGGGCAGAGGCGATGCGCGTCTCAAAGGTGATGTCGCGCCGCAGGTCGAGCCGGTCGGCAACGTGACGGGCGTAGCTGAATATCTCTGGCTGCGCGGCGAAACGTTCGGTCCAGTACCAGCTGTCGTCGATCTCTTCGAAAAAGGCATAGTTGTATTCGAAGCTGTCGACGTCGCAACGCGCGCCGGGATATCGGTTCCAGTACCAGGTGCCGCCGACGTCATCGCCAGCCTCGAACACGCGGGCCGTCATCCCCATGCCACGCGCCTTGTGCAGCATGTACATGCCGGCAAATCCCGCGCCGACGATCACCATGTCGAAATCGACGTCGCCCATGGCGGACGCATTGCGCCCCTGCGATCCAGTCATCTCCGTCTCCCGACCCATGCCGCCCACGCCCGTCGGGCGGCCATTGCGAATATCGGCGCCTTTGCAGCTTACTGATGTTCGCCAATTTCAAACCCTGCACGGCGGGGTGCCGCCGTGCAGCATGTCATCAACCCTTCAGAAACCGGGCGAACGCGGCCATGCGCGCGGCATTCGCGGCCTGCGAAACCCCGGCATCGGGCGACATGTCGAATGCGTGGAACGCGCCCGGCCACACGTGCAGTTCCATCGGCACGCCCGCACGCGTCAGGCGGCGCGCATATTCCAGGTCTTCTTCCATAAACAGGTCCAGCGCGGCCGTCCCGATAAACGTCGGCGGCAACCCGGACAAATCCTCCGCCCGCGCGGGCGCGGCATAGGGAGAGACACCCTCGATCCCCGGTTCGTGCCCCAGCAGCGCCGACCAGCCAAAGCGATTCGATTCCGCGTTCCAGACGAATTCGCCGGTCAACGGGTGCGGATCGGGATGGACGCATTGCCGGTCGTCCAGCATCGGATAGGTCAGAAGCTGAAACGCCAATGCGAATTCGCCCCGGTCGCGCGCGAGGAGCGCCAGACCGGCGGCCAGACCACCGCCCGCGCTTTCGCCCGTAACGCCGATCCGTTTGGTATCGATCCCCAGTTCGGCGGCATTGCGGAATGTCCAGGCCAGCCCGGCATAGCAATCCTCTACCGGCGCCGGATGCGGGTTTTCAGGGCAAAGGCGATAATCGACCGAAACGATCGCACACCCCAGTCGACCCGCCATGCTGCGCAGCATGGCTTCGCTGCCCGCCGCGGTGCCCGCGACATATCCGCCGCCATGGATGTGAAGGATGCAGCCCAGCGGGCGCGCCACGCTTTCATCGGGCAGATAGATGTAGATCGGAACATCGGGGGCGCCGTCGGGGCCGGGCACCTCGCGCCGTTCAACCTTGATGTTGTCCGGTTCGGGCGGCACGGCCATCTCTGCAATCGCGCGCCGCGTCTCGTGCAGCGTTTCGTCGCTAAGCGCCAGGGTCGGCACCACGTCGAGCAGCGGATGAAGTTCGGGGTCGACGAGGTGGCGGCTATCTATCGAGGGCATCGGTCAGTCTCTCCCATTCCCGTGGCCCCGTGTTTCATGGTTGGCCATCGGTTGATTCTTTAACCCGTTAACCGACATTCCCCAAGTGGCCTGCCGCTTGACTTCAAGATCGCCTGATTTTGCT
>CAYRLC010000023.1:0-25511 GCA_964424995.1 uncultured Croceicoccus sp.
CGGGCTGACCCGGCCAGGGCCGCGTTCGGCCAGAACCAGCGATTCGCTCTCGATCCCCGGCAGACCGCCGATGCCCGAACCGATCGAACAGCCGGCGCGCAGCTTCAGATCGTCGTCCATCTCGGTAAGGCCCGCGTCTTCCAGAGCCTGTCCGGCGGCATCGATGCCATAGACGATGAAGGGATCGACCTGGCGGCGGATCTTGAAATCGACGCGCTTGTCGGGATCGAAACCGTATTCGTGATCGGCAGGCTTCACCTCGCAGGCGATCGTGCACTTCTGGTCCGACGTGTCAAAACGCGTGATCTGGCCCGCGCCGCTCTTGCCGGCGATGAGGTTCTTCCACGTGGTCTCGACGTCAGCGCCCAGCGGGGTGACGAGGCCAAGTCCGGTAACGACGACACGACGCATCTACGGTCCTTCCGATCTTCATTCGCGCCGGGCCCGACGGGGGCCGCAAACGCAACAGGCCCAGCCCAGCGGGCCGAGCCTGTCGACATAGGCCCGATCCGCTGAAGCGGCGGGCAGAGCGTGAGGGGATTAGCCCTTGTGCTCTTCGATGTACTTCACGGCGTCGCCGACGGTCGTGATCTTTTCCGCGGCGTCGTCGGGAATCTCGACCCCGAACTCTTCCTCGAAAGCCATGACCAGCTCGACGATGTCGAGGCTGTCTGCGCCCAGGTCGTCGATGAAGCTTGCGTCCATCGTCACCTTGTCGGCTTCCACGCCCAGGTGTTCGACGACGATCTTCTTAACGCGTTCCTCGGTATCGCTCATTGATAACCCTCTCGCTCAAAGCGGTGAATAGTTCGAAGGTCGCCCTAATGAAGCGCTTCGGGCGTTGCAAGGGGAATGAGGCAATCCCCACAGCCGTAGCGCGAAATGTATCAGGCCGGCTGCGGCTTCGCCGCCCCCTGCTGCACGCCCCGCCCGGTCGCCGCGAAGAGCAGGAACCGCGGAAAGAGCACGATACCGACGGGAAACCACACGGTGATCAGCTGCGACCAGTAGATGTTCTCGGGCCGCGAAAACACGGCGATGGCAGTCAGCCAGCCGAGCGTCACCGGCACGATCAGCCATGCCCGCGCGCCTCCTACCAGCCAACCCAGGATCGTGCAGACAAGCAGCACCCCGCCCCACTGCATTCCCGGTGCGCGGTAGATGGAATTTGCGACATACGAGTAGATCGCTTTCGCCGGGCCCAGCCGTCCGTTCCACCCCTGCGAAACGAGCCCTGCCCCCGCGCGCGTGTCGATCACCTGCATCGCGTGCCAGCCGTAGGACGCTGCGACCACCGCGATGCCGACGAGCCAGAGACCGATCGCGCGTGGCCGACGCTCCAGCACCGAAACGGCAAGACCGGTGGCCAGCGCGACCACCGCGAATTCGCGAAACAGACACGCGGCAACGACGCAGGCCACCGCCCCTGCCTCACGCCCCGGACGATAAAGCGCGAACCCCAGAGAGAGGAGCAACGATGCCCAGAATTCGTGTGTGAACATCGTGTCGTAGAAAACTAGGAACGTGCCGGCCAGCAGGGCGATGGCGCTGAACAGCACTTCGGCCGGATGCATCCGCTCCCGGTGAAAGGCGACGATCCAAGCCGCGATATTGGCGAGCAGCAGCGCCTGCGCCAACCGGTGCGCGCCATTTTCGCCCAGCGCCACGGTCAGCCACGTGAAGGTCGGCAGCCGGACGGTGAACCACGGGATGACCGGGTAGCCATGCTGGGTGTGGAGCGCGAAGGCCGTCGCGTAATAGTCCTGCCCCGCAGCCACCTTCGTGATGATCAGGCGATAGAGATCGCGGTCGGTGAACGGCGGAGGGACGTGTTCGGACGGCTTGGCATATTCCGCGCCCAGCCCGGTCCACCACCAGACCATCGTGGCAAGGCCGACCAGCAGCGTCAGCCGCGCGAGAAGCAGGGCATGGCGGCGGGTGAATCCCTTGAGGTCGGGCACCAGCCGCAACCACCGATTCACGGCCGTTTCGCCATCCCCTGCTTTCATGCCCTTCCCCCCCCCGGTACGGCCAGCGCCGCGGCGCGATCAGTCGCCGATATTGTCGGTCCGCACTTGCTTGGCCGCGTCGGGCTTGGGCGCCTCGATCGTGCGGATGTGCAGTTCGCGCAGCTGCTTCGGGCTGACCTGCGTCGGGGCCTGCATCATCAGGTCCTCGCCGCGCTGGTTCATCGGGAAGGCAATGACCTCGCGGATCGCCTGTTCGCCCGCCAGCAGCATGACGATGCGGTCGATGCCCGGTGCCGAACCGCCGTGCGGCGGCGCGCCGTATTTGAAGGCATTGATCATGCCCGAGAAGTTCGCGTCGACCTCTTCCTGCGAGTAGCCTGCGATCTCGAACGCCTTGTACATGATGTCGGGCCGGTGGTTCCGGATCGCGCCCGACGACAGTTCGTAGCCGTTGCAGACGATGTCGTACTGCCACGCCAGGATATCGAGCGGGTCCTTGCCCTCCAGCGCCTCCATCTCGCCCTGCGGCATCGAGAACGGGTTGTGGCTGAAGTCGATCTTCTTCAGCTCCTCGTCGTATTCGTACATCGGGAAATCGACGATCCAGCAGAACTTGAAACAGCCCTGCTCGATCAGGCCCAGTTCCTCGGCGACGCGGGTGCGGGCGGCACCGGCCAGCTTGGCGGCGTCCTTTTCCTTGCCCGCGGCAAAGAACAGGCCGTCATCGGGGCCGAGGCCGAGCTCGTTGTAGAGCGCTTCCATCCCCTCGATGCCGTGGTTCTTGGCGATCGGGCCGCCGAATTCGCCGCCCTTGCGGGTGACGTAGCCAAGCCCTGCAAAGCCTTCGCCGCGCGCCCAGTTGTTCATGTCGTCGAAGAACTTGCGGCTCTTGTCCGCGGTGTTCGGCGCAGGAATCACGCGGACCTTGCCACCGGTGCCTACGATCTTCTCGAACAGACCGAAGCCCGACTGCGTGAAGTGGCCGGAAACGTCGGAGATGATCAGCGGGTTGCGCAGGTCCGGCTTGTCGCTGCCATACTTCAGCATTGCCTCGGCATAAGGGATGCGCGGGAAGCTGCCCGAGGGCGTGACGGTGAAGCCGTTGGCGAATTCCTCGAACACGCCGGCCAGCACGGGCTCCAGCGCCTGGAACACGTCTTCCTGCGTGACGTAGCTCATCTCGAAATCGAGCTGGTAGAATTCGAGGCTGCGGTCGGCGCGCAGGTCCTCGTCGCGGAAACAGGGCGCGATCTGGAAGTACCGGTCGAAGCCCGAGACCATCAGCATCTGCTTGAACATCTGCGGCGCCTGCGGCAGCGCGTAGAATTCGCCCGGATGCAAGCGGCTGGGCACCAGGAAGTCGCGCGCGCCTTCGGGGCTGGATGCAGTGAGGATCGGGGTCTGGTATTCCAGGAAGCCCTGATCGGTCATCCGGCGGCGCAGGCTGCTGATGACTTTCGAGCGGAGCACGATGTTGTTGTGAACACGCTCACGCCGCAGGTCGAGGAAGCGGTGCTTGAGGCGGATTTCCTCGGGGTATTCCTGCTCGCCGGCCACCGGCATAGGCAATTCCTCGGCGCGGCTCTGCACCGTGATCCCGCGAGCGAAGACCTCGATCTCGCCGGTCGCGAGGTTGGCGTTCACGGTCGAGGGCGTGCGCGCCTTGACCAGCCCGTCGATGGTGACCACCGATTCCACGCGCAGCCGGTCCAGCACTTCCAGCGCCGGGCTATCCTCGTCCGCGACGATCTGGGTCATGCCGTAATGGTCGCGCAGGTCGACGAACAGGACGCCGCCGTGGTCGCGCTTGCGGTGGACCCAGCCGGACAGGCGGATTTCTTCGCCGACGTTGGCAGCGGTCAGCGCGCCGCAGGTGTGAGTGCGATAGGGATGCATGGACGTTTCGCTTGTATCTGAAATTCGGTTGGCGCCGCCCCTAGGCCAAGCGCGACGCGATTTCCAGTGGGGCGAAGCGTTACCGCACCGGCAACCACGCTTTTAAGCCACGTTTTTGAGGAAAGGCCCTCAAACTCTTCTTAACCATCGCGCGCTTAGAACAGGGGAACCTGCCACAAGGGATTGATGCATGTTCGCCAGCAATATCTTCGGGAACGAGGACGAGCTTTTCGCCTTCCTCGGCGACGTGGAGGCGCTGCTGCGCCGCGGTCAGCCCGATGTTGCCGCCGGCCTGCTGGAAAGCCAGCTCGGCGATCTGGCCGATGAAGGCAACGATCTCGCCAAGCTGTGCCTGAAAGTGCCGGTAAGCGCGATCCGCATCGTCGGCTGGGAACACCTGGGCGACAAGATGAAGAAGCTGGATCGGCCCGGCAAGCCGATCACCGCCGTATCGATCGACATCTCCGCCCCGTTCGAGATGCCGGTGCTCGACGCCAAGCACGGCAATTTCTACGAACCCGATCTCGACACAGTGTTCTATTCCGACAGTCTCTACAAGTTCACAGGGTCCGACCGTCAGATGCTGATGGACGCCTATACTCCCAAGGGTCCGGCATGGGCCGGGCATTTCGAAAGCGTCGACAACACGATCGCCGTGCGCGGCCTGGGCGGGCTCTACGGCGAGGTGCTGCTGGCGCAGAGACGCTGCCGCAGCGACGACCATAACGATGCGATGGAACAGGATGCGGCAGCCATCGCCTCGGCCTTCATCGCGGTGCGCCTGCACCAGGCGATCAAGTCGACCGCCGAGGGACGCGGCATGCCCCGGCCCTTCACGCTGATCGTCGGCAATAACGAGAGCTTTCCCTATTTCGATGCCCCCGTGGTCACCCGGCTGGAATACGAGGAAAACCTCGACGCAGAGGGCGAAGAGGACGGCGGCGCCTTTGACGAGATGTTCGCCGCGCTGCGCATCGCGCCGCCGCCCGACGATTACGACCCGTTCGCCAGCCTGCCCGGCGAGGAGCAGGTGTCGGGCGCATCGCTGCGCAAGAGGCTGCGCGAGATCGCACCCGAACCGGCGGTGGCGAACGATGTCGCACCGTCGGGCGCGCGCCTTGGCGGCCTGCTCAACAAGTTCCTGAAACGTAGCGCCTGACGCGAGGGGTTTGCGAATGGTCTTTGCCAGCCAGATCTTTGCCCACGAGGACCAGGAACGTGCGTTCCGCGACGAGGTCGAAGGCCTCTTGCGCAAGGGCCTTGCCGACGCGGCGCTGGCGGCGGTCGACGCGCGCCTTGCCGAAATCGCCGACCGGCCCTCAGTCCCGCTCGCCCTCGCCGTCGATCCCGCGTCGGTTCGCCTGACCGGGTGGGAGAAGCTCGCTCGGACCATCGCCTCGCTCGACGC
Source organism: uncultured Croceicoccus sp. (assembly GCA_964424995.1). Lineage (GTDB taxonomy): Bacteria > Pseudomonadota > Alphaproteobacteria > Sphingomonadales > Sphingomonadaceae > Croceicoccus. Next base: position 5,275 of record CAYRLC010000023.1, read on the forward strand.
ACACGGCCAGCCGATCAGCGCCGTTTCGATCGATTTCGCCCGCCCCACCGAAGAAGCCTCGCCGCACGAACTGGTGATCGAGACCAACTATTATTGCGACGACGTCTTCCCGTTCTCGACCAGCGATCGCGGCAAGCTCGCGTCCAGCTACGGTCGCGGTGTGGTGCGCTGGCGCGACAAGCACGACCATCGCGACCGCGAGATCGGTGTCGTCGGCCTCGATTCGCTGCACGCCGCCTATCGTTCCATGAAGCCCTATATCGATCGCGGCGAACTGACCGAACTGGCCGATTACGACGCGCCGCGCCTGTCGGCGATGCGCGCCGCCGTGCTGCTGCACATGGCCGTCGCCCGCGCCGTGGCCGAGGAAGGCCTGCCGCATCCGCTGCTGATCCTGTGCGGCAGCGACGAGGATTATCCCTATTTCGACGCGCCGGTCACTACCCGCGACGAATACGACGAGGCCACCGACGCGCAGGCCGAGGCCGGCGATACCGACGAGGCATTGTTCACCTCGCTGGCCACGCTGGCCCCCGTTCGCCCCAGTTCGAGCTATCGGTTCGAGGCGGAGACCGAGCACCTCTCGGGCCGTTCGCTGCGGCACAAGCTGAAGGAAAACGCGAACGACGCGGGCGAGACGGCGCCGGTGGAAGAGGCCAAGCCGAGCCTGTTCGGGCGACTGTTCCGGCGTTCGGCCTGACGTTTCGCGCCCTTTGCGCCACAACATTTCGCAAAACGGGGCATGGTGCCGGTTCTGTCGTTGTGCGCGCGCGCCGGCGCGGTTAATGCGCGCAGTCAATGAAAATACACGGACTGATTACCTCCACCGATGAGCTGACCGCGCTTTGCGACCGTTTCGCCAGCGCCGACTTCGTCGCCGTGGACACCGAATTCATGCGCGAGTCGACGTATTGGCCGCTGCTCTGTCTGGTCCAGATCTCCGACGGCAAGGAAGCCGCCGCGATAGATCCGCTGGCCGAGGGCATCGACCTGAAACCGTTGCTCGACCTGCTGACCGACAACGAGGACGTGCTGAAGGTCTTCCACGCCGGCGGACAGGACGTGGAGATCATCTACAACCTGACCGGGCGGACCCCGCACCCGATCTTCGACACGCAAGTCGCGATGATGGCGATCAGCCAGTCGGAGCAGATCGGCTATTCGAACCTCGTCGAGACCTGGCTCGGCCTGTCGATCGACAAGGGCGCGCGCTTCACCGACTGGAGCCGCCGGCCGCTGACCGAACGGCAGCTGGAATACGCGGTGGGCGACGTCACCTACCTCGCCAAGATCTTCCCGCGCATTCTGAAGAAACTGATCAAGACCGGGCGCGGCGTGTGGCTGGATCACGAGATGGACAAGCTCGCCGATCCGGAGAACTACGCCACCGATCCCGACACGCTGTGGCATCGCATCCGAGCACCGGGCCGCAATCCGCAGGTTCTGGGCCGGATGAAGGCGCTGGCCGCGTGGCGCGAGACGGAGGCGCAGGACAAGGACATCCCGCGCGGCCGCATCATGCGCGACGAAACGCTGGCCGACATCGCCAGCCATCCGCCCAAGAAGCAGGCCGACCTCGCCAAGGTGCGCGGACTTTCGAACGGGTGGAAGGACAACGACATCGGCAAGCGCCTGATGAAGACGCTCGATGCCGCAGAGCCGCTGCCCGAGGACGAGATGCCCGAGCGCAAGCGCGGTGCGCCGCTCGGCAAGGAAGGCGCACTCGTCGCCGACCTCCTGAAACTGCTTCTCAAGATCCGCGCGCGCGAGATCGACGTGGCCGCCCGCCTGCTGGCCCGATCCGACGATCTCGAGCAGCTTGCCGCCGGGGTGCGCAAGGGGCTGAGCCTGCTGGAAGGCTGGCGGTTCGAGACGTTCGGGCGCGATGCGCTCGCGCTGGTCGAGGGCAAGCTGGGCTTCGGTGTCGAGAACGGGCGTCTGAAGATGACCCGCATCGCCGACGAAGCTGATGCCGCCCCCGAAACCGCTGATGAGGAATCCGACCCCGCGCCCGCCGCACCCCAGGCCGGGGAGGCTGGCGAGAGGGCGGAGAGCGAAGAGGCGTGAGCGCGACGTACCTGCCCACGCTCAAGCAACTGCAATACCTGCTCGCCTTGCACGAGCATGGGCATTTCGGGCGCGCCGCCGAATCGTGTTTCGTGTCGCAATCGACGCTGTCGGCGGGCATCCGCGAGCTGGAATCGCTGCTCGGCGTCACGCTGGTCGAACGGACCCGGCGGGTCGTCCGCTTCACGCCGCTGGGCGAACAGGTCGTCGCCAAGGCCCATCGCCTGTTGCGGGAGGCGGAGGAACTTTCCGATCTCGTCCAGTCCGCCGGCCAGCCGCTCTGCGGCGAACTGCGGATGAGCGTCATTCCGACGATCGCCCCGTTCCTGCTGCCGCGCATCCTGCCGCGCCTGCGCCGCGAACGGCCCAAGCTGAAGCTGTTCCTGCGCGAGGAACCGAGCGCCGACGCCATCGAATCGCTGCATCATGGCCGTGCCGATTGCGTCCTGCTGGCCCTGCCCTTTCCTACCGGCGATGTCGAAAGCGCGTCGATCTGCATCGACGACCTGTTCGTGGCCTTCCCGAAAGACGATCCGCACGATCCGCCCGCCGAAGTGCCGCCGTCGATGATCGACGAGGGTCGGCTGATGCTGCTCGAAGACGGGCACTGCCTCAAGGAACACGCCCTCGCCGCCTGCAATCGGCCCGAGATGCGGGCGAGCGCGACGATGATCGGCACCTCGCTCCACACGCTGGTGCAGATGGTGGACAACGGGCTCGGCGTGACGATGCTCCCGCGCATGGCGCTCGACGCCGGGATCCTGCATGACACGCAGGTCGTCGCCCGGCCGCTCAAATCCGATAATGCCAGCCGCGAGATTGCCCTCGTCTGGCGCAAGGGCAGCCCGCGGGCGGAGGAATTCCAGCTCCTCGCCCGCGAACTGCGCGCTGGCTAGCCCTTTTTCTTGCGGCTGAGCGGACGACGCAGGCGCTTGAAAAGTCCGCCGCGCCGCTGGCTGACCGGCACGAACATCTTGTCCGGCGTTTCCGGGTCGAGCAGCTCGCCGTCGGCCAGCGTTTCCTGCATATCGGTCAGTTCCGGCAGCTCGTAGGCGCGCAGCGTGCGGCCCGGTTGCGGGTGTTGCTGGATCAGCGCGTGCATCGAGCCATAGCGTTCCAGTAGCGCCGGCATCTCCGCTTCCTCGATCCCGCAATGCTCGGCGATGAGCGACAGGCGCAATGCACGGATGTTGTCGACTGCATTATCATTCCCGGGCCGCGCGGCATCGAGAAAGAGGTCACACTCCGAATCGAGGCCCAGCGAGCGATTGTTCATGTTCGCCGATCCGAGCTTCAGCACCTCGTCGTCGGCGATCATCAGCTTGGCGTGGACATAAATGGGATGCCCGCCGTCGGTGCGCGGGATGTAGATGCGGAACCGGTTGAGCTTGTCGACCTTGCCGATCGCCTGAACCAGCCGGGCGCGGGCGGTATCCATCGCCTGCTGTTCCAGCCAGCCGTCCGCCTGCTCGGGGTTGACCAGCACGATCTCGGGCGGATCGTCCTCGGCCATGCGGGCGCAGATCGCCTCCGCGATCTTGCGGGATGCGAAATACTGGCTCTCGGCATAGATGAAGCGCTTGGCGCGCTGGATCGTGCGGACGAACAGTTCTTCGATCTCGCGGATCTCGACATGCTCGTCATAGGGCGAGCGCGTGCGGGCAATGCCCATTTCCACGTCGGTGAAATCCGCCTCGACCCCTTCGGGCCAGACGCTGTGTTCCTGCGGCTCCAGCCGGTCGAGGTTACTGCCCCCCGCGATGTTCCACCGGACCCGGCCAAGCTCGTCGAGCGCCTTGGCAACCTCGCCTTCGACGATCATCGTCATGTCGTGCCACGGCATATAAGTGCCGCCCCCCGGTTCGCGGCGCAGGCGGTCTTGGTCGAGATGCTTGCGGGTGTCCCACCGGTCCGCGGTCATGTCGATACCGCCGCAAACGGCGAAACGGTCGTCGATGATGACGATCTTCTGATGATGGCTGCAACCGAACGGGTGCGCCGAATCGAGCTTGAAATGAATGCGCGGGTGCCGCAGCCACCGGACGAGATCGAAGAACATCGATCCGCGGAAGACCATCTTCACCGCCGCGAAGTTCCATTTGAGAACGTAAATCTCGAGCTCGGGATTGCGATTGGCCAGCCAGACTATGAACCGCCCCAGCCGCCGGGGCGGACGTTTGCGCGGCAGCATCTGCCACCACGTTCGTCCCCGGCCCAGCGCGATCCGCGTGTCGAAATCCCAGCCGATCAGGAAGATGCGCTTCTTCGCACCCATCATCGCTTGCTGAATCACGCTGAAATAATCCGATGCATCGACGATGACGTGGGCCTTGTCGGCCTTCTCGTAACGCCAGATGCCGGGCTCGAAACTTCTCGCGAAGTCCTCGCCCGGCCCGTCGTCGTCGACCATAACCGACTCGCCCCCGTCCGGGCGAACCGCTTTTTCAGTCATGCTGGCTCCTGTCGGTGCGACCCGTCTGTTGCAGCGGTGCGCGCGGTCAGTCCTTGGCGTCTTCCATCTTCTCGGGCGTCACTTCCTGCTCCTGCTTTTCCGCTTCCTTGCGGCTCTTGAACACGGAACGCATGTGGGCAAGATCGGCATCGGTCAGGTACTTCTCGAAATCAGGGAAGTGCTCTTCCTCTTCCTCATCGATGTGATGCTCGTATTCGTGGCGCAGGTCCTTGAACTTGGCCATCCAGGCGCTGCTGCTCATGTCCGTTGCCGCCAGATCGTTGAGCATTTCCTCGATCTCGTGGTGCTCGGCCACCGAATGGCGCGTCTCGCCGGTCGTTTCGGGCTTGCGCATCATGGTCGAATAAAGCGCCTGTTCCTCTGCGGCAGCGTGGGCCTTGACCTCGATGGTGAAGGTTTCGAGCAGGCTTGCTCGATCCTCGCTCGCACCCTGCGTTTCGGCCATCCGGGCGAGAAGCTTGCGGTGCTTGTCATGGTCCTGCTTGAGGGTTTCAAAAATGCCGGCGGTGTCGGCCATGGGATACTCCTGCAAAGGCGATAGGGGGTTTTGCAGGATCAACCGGCAGACGCGGCTGCGGTTCCGAAAGATGGCCTTCGCGTCGAAAGCGGGAAGCATCGGCGGCTCGATCGTCGGCGGCTCGAACCTTTAACGGGACCCGGAATACTTCAGGCCGCCTCCGCTGAGGGGGACGGCCTGAATGTTGGCGCGCCCGAAAGGATTCGAACCTCTGACCCCCAGATTCGTAGTCTGGTGCTCTATCCAGCTGAGCTACGGGCGCGCTCTGGAGGCGCCCATCTAGGGGGCAGTCCGCAGCTTGGCAAGCCCCTTGGTGGCATAATTCAAATCTTTGGCGATCGCCCCTGATGGGCCACCAGATCAGCCAGCAAGACCCGGTCCAGCGGCGCGAGATCGAGGGCGTTACATGCCCTTGGGTCTAACCAGGCGATCGCTTCACCTTCGATGGCGCGGGGGTCGCCCTGCCATTTCCGGCAGCTGTAAAGAAGGATTACAAGCGCGCCGTCACCGCGTTCCAGCGGCCCTGTCGCAAAGGCGACCCGTTCTAGATCCCGCGAATCGACGGCGATACCCAGTTCCTCGGCCAGTTCGCGGGCCAATGCGGCTTCGGGCGATTCGCCGTTTTCGACTTTGCCGCCCGGAAATTCCCACAAACCGCCGTGATGCTTCGCCAAGGGGCGCTGGTGCATCAGCACCCGAACGGCGCGATCAAAAAGCGCTGCAGCAACGACTAGCATGGTTGGCCCGTCATTAACCCTGACCCCTGTCGGATAGTTTTCCAGTCTGAAGGTGCCCTTCAATCAAAAATTAACGCCTGTCGACGATTCTGATGGCGGACCACAAGAGAAGGCCCCGGACCCAGATGCTCGACTTCCTCTCCAACTTCAGCGCGGACGAAAGGGGCGCGACGGCCATCGAATACGGCCTGATCTGCGCGCTGCTCGTCATCGCGATGTCGGTGGGGCTGAACGGCGTCGCGACCGAGACCTCCAACATGTGGACTAACGTTTCCAACAGTGTGGCTGCTGCGATCAAGTAATCCAAATCGGGTTAACTTCTTTTTCAGTTTTTACACCTAGGAATGAAATGGCTGGATCGAAAGACTGGGGGCATCGAAGTAATACTTCGCCAGAACATCGAAATGGCCGGGTGAACGAAATAACCTATCTGAACCAGGAGACCTACAATGCAGTTTTTCAAGAACCTTCTCGCTGACGAAAGTGGTGCGACCGCGATCGAATACGGCCTGATCGCCGCTCTGATCGCCGTGGCTTGCATCACCACGCTGACCGCCGTCGGTGGCGAGCTGAACAACACCTTCACCAAGGTGAACACCTCGCTTAAGGCCGCGAACACTCCGACGGCCTAATAACGGTTCCTAACCGTTCTTGAGCAGCGGGCGGCAGGAAACTGCCGCCCGTTTTGTTTTGTATGGCGCCGTCGGCAACGCGCATGAAAAAAAGGGCTGGAAGGCGATATGCCTCCCAGCCCTTTTTCTGTTTTTCAGGGTCGGGATCAGTAGGTGACGATCTTGACCTTCTGCCCGGCCTGCAGCGTCGAGTTGCTCTGCAGCGAGTTGAGCACCAGGAACCGCTCGAGCTGGTAGTTCGAGTAGGCCATCCTGCTGGCCAACGACTGCAGGGTGTCGCCCGACTTGACGGTATAAGCGACAACCTTGCGTGCCTTCACCGCCGACGCTTCGGCAGAGGTGATGCGCCGCATGCTCTGATACATCGAGTTGAAGACCGAGGCGTTGCCCGCCTGCGTGATGGTGACGAAGTGGAAGGCCTGCGACTTCGAGAATTCGTAGGCGAAGACGGTCACGTCGACCGAACCGTTGCCGGTGTCGACCCGGGCGGTGCCGTAACTGGCCGGGATGCCGTTGACGGTGGTCGACTGGATCGACGACGGGGTGATCTGCTGCTTGCCATCGGTCAAGGCGTTGAAGGCGTTCTGGATGTAGGTGCGCATGTCGCCGTTATAGGCCGCACCGGTCAGCTGGCCCTTGCCCGACTGTCCGCTGATCGACACGGCGCGAGTGCCATTGACCATGAAGAAGCCGCTGGGCGCCTTGAACTCGAAGCCGAAGACGGGGTGGATGAAGCTGTTACCCGTGACCACGCCCTGCTTGGGGTCGTCGCCATACATCATCCCGCTGATCTTGGTGAGGAAAGTATCCTTGTTCAGCACCGTACCCGGCTTGCCCTGCGCGGACTGCATCGCGCGGGTCACGCGGCTTGCCGGATCGGGGTGCGTCGAGGCCCATTCCGGCACCTGATTCGACGTATTGCCGAGAATCTTGGCATCCAGCGCGTTCTGCGCGGCCAGGCTCTGCAGCACGGTCGCCATCGCCTTGGGATCGTAGCCCGCGTTCGACAGGTACGCGATGCCGAGATCGTCGGCTTGCGTTTCCTGGCTGCGCGAGTATTTGAGCGTCAGGAGCTGCGAGCCCTGCATCGCGACCTGCTGGCCGAGCTGGCCGAGCTGGCTGTTGCCGAACAGCACGCCCGAAAGGACCGCGCCGACCGCGCCGAGGATCGAGTTCTGCTGCGCCGCCTTCTGGCGCTGCTGCGCGTGGCGAGCGGCGACGTGGCCGACTTCGTGGCCCAGCACACCGGCCAGTTCCGCCTCGTTATCCATCAGCGCAACAAGCTCGCGCGTCGTATAGATGTAGCCGCCCGGAATGGCGAAGGCGTTGTTCACCGGCGAATTCAGCAGCGTCACCGTGTAGGCGCTGCGCGCATCGCCAAGGCCGGACTGCAGCGCGATGTTCTTGCCCACCTGCGAAACGTAGTCGGCCTGCGGGCCAGTGACCGCACCGCCGAATTCGGCGACCAGCTGCGGGTGCGCTTCGGCGCCGAGCTTGGCGTCCTCTGCCGAAATCGGCGAGGCCTGGCCGGGCGTCACGGGCGCAGTGGTCGTGCCGGCGCAGGCGCCGAGCGAGAGCGCGAGGATCGCCGCGGAGCCGAACACGACGGAACGGCGAAGGCGCACGGCCTTGTTTGCGGAAGTTTCGGGACGGGTGGGCATTGACGGGCTCCTCACAAATGCAGGTGCGGGGGCGCCCGCGCGTCCCTGCGACGGTGCACGTTGCATCCCCAACTTGTTCGTGAAACCGGAATCGCCGGTGCTTTGTTCCCGGCGCTCGTTTGCCCTTAGGCCAGCGACCCGATCGCGATGAAGCGACGCGCACGTTCGTCGCGCAGTTGTTCGGCAGGCTTGCCGGTCAGTCCGCCGAGCTCCTTCGCGATGGCCGCGCCCAGCGCCTTTGCCGCCGCTGCCGGGTCGCGATGCGCGCCGCCCAGCGGTTCGTCGACGATGCGATCGACCACGCCGAGGCGTTGCAGATCCTGCGCCGTGACTTTCATCGCCTCGGCCGCCTCCGGTGCCTTTTCGGCAGTGCGCCACAGGATCGAGGCGCAGCCTTCGGGGCTGATCACCGAATAGACGGCATGTTCCATCATCAGCACCCGTTCGGCACTGGCCAGCGCCACCGCGCCGCCCGATCCGCCCTCGCCGACGATGCAGGCGACCATCGGCACGGGGAGGTTGAGGCACGCCTCGGTCGCGCGGGCGATAGCCTCGGCCTGGCCGCGTTCCTCGGCCTCGACACCCGGAAAAGCGCCCGACGTGTCGACCAGCGTCACGACCGGCAGCCCGAACCGGCCTGCCAGTTCCATCAGGCGGATCGCCTTGCGATAGCCCTCCGGCTTGCCCATGCCGAAGTTGTGGCGAAGGCGCGACTGCGTGTCGTTACCCTTCTCGTGCCCGATCACCATCACCTTCACGCCGCCATCGGGGGTGTCGAGCGTCGCGAAACCGCCGAGGATCGCCTGGTCGTCGCCGAACGCGCGATCACCGCCCAGCGGCATGAAATCGGTAAAGGCATGCGCGATGTAATCGCCGAAATGCGGACGCTGCGGGTGGCGGGCGACTTGCGTCTTCTGCCAGGGCGAGAGCGACTTGTAGATCGTCGCCAGCTGGCCCTGCGCCTTTTTCTCCAGCCGGCCCACTTCGGCATCGATGTCCAGCTCGACTTCTTCCTGGTCGGCGGCGGCGCGCAGTTCGGCGATGCGCCGTTCAAGCTCGGCAAGCGGCTTTTCGAAATCGAGATAGCTGGTCATCCCCGGTGCGCTAGTCCGCCTTGCCGCCCGCCGCAAGAGGGCGCGCACCGCCCTGCCCGGCCATGCGCGCCGATCCCAGCGGATGGCGCGCGTTGACCAGCTCGACCAGCCGCGCCGAATCGACGTGGGTGTAGATCTGCGTCGTCGCGATGTCGGCATGGCCGAGCAGGGTCTGCAGCACGCGAAGGTCCGCTCCGCCTTCGAGCAGGTGCGTGGCAAAGGCGTGGCGCAGGACATGCGGGCTCACCGCTTCGGGGGGCAACCCCGCCCGGCCCGCCAGCGCGCGCAGCAACTGGAACAGGCGCACCCGGCTGATGTGCCGATCGCGCGAGGGGAAGACATAACGCGTGCCCTGCGGCCGCAGCGCCAGCCAGCGGGACAAGGCGTGGCGCGCACGGGTGCTGACCGGCACCATCCGCTGCTGGCCGCCCTTCCCCGTGATGTGGAGCAGCGGCGCATCGCGCGGCACGGTGTCGAGCGTAAGCGACACCAGTTCGGTCGCCCGCAGTCCCGAACCGTAGAGCATTTCGAGCAGCGTCAGCATCCGCACGGCCAGCGGGTCGTCGGCCAGCGCCTCCTCCTCTGCCGTCACCAGCATCCGGTCGACCTGCTCGCGCGTCAGCAATCGCGGCAAGGGTCGGCGCAGGCGCGGGCGCGGCAATCCGCCCGAAGGATCGTCGCGCCGATAGCCGCTGTCGATCAGGAAGCCGTAGTACTGGCGCAGCGCCGAACAGCGGCGGGCGAGCGTGGAGGGGGCCAGATCGCGCCACGCCTTGCCCAGCCCGGCAAGGTCGCTTTCCTGCGCATCAGGGAGATGGGCGAGGTTCTCGTCCGCCGATTCGAGATCGCGGCGATAGGCGGCCAGCGTATTGGCCGCCGCCCCGCGCTCGGCCGACAGCATCTCGAGGAAATCATCGATCCCGGGCGCGCGCATCAGGTCGCCGATCGCCCGGTCAGGTCCGGGCGACCGCCTCTGCCGCGATCATCCGCGCCTCCGCCTCCAGCCCCACGACCTTCAACGCGCGCACGATGTGGTAGAGGTGCACCGGCGTCATCTGCGACCAGCTCGACCCCTGCATGCCCAGCGCCACGAGGTAGCTCACCAGCACCGGGTTCTTGCGCTGGGCCGCGCGGTCGATCGCGACGGTCCAGCGGGTCTTGCGGTTGATGTCGTAGCCGAGATCGCGCGCCAATTCGTCGGCGCTGCTCGACGCCAGCCGGTCCAGCCCGGCCAGCCCGGCGACGAAGAAGCGCGAACGGCGCTGCTCCTCGCTATCGTCGGCGTCGATGAACGAGCGAGCCGCGGATTCGCCCACCTGTTCGCTGATTTTCGGCGCACCCAGCATCAGCAGGCCCCAGCCCTGGCTGCCCGTTTCCACTGTGGAGGCCCAGCGCACCGCATTGGCATCGAGACCCGCCGCCAGCATCGCGCCGATCAGCATCCCGGCGTCATCCTCGAACGCGGGGTTGCTCGGCAGGCGCGCGGCGGCATAGGCGGTCAGCACCTGACGCGCGTAATACCGCTTCGACAGGTCCTTTTCGCCCCAGATGTCGCGCATCGCGGCCAGCCGCGATTCCGGCGTGCCGGTATAGGCGTCGCGCAGGCGCGAGGCGCGGGCACTTTCCTCACCCTCGATCGCCGGGTCGGCGAAAATCTGGCCGTAGAGATCGACCATGGCTGTCGACGACAGGATGCCTTCCGATCCCGCCACGTCCAGCCCCTGCGCCCGCTGCACCAGCGGGACCGAGGGCGAGATTGCCGCCAGCCGCTGGAACGGCGCGCCGCCCTTCGCCAGCAGGCCAGATGGCACTTCGGCCCCCGTCGCGGTCGCCAATGCGTAGCGCCACGGGGTCAGTTCCTCGACATCGTCCCATTCGAGCGTGACGGCGCGGCGCGCTTCGCCGACGGCCCCGGCGTATTTCTGGGCCAGCAGCGAATCGATCTGCGTCCCTTCGGAACGGCGGCGCTGCTTCTCGATCCGGTCCAGCCCGCTGGTCTCGCCCGAGAAGCTGGCGCAGATGCCGCGCAACAGTTCCCAATCGCGATCCTCGCGCACGCGGGCGTGCAGCCGCACCATCGGGCATGCGCCCGACAGGTCGCCAAGCCCGACGTAGGCATCGTAAGCACTCGCGATCAGGGCAGGCGAATAATCCTGCGTGTCGACTTCCTGCACCACGGCGCGGGCGATGACGTGTTCGCCCATCCGATTGAGCAGGCCGGCGCGAAGGGCCGCGAATTCCACCCCGTCCATGTTGGCGGGCGGCTTCAAGCGGCTGGCGAGCGCCCGGCGAACGAGGATGTGGCCCCAGCGTGAGACCAGCGGCCCCTTCGTGCCTTCGAGGATGCGGCGCACGAACAGCGCGTCGTAGTTGGTCAGCGAATCGCCGCGCAAGCCGCCTTCGTCGGGCGACAGGATGCCGACCCGTTCGGTGGAACGGCGCGCATCTTCGGGAATGTCGAACGTGGGCTTGAGACCGAGCAGCTCGTCGATCTCGTCGCTGTCCATCTTCTCCAGCTCGGCAATGCTGGGCAGCTTGTCGAGCAGGCGGCGCGCCGCCTCGGTCGTTTCGGCACTGGGGCGCGGGGCCACCGGCGCGGTCGTGCCCATGCTCGCCGGGCGATTGTCGCCACCGCTGGCAGAGGGCGCCGGCGTCTGCACACGGCCCGGCGCAGGCGCTGGTGAAGGCGCGGGATCGTCGAAGCCCGGGGGCAGCAGCGATTCCGGGCCATCCTGCGCCGACAGCGCCACCACCGGCGCGGCAGCCAGCAGCAGGGCAATGGCGATGCGGCGGCGCGTGCGCCCGGTTCCGGTCATGCTGACACTCAATTCCCATCCTCCGGTGCCGATCCGGGCGCCGGCAGTTCGATCTCGACCCAGCGGGGCTCCTCGCGTCCGCCGTCGATGAAGGCGTAGACCAGCAGGGCGACGATGGCGAGAGCGAGAATAACGAGGGTGCGCTTGGTCAAAGGACCCTTCGAACCGCGCATGGAGATTCCTTGTAACTGCAAAGCGTAACCGCGACCGTGATTGCCCCGCCGCACCATCGACAACCGATGCGACAGCGCGGCGCTTGCGCCGTGGCCTAGCGCAACTATAGGCGGGGCTGCAATGCACCAGACCGACCCTTCGACCGGCAAGGATGCCGCCTCGGCTGCTTCTGCGGCCGGCTCGCCGCCGATGCCCGGCGCCGAAGCGCTGGCCGGCCTGGCGCGCAGGCTGGACCGGCCGGTGGTGCTGGTCGGGTTGATGGGCGTTGGCAAGTCGACCATCGGCAAGCGGCTGGCCCATGCGCTGGGGACGTCTTTCGTCGATGCCGACGACGCAGTGGTCGAAGCGGCGCAGATGTCGATCCCCGAGATCTTCGAACGCTTCGGCGAAGCCTATTTCCGCGATGGCGAGCGCCGGGTGATCGCGCGGCTCATCGAGGATACCGCAGGCCGCGGCGCAGTGATCGCGACCGGCGGCGGCGCTTTCGTCGATCCGGAAACCCGCGCGCTCATCCTCGACCGAGCGATCGCCGTCTGGCTCGACAGCGACCTCGACACGCTGGTCGAGCGGGTCGGGCGCAAGAACACCCGCCCGCTGCTCACCGGCAAGGACCCGCGCGTCGTGCTGGGCGAGCTGCTCGAACAGCGCCGCCCCGCCTATGCGCAGGCGCAGATCCGGGCGGTGAGCGACAGCGGGCCGCAGACATCGACCGTCGCGCGCATCCTGTCCGCGCTGGAGGAATACCTGCCATGACCACGCCCCGCACCATCGACGTCGCGCTGGCCGGACGCCCTTACGAGGTGCGCGTCGGCCCCGGCCTGCTGGCCCGGCTGGGCGAGGAATGCGGCGCGATGCTGCGCAAGGCCACGGTGCCGGTGGTGACTGACGCCAACGTCGCCGCGCTCTATCGCGGGCCCGTCGATGCCGCGCTGGCGGCGGTGGGCAAGGAAGCGCGCTGGCTGGTTCTGCCTTCGGGCGAGAAGACCAAGGACTGGGCGCATCTGGCAGAGGTCATCGACTTCCTGCTGGCAGAGGGCGTGGACCGGGGCGACCGCATCGTCGCGCTGGGCGGCGGGGTAATCGGCGACCTTACCGGCTTTGCCGCATCGGTGCTGAAGCGCGGCTGCGGCTTCGTGCAGGTGCCGACGACGCTGCTGGCGCAAGTCGATTCCAGCGTCGGCGGCAAGACCGCGATCAACGTGCCGATGGGCAAGAACCTTGTCGGCGCGTTTCACCAGCCCAGCCTCGTGCTCGCCGACACCGACGTTTTGGGCACGTTGCCGCCGCGCGAGTTGCGCGCCGGTTATGCCGAAGTGGTGAAGTACGGTCTCATCGACGATGCCGCCTTCTTCGACTGGTGCGAGGCGCATGGCCCTGCCCTTCTGGACGGTGGCGAGCCTGCGCGGATCGAGGCGGTGAGCCGATCCGTCGCGGCGAAGGCGCGGGTCGTCATGGCCGACGAGTTCGAGACCAACGGCACTCGCGCGCTGCTCAACCTCGGCCACACTTTCGGCCACGCGCTGGAGGCCGAGACCGGCTATTCCGACGCGCTTCTCCACGGTGAGGCCGTGGCCATCGGCATGGTGCTGGCGGCGCGCTACTCGGTGCGGCGCGGGCTGATGGAGCAGGCGGAGGCGGACCGCATCGCGGCCCACTTCAAGGCCTGCGACATGAAGGCGGAGGTACGCGAACTGGGCCTTGCCTGCGACGGTCGGCGGCTGGCCGATCACATGCTCCACGACAAGAAGATGGACGCGGGCACGCTGCCCTTCCTGCTGATGCGCGGCATCGGGCAGACCTTCCTGGCGAAAGACGTGGAGATCGCGGACGTGGCGGCGTTCATGGACGGGGAACTGGGCTGATCATCTTTGGGCAGCTAACGACCACATAGCGGACGTTGACCTTGAAATGCGTTTCGTCCAGCCAATGCGCATGAATAGCGGACGGATTTGGAAGGCATTATTGACCTTTGAGCGCACCTCAAGGCAACAAGATGTTCTTCCAGACTGGGCGCAAGGGGCGGTAGGATACCTAGCTGCCGTCGCATCAAGCGAAGAGGCTGCAATTCGACTGCTTCGCGCAGACTTAGAAATAGTGAATTTGCGGGTCTTGGAGATCTCCGACGTTGAAGAAATCTTCGACGTTGATGAGCTAGCCGAGCTTGATGAGCATTTAGCAGACAATTTTCGTCAGATTGAGGATCGAAAGTCGACCGTTTGGGGCACGATCCATTGTTATATCGCGGACGGAGAAGCTTAGCCCGCTTCCCACCCTCATCCCAGACATTCCGCCTATAAATCCGGCGTCAGATCCACCGCCTTAAAATCCTCCAGCATCGCGGCATGCAGCAGCGAGCGGTGGCATTTCTTCGCGTCGCCGCAGAAGCAGAGCAGCGCCACGCGTTTCTCGCCCGCCAGATCGCGCAGTTCGGCCGCGGCCGCCAGTGCCTCGGGCAGTTCGAGCTGGCCTGCATAGATCCGTTCCAGCCCAACCCGGTCGCCCTTGCGCGCGGCCTCCCGGCCTTCCTTCGGCGTGCCGAGCGCCTTGAAGTGGCGATAGGCGATGCCCGCTTCCTGTGCGGCTCCGGCAAGGGCGGTCTTGGAAAAGCCGGGGCGGCGCGAGAGCGGCAGGGCGCGCACGTCGGCCAGCACTTCCACGCCCGCCGCGACCAGCGCGTCGATGACCGCCGGGACTGTCGCCTGCTCGTACCCGATGGTCCAGATGCGCTTCATTGTATCGGCCCCGCGCTCAGAACAGCCGCGAGCCGTTGGGCACCGCCTTGTCGGGCGCGAACAGGGTCACTTCGCCCGCGTCGTCGGCAAAGCCCAGTGTCAGCACTTGGGACATGACCGGCCCGATCTGGCGCGGCGGGAAGTTGACGACTGCCGCCACCTGCCGCCCGACAAGGTCCTCACACGCGTAGTTCGCGACGATCTGCGCGCTCGACTTCCTGGTGCCGATGACCGGTCCGAAATCGATCATGAGGATGTAGGCGGGCTTGCGCGCCTTGGCGAAAGGCTCTGCCGCGATCACCGTGCCGATCCGGATGTCGACCTTCAGGAAGGCGTCGAAATCGATCGGATCGGCAGCGGGCGCGTCGGGCGAATGGAGTAAGTGCATCTACTCCAGTTCGAGGATAATCGCGTCGACCGCAAGGCTGTCTCCCGCCTTGGCGTTGACCTTGGCGACCGTGCCCGCCTTTTCGGCGCGCAGGATGTTCTCCATCTTCATCGCCTCGATCACCGCGAGCGGCTGGCCCGGCTGGACCTCGTCGCCCTCCGCCACGTTGAGCGAGACCAGCAGACCCGGCATCGGGCAGACGAGATACTTGCTCATGTCCGGCGGGATCTTCTCGATCATGAACTTGTCGAGCTTCGCCATGCGGGTCGGCAGCACGCGCAGCTTGTGCTTCGCGCCGCGAGTGGTGAATTCGTAACCGGCGGGGATCGGCTTGATCTGCACGATCAGTTCCTCGCCGCCCTCACCCTCTTCGTCGGTGTCGAACAGGGCGGACACGGTGCGCTGACCGGGGGTGTATTCCATCGCCATGTCGACCGCTTCGCCATCGACGCTGATGACGTCGCCCGCCAATTCGGCGTTGTGGAATTCGCCGTCGATCTTGACGCTCCACTTGCCCGGCGGGTCGAGCCGCGGGCCGAGCTGGCCGTCCACGCGGCGCGCGCGGTCGGCGTAAGCTGCGGCGACGAACGCCCCCATCGCGGCCAGCCGCGTGCGCAGCTTGCGGCCGGCGGGCGCCCCCTCGAACCCTTCGGGATATTCCTCGGCGATGAAGCCGGTCGTCAGCTCGCCCGACCGGAAGCGCGGGTGCTGCATGATCGCCGAGACGAAGTCGATGTTGTGGCCCAGCCCCTCGATCTCGAAGGCATCCAATGCCTTGACCTGCAGGTCCGCCGCCTCGTCGCGGGTGGGGGCCCAGGTGATGAGCTTGGCGATCATCGGGTCGTAGAACATCGACACCTCGCCGCCTTCCATCACGCCATCGTCGACGCGGATGCCTCCGTTCCCTTCGTCAACGCCGCGGATGCCGCCCTTCCAGCCGGGCACCGGAGGGTCGTAGCGGACAAGGCGACCGGTCGAGGGCAGGAAGCCGCGATAGGGATCTTCGGCATAGACGCGGTTCTCGATGGCCCAGCCGTCGATCCTGATGTCGTCCTGCGTCATCTTCAGTTCGCCGCCGGCGGCGACCTTGATCATCTGTTCGACCAGATCGATGCCGGTGATGCATTCGGTGACCGGATGCTCGACCTGGAGGCGGGTGTTCATCTCGAGGAAGTAGAACGACTGCCCGGTCTTGTCCGCGCCGCTGACGATCAGTTCGACCGTGCCCGCGCTGTAGTAGCCAACCGCCTTGGCCAGCGCGACGCACTGCTCGCCCATCGCCTTGCGCATCTCGGGCGTGACGAAGGGCGACGGCGCTTCCTCGACCACCTTCTGGTGGCGACGCTGGATCGAGCATTCGCGCTCGTTCAGGTAGAGGATGTTGCCGTGCTTGTCGCCGAGAATCTGGATCTCGATGTGGCGCGGGTTCTCGATGAATTTCTCGATGAAGACGCGGTCGTCGCCGAAGGAGTTCAGGCCTTCGCGCTTGGTCGCCTCGAACCCTTCGCGCACGTCGGTCTCGTTATAGGCGAGGCGCATGCCCTTGCCGCCGCCGCCCGCGCTGGCCTTCATCATTACCGGGTAGCCGATCTCGTTCGAGATGCGGACCGCGTGTTCGGTGTCGTCGATCTCGCCGACATAGCCGGGCACGACGTTGACGCCCGCTTCCTTGGCCAGCTTCTTCGATTCGATCTTGTCGCCCATCGCGGCGATGGCATTGACCGGGGGGCCGATGAACTCGATGCCCTCTGCCGCCAGCGCTTCGGCGAACGAGGTGCGTTCGGAAAGGAATCCGTAGCCGGGGTGCACCGCCTCGGCGCCGGTCTGCTTGCAGGCCGCGATGATCTTGTCGGCGATCAGGTAGCTTTCACTGGCCGGGGCCGGGCCGATGTGCACCGCCTCGTCCGCCATCTGCACGAAGGGTGCGCGCGCGTCGGCGTCGGAATAGACGGCGACGGTGGCGATGCCCATGCGGCGCGCGGTCTTGATCACGCGGCAGGCGATTTCGCCGCGGTTGGCGATGAGGATCTTCTTGAACATCAGGCGGTCACTTCCTCTTGGGCCGCACAGGCCGCAACGGGGTTGGCATCGAATGTCATCGCCTCGAGCCCGAGGCGCGCGAACAGGGCATCGTCGCTCCTGTCGCCCGCATTGGGTGCGGTCAGCAGCTTGTCGCCCGAGAAGATGGAATTGGCACCGGCGAGGAAGCACAGCGCCTGGGTGCTGGCGCTCATGGACTCGCGCCCGGCGGACAGGCGGACCATGCTTGCGGGCATCGTGATGCGCGACACCGCGACGGTGCGAACGAACTCGATCTCGTCGATCTGCGCCAAGGGCGTATCAGCCAGCATGTCTCCCAGCGGCGTGCCCTTCACCGGCACCAGCGCGTTCACAGGCACGCTTTCGGGATGCTGCTCCATCGTGGCGAGCAGGTGGACGAAGCCGACACGATCGTCGCGCGTCTCGCCCATGCCGACGATGCCGCCGCAGCACACGTTGATGCCGGCGCTGCGCACGTGCTCCAGCGTCAGCATCCTGTCCGCCAGCGTGCGGGTGGTCGCCACTCGCTCGTAATATTCGGGGCCGGTATCGATATTGTGGTTGTAGTAGTCGAGCCCCGCGTCGGCGAGGCGGTGGGCCTGGCTTTCGGTCAGCATGCCTGCGGTCATGCAGGTTTCCATGCCCATCGCCTTCACCTGCCGGACCATCTCGGTCAGCGCGGGCATGTCGCGTTCCTTGGGATTGCGGAACGCGGCGCCCATGCAGAAACGAGTGCTGCCCATGTCGCGGGCCTGCGCGGCGGATTGCAGCACCTGCTGCACCTCCATCAGCTTCGTCGCCTTGACGTCGCTGTCGTTGTGCGCGCTCTGCGAGCAGTAGCCGCAGTCTTCGGGGCAGCCGCCGGTCTTGATCGACAGCAGGGTCGAACGCTGCACCGTGTTGGGCCGGTGATACTCGCGGTGGACGGTTGCGGCCTGGAACACCAGTTCGGTGAAGGGCAGGTCGAACAGCGCCGCGATCTCTTCGCGCGTCCAGTCGGTTCGGGGGGCGTGGGCCGTCACGGAAAAGTCCTTGGTCAAAGCGGTTTGCGCGCGAGATAGACGCCGAGCGCCATCACCGCGATGCCGATGGCGCGCCGGGCGGTCAGCGCCGCCGGCATCGCGCCGAACAGGGCGAAGTGATCGATGATCGCGGCAGCGACGAGCTGGCCCAGCAGCACGAAGAAGATCGCATTGCCCACGCCGATGCGCGGGGCCGCGAACGACACGGTGATCGCATAGAACAGCATGAACACCGCGCCGAACCAGATCCACGGCCGGTCGAAGGTGAAAGCCTCCCGCGCCGGAAATCCGGTGAGCGTCAGCAGCACGAGACTGATCGCGGCCCCCACCGCGAACGTCACCGCACTGGCCGCGATCGGCCCGCCCAGCTGCTGGCCGAGCGCCGAATTGAGCGCCGCGAACACGGGAATCCCCAGCCCCGCGACGAACATCATCGCCGCGAGCCAGAGGAAACCGATCTGCGGCTGACTGCTCATCACTCGGCCGCCTGCCCCAGTTCGTCTGCGCCCAGTTCCTGGCCGGCGGGCGGCATGTTGTGGCCGAGCAGGCGCAGCACGTCGGCGGCGCATTCCACCACGTTCGAGCCGGGACCGTAGATGCCCTGCACGCCCGCATCGCGCAGGTACTGGTAGTCGCTCGGCGGAATGACGCCGCCGGCGGTCACCTTGATATCCGGACGGCCCGCTTCCTTCAGCAGGTTGATCAGTTCGGGGATCAGCGTCTTGTGACCGGCGGCCAGCGAGCTTGCGCCGATCAGGTCGACACCGTTCTCCAGCGCCATGTCTCGCGTTTCCGACGGGGTCTGGAACAAGGGGCCGGACACGACCTCGAAGCCCATGTCGGCAAAGGCGCTGGCGATGACGTTGGCGCCGCGGTCGTGACCGTCCTGGCCCATCTTGGCGATCATCACCCTGGGCTTGCGGCCAAGGCGGCGAGCCACCGCCTCGACACCGTCGACGACCGCCTGATAGCGGCTGTCACCGGCGTAGGCGGCGCCGTAGACGCCCTTCACCGGGCGCGGCATCGTGTCGTAACGGCCGAACGCGGTTTCCATCGCATCCGAGATCTCGCCGAGACTGGCGCGTTCGCGCGCGGCATCGACGGCCAGCGCAAGCAGGTTGCCCGTTCCGGCCGCGCCTTCGCGCAGCGCGGCGAGCGCGGCCTGGCACTTGGCCTCGTCGCGGCTGGCGCGCATCTTTTCGAGGCGGGCGATCTGGGCCTGGCGGACGGCGGTGTTGTCAACCTCCAGTGTCTCGATCTGGTCCTCGTCCTTCAGGCGGAACTTGTTGACGCCGACGATGACGTCGTCGCCCTTGTCGACACGGGCCTGGCGGGCGGCGGCGGCTTCCTCGATCATCGCCTTGGGCCAGCCGGCGTCGACCGCCTTGGCCATGCCGCCTTCGGACTGCACCCGCTCGATGATCGCCCATGCATCGTCGACCAGCGCCTTGGTCAGCGCCTCGACGTAATACGACCCGCCCAGCGGATCGACCACGTTGCACATGCCGGTTTCTTCCTGGATCACGATCTGCGTGTTGCGCGCGATGCGGGCCGAGAAATCGGTGGGCAGCGCGATCGCCTCGATCGTGGTGCGGATGACGTTGTTGTAGGGGTCCTGCTCGGTCAGCGATACGCCGCTGGTCTGGCAGTGGGTGCGCAGCATCTTCGACCGTTCCGACTTCGCGCCCAGTTCGGTCATCGCCCGGTACCACAACGTGCGCGCGGCGCGCAGCTTGGCGATCTCCATGAAGAAATTCATGCCGATGGCGAAGAAGAACGACAGGCGGCCCGCGAACTTGTCGATGTCGAGGCCGCTGGCCACGCCGTACTTCACGTATTCCATGCCGTCGGCGATGGTGAAGGCCAGTTCCTGCACCTGCGTCG
>CAYRLC010000024.1:0-25443 GCA_964424995.1 uncultured Croceicoccus sp.
CGTGGCGGCGGTCGCGCCGTCGCTCAGCGAAAGCGTGCTCGCGAGCACCAGCAGGTCACCGCGCGGTTCCGCACCCCAGCCCTTGCCCGAAGCGAACGTGACCTTCCCAACCTCGCATGGACTTGAGCGAACCGGCAGCATCAGCGAACCGGTGCCGAAGGGATCGGCAGACGCCATCGCGGCGGCGCGATTGTCGGAAGAAAAGGTTTCGACGTAGAACGCGGTAAGGCAACGGGTGTCGGTGGTCATGGCAACGGCTTCTGCCCGACAATCGAGTGAACCTTTTCGTCTCATCGCTGCGGCCTATCTTGCCGATTGCACGATCACCTCCGCCGCCGCGTGCCGAAATGGTGGCGCGCCCGCAAGAGAAAGGCCGAGACATGACCACCCCTAGGCCCGCCGTCCTCCACACCGGCGATCCCGAACGCGGCGTGATGTGGCAGGAGATAGTCTGCGGCGAATTGCCCGAAGTCGACTTCCGCTGCTGGCCCGACCTCGGCGATCCAACGGAGATCCGCTATCTCGTCGCGTGGACGCTCGATCCCGCCTTGCTGGCCAGTCTCACCAATCTGGAAATCGTCTTCAGCATCGGCGCGGGGGTGGACCAGCTCGACCTTTCCGTCCTGCCGCCGCATGTCCGCGTCGTCCGCATGATCGAAACCGGCATCACCAACACGATGGCCGAATTCGTCGCGACCGCCGCGCTGGCGCTGCACCGCGACCTGCCCGCCTACATCGCGCAGCAGCGGGCGGGCATGTGGCAGGCGCACAAGGTACTCCTCTGTTCGGAGCGCACGGTCGGCGTGATGGGCCTTGGCGAACTGGGCCGCGCTTCGATCGCCCGCCTCGTGCCCTTAGGGTTCGACGTGCTGGGATGGAGCCGCAGCGCAACCACGGTCGAGGGCGCAACCTGCTTTGCCGGGGCGGACGGGCTGGACGAATTTCTCGGCAAGACCGACATCCTGGTCTGCCTGCTGCCGCTGACCGACGAGACGCGCGGCATCCTGTGCCGCGACCTGTTCGCGAAACTGCCGCGCGGGGCATCGCTGATCAACGTGGCGCGCGGCGGACACCTCGTGAACGACGATGTCATCCCCGCGCTCGACGAAGGGCAGCTTCGCTATGCCATGCTCGATGTCGCCAGCCCCGAGCCATTGCCCGAAGGCCATCCGTTCTACACCCATCCCGCCATCACGCTCACCCCGCACATCGCGGGCATCACGCGCCGGGAAACAGCGGTTCATTCGCTGATCGCCAACTTGCGCCGGGTCATGGCGGGCGAGGCCCCTGACGGCGAGGTCGATCGCAGCCGCGGCTACTGATCGCACGGCATTCACGGTTGCAGAACGAAACAATGTTCCGAATGGCAACCAGAAGCGTCAGCTACTGCCAATCGGCGAAAGTTAGACAGTGACCGACATTTCGTGCCGCCCGTTTGCAGCGCGACAGATACGAGGAGCCCTGCATTTGGCCAGCGTGACCGAAAGCCCGATCGTGCTTCGCTCCATGGAATTGGGCGATCTCGAAACGGCGATCGAACTGTCGCAGGAACAGTCGTGACAGCACCGGCGTGAAGACTGGCAGTTCCTCTACGGCCTCGGCGAAGGGATCGTGGCGACCATCGATGACCGCGTCGTCGGCTCGATCATGTCGTGGCGCTACGGCGGCAACTAAGCGACGCTCGGCAACGTGATCGTCACCGGCCGGGCGGCCGGGATGGACCGCTTCGTCCTGTTAGAGGCGCTGAGCTGCGATGCCAGCGGCATCGTGCTGTCGCGCAACCACGATCCGGTCGGCTTCGGCCTGCTGCGCCGTTTCGGTCGTGGTTCGCTGATCGGCCCGATCATAGCGCCCGATCTCGACGGTGCCAGAGTGCTCGCCACCCATTGGCTGAGCGCGCGGGCAGGACGGTTCTGCCGGATGGACGTCGTCGAAGGCTACGGCATGTCGCGCTGGCTGGAGGAAATGGGCTTGCCCGAGGTGGGATCGGTCACGACAATGGTTCGCGGCACCGCACCCGCGGTGATGGATGGCCCCCGCGTGTTCGGACTTGCGACACAGGCGCTGGGCTGATGGAGACAATCATGACCCGCCCCCTCGAACTCACCGACGCAGCCCTGCTGCGCGAAGCCGCCCTTGTGGCCGGCGAATGGATCGCCCCCGGCGGTGACGCGATCGCCGTCGTCGACCCGGCCAGCGGCGCAACGCTCGGCCACGTGCCCGCCTGCGGCACCGCCGAGACCGAGGCCGCCATCGCCGCGGCCAAGGCGGCATGGCCAGCATGGCGCGCGATGACCGCTGGCGGACGCTGCGCGCTGATCGAACGCTGGCACGCGCTGGTCATGGCGAGCATCGACGACCTCGCGCGGATCATGACCGCCGAACAGGGCAAGCCGCTGGCCGAGGCGGCGGGCGAGATCCGCTATGCCGCCAGCTTCATCAAGTGGTTCGCCGAGGAAGGCCGCCGCGTCGGCGCGAAGAACGTCACCTCGCCCGAGCGTGACCGCCGCATCATCGTGATGGTCGAACCGGTCGGCGTATCCGCCGCGATCACGCCGTGGAACTTCCCCGCCGCGATGATCACCCGCAAGTGCGCCCCGGCGCTCGCCGCAGGGTGCCCGGTGATCGTCAAGCCGTCGGAACTGACCCCCTTCACCGCGCTAGCGCTGGCCGAACTGGCGCTGCGGGCGGGCATTCCGGCGGGCGTATTCCATGTCCTGACGGGCGAACCGCACGACATCGGCGCGGCGATCACGGCCAGCCCGGACGTGCGCAAGCTGTCCTTCACCGGATCGACCCGCATCGGCGCGCTGCTGATGCGGCAGAGCGCCGACACCATCAAGCGCCTATCGCTCGAGCTTGGGGGCAATGCCCCGCTGATCGTGTTCGACGATGCCGACATTCCCACCGCGGTAAAGGCGACGATGGCCAGCAAGTTCCGCAATGCAGGGCAAACCTGCGTCTGCGCCAACCGCATCCTCGTCCAGTCCGGCATTCATGACGCTTTCGTCGAGGCGCTGGGCGCGGAAGTCGCCAAACTGCACGCCGCACCGGGCATGGAGAGCGGCTCCACCATCGGCCCGCTGATCAATGACGGCGCGGTGGAAAAGGTGCAGTCCCATATCGCCGACGCGCTGGGCCACGGCGGCCGGATCGTCGCCAGTGGCACCGGGCGCGAGGACGGGCATTTCGTTCGCCCCGTGCTCATCACCGGCGCGACGCCCGACATGAAGATGGCGAGCGAAGAGACCTTCGGCCCCGTAGCGCCCGTGTTCCGCTTCGGCAGCGAGGACGAGGGCATCGCCATGGCCAACGACACGCCATTCGGCCTCGCCAGCTATTTCTACACCCGGGATGTCGCCCGCGCCTTCCGCGTGGCCGAGGCGCTGGAAGCAGGCATGGTCGCGCTCAACACCGGCTCCATCGCCATGGAAATGGCGCCCTTCGGCGGGATGAAGCAGTCCGGCCTCGGCCGCGAAGGCGGCACCTGGGGCATCGAGGAATATCTCGAGATCAAGGCCTTCCACATCGGCGGCCTGGGCGCCTGAGGGCGCGGGCCCGCCCTTCACACGGACAGCATCATGACCAAGGACCGCAACTACAGGATCGCCGTCATCGCAGGTGACGGCATCGGCAAGGAAGTCATGCCCGAAGGCGTGCGCGCTCGAGGCGGCGTCGAGCCGGTTCGGCTTTGGCCTCAACCTGACGTGGCACGATTTCTCCAGTTGCGACTATTACGCGCAGCAACGGGCAGATGATGCCGGATGACTGGAAGGACCAGATCGGCGACGTCGATGCGATCTTCTTCGGCGCGGTGGGCTGGCCCGACACGGTGCCCGATCACATCTCGCTGTGGCAGTCGATCCTGCAGTTCCGCCGCGAATACGACCAGTACGTCAACTTGCGCCCGGTACGGTTAATGCCCGGCGTCCCCTGCCCGCTGGCGGGGCGCAAGCCGGGCGACATCGACTTCTGGGTGGTGCGCGAAAATACCGAGGGCTAGTACAGCTCGGTCGGCGGGCGCATGTTCCCCGGGACCGAGCGCGCGTCAACGCCGGTTACGGGCAGGACAGCATCGTCGAGGCAGCGGCCCGCCAGATGCGCGAGCTGCCCTATGCCACCGGCTACTTCTCGTTCGGGGCAGAGGCGCCGATCCAGCTGGCCGGAAAGCTGGCCGAACTGGCCCCCGCCGGTCTCGACCACGTCTAGTTCACGATGGGCGGTTCCGACGCGGTGGACGGCGCGATCCGCTACATCGCCCACTACCAGTCGATCATCGAGAACATGCTCGAGAGCGACTACGGCATCGAGAAGTACTTCAGCTACGTCGCGATCAAGAGCCCTTCATCAAGCACCATCTCCCGATCCAGAACCTGTCCGGGGAATGAGGCCGACGGCGGCCATGTCCGCCGTTCAGAACGAAAGCCCGGCCCCGATCAGCGCGCGCGTGGTGCTCGTGCGCTCGCCCTCGGCGCGGGCCATGTCGCGGGTGTCGCCGACCAGCACTTCGTGCACCCCACCGACGTAGACATTGAAGATCGGGCCGATCGCCTGACGCAGGCGGGCCGAGAGCTCGACATTGCCGATCCCGCTGCCGATCCCTTCCTCGGCCACCTCGTTTGCCGCCCAGCCGAAGGCGAGGCGCGGTTCCAGCGTCAGCGTGGGGCCCAGCGGCAATCCGGCCAGGACCTGACCCGCGCCGGTGACGTCGCCGTGTTCCGAGACGAAGAAATAGTGCTCCGCCTCAAAGATGGGGCCCAGCGCCTGTTCGATGGCGATGGTCGCGTAGGTGAGGTCGCCGCCGGGACGGAATCGTGCCGCACGCCAGCCATCAGGGTCATGCCGTCCACCGGCGAGAAGGCGAGCATCGCCTTGCTCTCGACCTCGTTCACGTCGAGATGCGCCGCCTCGTTCACGCCTTCGGCCTTGAGCACGAGGGCCACGGCTTCGCCGCCCACGCTCGCTGTGGAATCGAAAAGGAACGGGTCGTCGCCCTCACCCTCCTGCAATTCGAAGCGATCGATCTCGACCTCGACGGATTGCGCGTGGGCGGTCGTGGCGATCAGCGATAGGGCAGCCATGGCGGCGAGCGACGCGGTTCTCATGCCGGAAAAATGGCACGGCATGGCAATTTTTTATAGCCAAATCGCCGACCTAGGATCGGCCATTCGTGCCGCCGGACCGGGCCCCGGCGGCATCTTCGATCAGAACCAGAAGCGAACCCCGGCAAGGAAAGTGACGCGCGAGGGGTCCTCGCCCTCTGCCCGGGCGAAATCGGCACTATCGCCGACCTTGCGCTCCCACGACACACCGACATAGGGGGCGAAATTGCGCTCGATCTCGTAACGCAGGCGGCCCGACAGTTCGACCGTGTCGAGCCCGCTCCCGATGCCGAGTTCGGGAACGTCCTGCAGCGCAAAATCCAGCTCGACCTCCGGCTCGAATACCAGGTTCTGGGTCAGCCGCATGTCGTGCATAGCCGCGCCGCGCAGATGGACGTCGCCTTTCTCGGAAACGAAGGCCTGCGCCTCCACCTCGATCCAGTAGGGCGCGAGGCCCTGGATGCCGACCAGCGCATAGGCTCGATCCGGGTTGGGCTGGAAATCGTAACGCGCGCCGAGCTGCAGGTTGAACCACGGATTGACCGCATGTCGCCAATAGGCGTCGATCTCCAGCGCCTCCGGGCTTTCGCCGAAGCTGCCTTCGCCAGACCATGCCAGCACCGCGCGATCGATATCGCCGCCGTACCAGCCCTGCCCCGCGAACGCGTATCCGTCCTGGCCCTTGCCGGCGCGGTATTCGAGCGTGTCCATCCCGATGACGAGGGCGTTGAACTTCATCCCGTCCAGCAGTTCGACACGCGATCGGGCCATCACGGCGGGCCCGAAAATGGCATCGGCGGCATGGTCTGTCGGCACGGGCGGCGGTGCGGCGTCGCCGGGCTGGTCGGACACGGCAGCCGCACTGCCTCCGTGATGCATGGAGTGGTCCATCTGGGAGTGGCCCATCTGGGAATGGTCCATGCCGCCCGTACCCTGTCCGCTCATGTCCATCCGGGAATGGTCCATTTGGGAATGATCCATGCCGTCCATGGCGGCCTCGGTCCCGTCGCCCATATCCATGCCGGAATGATCCATCCCGCTTTGATCCATGGTCGAATGATCCATGCCCTCGATGTCCATGCGGGAGTGATCCATCCCGGCATGATCCATCCCCGCGTGGTCCGTCGCCGGTTCGTCGGCAGGCACGGCTGCAGGCTGATCCTCCTGCACCGTATGACCGGTGTGGGCATGGTCCTGCGCGATGGCGGGCGTGGCGAAGGCGGAAGCCGCGACGGCGGCAAGAAGCAGCTTGCGCATCAGCCTTCTCCCCCCTCGTCGCGGACGGTGACGACACGCATCATCCCCGAATGCATGTGCAGCAGCATGTGGCAGTGGAAGGCCCAGTCGCCCGGCGCATCGGCGGTCAGGTCGAACGAGACCTTGCCTCCCGGCAGCACGTTGACCGTATGCTTGCGCACCCGGTCACCGACTTCGCCCGCTACCAGTTCGAAATAGTGGCCGTGCAGATGGATCGGGTGCGGCATCATCGTGTCGTTGATCAGGTTCACGCGCACCCGCTCGTTCAGGCGGAACGGGATCGGGTCCGCCCCCTCGCTGAAATCGACCCCGTCGATCGACCACATGTAGCGTTCCATGTTGGCGGTGAGGTGCACGTCGATCTGGCGGCTGGGCGTGCGAAGATCCGGGTTGGGTTCCGCCGAACGCAAGTCCGTATAAGTCAGGACGCGGTGCCCGACATCTTCCAGACCTGTGGGCTTGTCGCCCAGCCGGTCCACCGGCATCGGCGAGAGCGAGGCGACGCCCGGACCCATCTTCACCCCCGGCGCGACCGAGGGATCGCGCATCGACATCGAGGAATGGTCCATCGTGCCGCTGTCAGGCTGGCTGAGATCGAGGCTGTCGCCCATGTCCATCGACGACATGTCCATGCCCATGTCGCGCATGGTCAGCAGCGGACGCTCACGGATCGCGGGGATCGGCGCGACAAGGCCCATCTGCGTCGCCAGCGTGGCCCGCACCTGCCCGCTGCGGTCGATCGCCTCGGCGATGATGCCGTAGGCGGGCTGCGATCCGGGAGTGACGATGAAATCGTAGGTCTCGGCAATGGCGATCTGGACCTCGTCGGTCTCCACCGGCTTGACCGCCAGTCCGTCGGCCGCGACCACGGTCATCGGCAGGCCGGGGATGCGGAAGTTGAAGTTGGTCATCGACGAGGCGTTGATGACGCGCAGCTTCACCCGCTCGCCCGCCTTGAACAGCCCGGTCCAGTTCTCGGCACTGGCGTGCCCGTTGATGAGGAAGGAATAAGTCGCGCCGGTCACGTCCGAGATGTCGGTCGGGTCCATGCGCATCTTCGCCCATTCCAGCCGCTCCTTCAGCGACTGGGCCTTGCCCGCCAGCAGTTCGCCGATGGTCTGGCGCTGTTCGTTGAAATAGCCGCCCATCTGCTTCAACCGGCGAAGCTGTTCGTGCGGGTGCATGGTGCTGAAATCGGCGAGCACCAGCACATGCTCGCGGTCGTAGCTGGTATCGCCGCCAGCCGGATCGACGACCAGCGGGCCGTAAAGCCCCATCGCTTCCTGCATGCCGGAATGGCTGTGATACCAGT
This sequence comes from uncultured Croceicoccus sp., assembly GCA_964424995.1. GTDB lineage: Bacteria > Pseudomonadota > Alphaproteobacteria > Sphingomonadales > Sphingomonadaceae > Croceicoccus. The sequence continues at coordinate 7,672 of CAYRLC010000024.1, forward strand.
ACGTGCCCGACTGGATCAGCGGAAACTCGTAAGTGAAGGTCCGCCCCGGATCGATGCCCGGAAAGCTGACCCCGGGCACCCCGTCCATGTCGAACGGCACCAAGAGGCCGTGCCAGTGGATCGAGGTCTGTTCGTCGAGCGCATTGCTGACCGACAGCCGCACCTTCTCACCTTGGCGCAGGCGGATCAGCGGGCCGGGTATCGTGCCGTTGACGGTAATCGCGTGGCCCGACCGGCCGTCGACGGAAAAGTGGCTCTCGCCGATCGAGAGGCGGATGTCGTTGCCGGTCAGAACGCCGGGCACCGGATTGCCGCCCGCGGTCGTGCCGGGGGTGCCGTTCCGCGCCCATGCGGGGAAGAAGGCGGAGGAACCGAGAGCGGCGACGAAAGCACCGGATCCGGCCATGAAACGGCGACGGTTTAACGGGGTATGGCGGGTCATGCCCGTCTATACGCCCCCAAGCCCGTCATCCCTCGCGCGGAGGGCACTATTCGGGCGTTTTTTCCGCCAGCATCTCGCCCAGCCTCTGCCGCGCGCGGTAGATGCGGGTTTCCACCGCCTTGCGACTGATGCCGAGCACTTCGCCCGCCTGCACCTGATCCAGCCCTTCCAGCGTGCAGAGCACCAGCGGTTCGCGCAAGTTGGCGGGCAATTCGGCCAGCGCCGAGCGGATGCGGGCGACATCCTGCGACGATCCCAGTGCCGTCTCCGGATCGGGCGCCTCGTCGCTTAAGCCCAAGGCATCGTCCAGCGGCACGGCAAAGGTGAAGAACCGGCGGACCGCACGGCGGCGGGCCCAGTCGCGGCACTTGTTGACCGCGATGGCCAGCAGCCACGTGCGAAACGGGCGAGCAGGGTCGTATCGGCGCAGCGCGGCAAAGGCCGATACAAAGCATTCCTGCGTGATGTCCAGCGCCTCGCCCTCGTCGCGCACTTGCCCGCGGGCATAGCGAAAGACGGACGCACGGTGGCGATCCATCAGCCAGGTGAAACCCGCCTGCCGCCCGGCCAGCGCGGCCGAGACCGCGCTGGCATCATCGGCGATTTCGGGTGGCGCGGCCGAGACCGCGCTGGCATCATCGGCGATTTCGGGTGGCGCGGCCGATACCACGCTGGCGTCATCGGCGATTTGCGGTGGCGCGGTGGCGAGCGCGGACCTTTCGTCGGCAATGTCGGGTGGCGCGGCCACTTCGCGGCTAGTCTTGGCTGGCGGGGATCAGGGCATCGGCGACGGCCTTGTCGAACACTATCGCCTGATCGGGGCGCAGGACCGCGCGCATCGCAAAGACATGGCCCAGCGTCGCCTTCTGCAGTTCGCCCATCGCCATGTGCGAACGGTCCACCGCCCGGTCGACCGCGGGGCCGTACTCGTGCTCGGTCGCGACCGCGGCGGCGAGGTCCCGGTTGGCCTTCGCCAGTTCATCTTCCAGCGCCTTGCGCCTTTCGGCAAAGCTGGCTTCCAGCGCGTCGATCCGCTTTTCCTGCGCCGCGTCGAGGTCGAGTTCCTCGTGCATGATGGCATGAAGCCGGCCGCCGCCCGCCTCATGCCGCAGCGGCAGTTCGCGGGCGATCCACATCGCGCCCAGCGCCGCGACGACCGCGACGATGGCGACCAGCAGATAACGCGAAAGGGCGCGCATCAGCCGCCCAGCAGCTGCGAGGGGGCGGTGACCGGTATCGCCAGCAGCGGCTCGGCCGAAGCGGGCGACCCGCCATCGATGCCGAGCGACAGGCCCACCGATCCCGCGATGCAGGCGGCCAGCAGCAGCCCGCGCCGGGCAAATTCGCTTTCGCGGCGTGCGCCCAGCTCGTCCATCACCGCCGCGTCGATGGCGGCAAGGCCGGCGGGGGCCCGTTCGTCGCGCAGCGCGCCAAGCAGATTGTCGAGGTCGTTCATATTCGTTCTCGTGGGATATCCGTCGCCAGTCCTATACGCGATATCCGGCAAAATCCCTCATCGGCATATTCGCCCGGGCTATCGGGCCGACGATTTCGCGTTGAGGGATGCGCGAGCGGCCCGCGTATGACCCTGCAAGCCCACTCGCGATCCGCGTCGCCCGCCGCCGCGTCGCACCGATACCAAGGACTTGCCGATGAAATCGCTTCTTGCCCCGCTTGCCGCCCTTGCCGTCGTCCTGTCGCCCGCCGCCGCGCTGGCCCATCCCAAGCTGGTGTCGGCCACCCCCGCCGCGCAGGCCACCGTCGCCAAGCCGACGACGCTGAAGCTGAACTTTTCCGAAGACCTCGTCGGCCCGCTGTCGGGCATCGAGCTGACCATGACCGGCATGCCCGGCATGGCGGGCCACAAGCCGATGCCGGTGAAGGGCTTTGCCACCAAGGTCGTCGGCAAGACAATGACGATCACGCTCCCCCGCGCGCTGCCGGCGGGCACTTACGACCTGAAGTGGCATGCCGTTGCCGCCGACCAGCACCGCATCCAGGGCGCCTACAGCTTCTCGGTGAAGTGATCCTGCGGCGGACCTCGCGATGGCCGACACCAGCCTGATCTGCGCGCGTTTCGCGCTCTATGTGCTGGCACTCGGCCTGGCGGGGTATCCGCTCTACCACTGGCTTGCCGGGACCCGGCTCCCCCGCTACGGTTTCCGGCCAGCCTGCTTGCTCGCCGCCCTGCTGGCCATGGCTGCCAGCGTCCTGTGGGCGGCCAGCAGCGTCGCCGCCATGGCCGCGATGCCGCTCTCGGCGTTCGACATGGCGACTTATGCGGCCGTCGCCGATGCGACCCCGATCGGGCTGGTGCTCGACATACGCCTTGCCGCCTATGCCATCATCGCCATCGTCGCGCTTGTCTATCCGCGCGCCTGGCTGATCGCGGTCGTCGCGGCCATCGCGCTGGCCACCCATGCGCTGACCGGCCACGCGGGCGCGGGCGAAGGCACGGCGGGCCATTTGCAGCGGCTGCTCGACGTCGTCCACCTGCTCGGCGCGGCCCTGTGGTACGGGGCCCTGCTGACCTTCATCGCGCAAGTGCTGGGCAAGGCGCAGGCCGGCCCATTGGTCGAGGCACTCGAACGCTTTGCGCGGACCGGCACGGCCATCGTCATCGTGCTGGCCGTGACCGGCGCGATCAACGGCTGGCTGATCGCGCGGGCGGGATTTGCCGTGACCAGCACCTGGTCGCTGCTGCTTGCCGTGAAGCTGGCCCTCTTTGCCGCGATGCTTGGTTTTGCCGGGCTCAACCGCTGGAAGCTGACCCCGGCCCTGGCCGCCCATCGCGGCGGCGCACGGCAACGGCTGCTGGCCTCGCTCACGCTCGAAACCCTGTGTGCGACCGGGATTTTCGCGATGGTCGCGGTGCTGGGCATGATGGACCCGTCGGGCCTCTAGCGTTTCTTGCCAGCAGGCAGGGTCACTTCGCGCCAATCTGTCACGCAAGGCCCGCAATTCGGCAAAAACGCATCGCCCGGCGCCGCTACAACCGCTCCATCAAAGCCACTGGAGCATCGTGCCATGCGCATTTAAACCGTTCGCGAAATCAAGGCCCATGAATACCGGGTCGGACTGACCCCGGAAAGTGTCCGGGAACTCGTATCCTTCGGCCATGAACTTGTCGTCGAGGAAGGTTCCGGTATCGGCATCGGGGCCGACGATGCCGCCTATGCCGCCGCCGGCGCGACGCTGGTGCCGACCGCGGCCGAGGTCTTCGCCACTTGCGAGATGGTGGTGAAGGTCAAGGAACCGCAGGCGATCGAACGCGCGATGCTGCGCGAAGGGCAGGTCCTGTTCACCTATCTCCACCTCGCGCCCGATCTCGAACAGACGCGCGAACTGATGGAAAGCGGCGCGACTGCTGGGCGGCGTGCCCGGCGTGATGCCCGCCAAGGTCACCATCATCGGCGGCGGCGTGGTCGGCTTCAACGCCGCGCAGATGGCGGTCGGCAGGTGTCGCAGACATCTTTGCATCTGCCTGGAAAGCTCATCGTCCGTGGCAGCAGCGCCTGTCACGGCTTCTGAATCGACCTGGTGCCCGCCAAACTCCGACGCAGTGGTTTTGAAAGAGCCGTCAGCAGGATCAATCGGCATCCGAGCGAGCGAGAAGCGCCTTGGCCATTTTCAGGTGGGGTGCATCGATCATCTTGCCGTCGAGCTGCAATGCGCCCTGCCCGGGATTGTCCGCGAATGCCGCGACCACGCGGCGGGCATGGTCCAGCGCGGCGGCGGAAGGGGTGAACGCGGTGTTGATGACGGGAACTTGCGCCGGATGGATGGCCATCATCCCGGTGAAGCCGTCACGCGCGCCCCGCGCGGCATAGGCCCTGAGCGCGTCGAGATCGCGGATTGCGGGGAAGACCGTCTCGATCGCCGCAACCCCGGCGGCATGAGCACCGAACAGCGTCAGGGACCGGGCAACCTCGTATGGCGGTGTGAACGAGCCGTCCTCTTCGCGCGAGGTGATCGCGCCGATCGACGACGGGAGGTCTTCCGCGCCCCAGGTGAGGCCCGCCAGATGGCTGCTGCAATCGACGTAACTCCCGAGGGTGAATACGGCCCTGGGCGTTTCTGTCGCGATCGGCAGGATCGGCAAGCGAACCCCCTCGGGCAAAAGCCCGAGCAGCGCTTCGACCGTCTCCTTCCCCTCGCACTTGGGGAGCACCAGTCCCGCCGGTCCGGCCGGAACGACCTGCGCGAGGTCATCGGCGGCAAATTCCCCGTCGAGCGGATTGATCCGCACGAAGAGCTTCGGGCCGCCGGACGAACCCTTCAGCACGTCGACGATATTCGCGCGCGCCGCCTGCTTGTTCTGCGCGGCCACCGAGTCTTCCAGATCGAGGATCAGCGCATCGGCGTCGAGGCCCTGTGCCTTGGCGATGCGGTCGGGACGATCGCCCGGCACGAAGAGCAGCGAGCGCAGTCTCATGCCTCTTCTCCCTTGAGCAGAACCATCCGCAAGCACGAGCAAACGACTTCATCGCGCTGATTGGTCATTTCGTGCTGAAAGGTCACGATGCCGCAGCCCGGACGCGATCGCGATGGCTTCACGGCCACCACTTCCGTGCTCGCGCGCAGCGTGTCGCCAATGAAGACCGGCTTGGGCATGACCAGCTTCTCATACCCGAGATTGGCGATCAGCGACCCCACCGTCGTGTCGCTGACGGACAGGCCGATCATCAGGGAGAAGGTGAAAGTGCCGTTGACGAGGATCTGACCGAACTCGCTCTTCTTCGCCGCTTCGGCATCGAGATGCAGCGGCTGCGTATTGTGGGTCATCGTCGTGAAGAGGAGATTGTCCGTTTCCGTCACCGTTCGGGAGACCGGGTGGACGATCTTGTCGCCGACATGCCACTGCTGAAAATAACGGCCAGACATCCCGCACCTCCGTTTTCGATAATAGTTGTCTTACGGCATTCGTTGGCAAGCTCGGCCGCCGTTCACGACGCAAACTCGCGCCCGCGCGTCCGGCCTCTCCCCGCTTGCAGCCGTGGCCAGCAAGACGGATCAGGATTACGAGGAAAGCCCATCATATAAAAATCAAAAAACTCGCCGCCGACGCATAGGAAAAATCTATTGCGAAGTTCCGCGAACGATGGCGATCCCCGTTTCGATCGTTCGCAGCCCGGCGGGCGTGGCGTCGCCTGGGGAGTTCGCGTCTCGCGGCTTTATCAGGCTCGTCCGGCTATCCCCCGGCAAATGTTCGATCAGTCGATCAAGGCGCGGCCTATTCATTCCGTTGCAAAGAACCTCGCCATCGTTGTCAACGCGTCACCACATGCCCTTCCACTGGCCGTTTCTTCGAATGGCCCATCTCGTCGCGGAGGCTCAGGGTGAAGCGATAATTGAGCCAGATACCGATCCGGATGACGTCCGGCCGAAGCGGTGTCTTTCAAATGAAATGGCTTTTATGCCGGTCTCATATTGCGGCGGGATGCCGCAATGGAAGACAGTTTAGCGTCAGACTGACAGCACCGTTTCCCCCGACGCGGCACCGGACCATGGCTGGCGAACGCGCGGCGCAGTGTCCACCGCGGTCAGACCGGCTCCCGGCCTCGGCCTGCCGCTTTCGCTTCCAGCACTGCGAGGACCGTGGCCGTGCTGGCATAGGGCTGGTGTTGCTGCTGCCGGGTCAAAGCCAGGTCCGCTTCGCTCACGGCCCGAACGCGCCGCCACCCGTCTTCGCCCGGCTCCGCCAGCCCCATGAGTCGGAAGGCGCGCAGCCAGTGCTGCATCGTCGGCTCGCCCCATTTGCGACGAAACGTCTCTGCATTGCGGATCACGCTGTCGATATGATGCACCGGCGGCATGTGGTGCGGGTGATACTGGTGGTAGGCCTTGGCCCCGCGAACCCACCAGAGGGGCAGTCCCGCAGTTGCGCAAACACGTCCGAAATCGGTGTCCTCGCCGCCATAGCCGGTAAAGCTTTCGTCGAAGCCGCCGCTCAGGGCAAAGTCCTGCCGGTTCATCGCGAAATTGAGAGACCAGAAACACCGATAGTCCCGGCATCTCGCAACCGTTTCCGCCGGCGGTCCCGGCCTTTCCGAATGGCGAACGGCAAGGGCATCGAACGAGGCGAAATCCACGCCTCCGTCCGTGGCCCCGCGCGGCAGATAGCCCACTTCCCCCATCAGGATGCCGCGATGCCCCTCTCCAGCGCTAATGTAGTCGGCAACAAGGCGGGGATGGGGAATGCAGTCGACGTCGAGAAAGACGAGAAGATCGCCCCTGGCTTCCGACGCCGCGATATTCCTTGCGCGGGCCAGGCAAAGTCCTTCCGAACCCAGCACGATCTGTCGGATCGAAAACGGGGCGGCCGGCAGGTCGTAGCGATCGTCCTGCAGGACGGCGATGACAAGTTCCTCGATCGGGTGCTGGCTTGCCGACAGTCCGGTCACCAGGTTCACGAGATGCGCCGCACGGCCATGCGCAAGCGTGCATACCGAAACGCCCGTCACGCCGCGCATTCCTTGGACGAAGGGATTGAAGTGCCTTGCCAGAGCCGGTTTGCCAATTCGTCCAGCCAGATGGCAACGCTTTCGGCAGCATCGGGATCGACGAAAGTCTCGGCCCCATCCTGCGTACAGGCTTGCGCCTTCTGCCAAAGCAGTGCCCAATCTGCGGCCTGGGCCGGCCAGACGGCCTGCGTGGCACACACCCCGGCCCTGCCCAGCGCCTCTGCCTTGGCAACTTGTTCGCCGAAATATCGCCATTCGGGAATGACGATCCAGGGTCGAGGCCGGGTCAGCACCTGATGCACGGTGGTGTTGCCGCAGCTCGACACGATGCGATCAGCAGCCGCGATCCAGACCGGTGCATTGTCGACCCATCCCTTCAGTTCCAGATTGCCGGGCGGAGTCTCGTGCCATTCGCTATAGGTTTCGCCGATCACGACCCAGCGCGCCCCGGGCTCGGCCCGCGCGCCCAGCGTGAGCGGCGCGGTCGGCGTGCCCTGACCGCCGCCGCCGGCCAGCACCAGCACCAGAGGCATATCCTCCGCAACGCCCAGCACCCGCCTCGCCTCGCTTCGCGAGAGCAGGGTGGCGCTGTCGATCCCGACCCCGGGCGCGTAGTGCGTCTTTGCCCGCATGGCATCGGTGCGGTCGGGCTGTTCGAGGACCCTTGCATAGGGGCCTGCAGGCCGACCGCCGCATCGTAACTGGCCATATGGCCCGGATCGCTGCGGTCGCCATGCTGCAGGACGGCGACGTGCGGGATCGAAGCGATGCGCGCCAGTTGCCCCAGTTCGGCAGAGACATCGGTGACGAAAAGGCTGGGGCGTGCCCGCGCGAACCAGGCGGTGATCGTCGCGATGCTGCTGGTGATGCCCGCCCATCCCAGCGGCGCGCAGTGCAAGGTGGCCGGCATGGGCAGTGCGGACATGGCGACAGGCTCCCCGCCGCTCGGCTCGAAAAGAGACGCTATGCGCACGATGGTCACGTCTGCGTGCAAGGCCGGGAAGATATCGCCGCGCGCGCTGAACAAGGTCACCGCTCGCCGGGGAGCCAGTGCATTCGCGATCGCAGCCGCGCGCGTCGCGTGTCCGCGCCCCTGATGGTGCACGAAAATCCCGACCGGTCCTTGCTGGCTCACAGGACGCTCCCTTCCATGATCCCGGCATTTCCCGGTCCGCCCGATACCTTGGCAAGATGATGGCGAATGCCATCCAGCGCCCCGGCCGCGTATCGCCCGTTGGAAACGTAGACGTTCGGAAGACCGGCCAGCAGCGCAAGTTCGTCGGAATGGTTGGCAACGACGACCGCGTTGGGACAGTCGGTCAGCATGTCGAGATCGTTGCCGCTGTCGCCGACGGCAATCACATGGCTCAAAGGGATGCCCAGACGTTCCGCGACGTGCACCATCGCGCTGGATTTGCCCGCGCGTCGGGGCAGAATGTCGAGCAGGTTGCCGTGGCTGAAAACGACTTTGGCCGGCACTCCGGCAGATGCGAGTGCGCGTCGGACGACATGGGCAGTCTGCGAGGAAGCGGCGAAGTAGGATCGCTTGAACCGGCGCTGCTCGATGTTCGGTTGCGGCGAAATGCCCGGCATGTCGGCAAGGACGCGTTCGACCGCCTCCGGCTGCCAGTCCGGCGAGATCGACGCTGCGAAATCAAGGTCCTGCTCGTACTGACCTTCGCGGCGCCACCAGATCTCGCTGCCTACCGACGTCACCAGAATGTCCGGCACCGCATAGTTCCACGATCTCAATACCCGCATGGCTTCGTGGAGCGACCGGCCCGTGGCGATCGCGAACCGGATGTCGTTCCGGCGTCCGAGCCATTGCTGCAACGCTTCCGATCCGTCACGGCATCCGGTGAGAGTATTGTCGATATCGCTGAGAACGAGCGTGCCCACGCATGGCACCGAAAGAGTGTCGTCGCGAGCGCGCTCCTTCAAACCCGCAATCACCGCCATGAAATCGTGGGCGTACCGCTCCCAACTCATCAGCTGCGATCCCGCAAGGGCATTGCGCGAACACTGCTCCCAAAGGGCTGCGTCATCCAGCAAGAGGCAGGCAGCATCGCCGATCGCGGCGACGGACCGGGGATCGACCAGCAGGCCATGCTGCAATTCGGCAACGATGTCGTTCGGTCCGCCGTGTCGCGTCGCAACGACCGGAAGCCCGTGTGCCGCAGCCTCGACAAGCGTCAGACCGTACGGTTCGACGAGCGCCGGGTTGACGAAAATACCGCCAGATTGCCGCGCAAGGGCATAGAGGCCCGCCGTCTGGGCCTGTGTATGCCGCCGGGGCCAGGCGACCGAGCCGTGAAGGTCGTAGCGGTCTATGGCCTCCACGATATCGCCCAGAACGGCCTGTTGCTCCGCCTCTCCGCTGCGGAGCGAATGGCGCAGGCCGGCGATGATGGCGAGGTTCGCTTTTTCGCGCAGTCGGTCATGCTGGCCGAATGCCTCGACAAGCGCGACGAGGTTTTTCTTCTGCACCGGCCGGGCGATGGCCAGGACCAGCGGCTTGTGCGGATCGCGCAGGAAAGGTGCGAGCAGATCACGGGCCGCGGCCATGTCGGCTGCCTGCGGGAGGCCATGGCTGACCCCGGGCACGATGCGATGCACGCTGCCGGGACGGGCCGACGGATAAGTGGCGATCTGGCGCTCGCACTCATCGCGGGAGGAGGCGATGACCGCATCTGCCGAAGCCAGGGCGCGATCCTCCGCAGCGATGCGAGCGCGATGATCCGCGCCGGTACCGTCCTTGTCCATGGCCAGCGAGTGCGCGGTGTAGACGAACGGGATGCCGAACTCTTCCCGTGCCGCCATGGCGACGGCTGCCGCGTCGGCGAAATGCGCATGGATTACAGCGGGCAGAACGGCCCGCCCCCGCAGATTGTCGAGGAAGGCTTTGATGAAGCCATCCAGGTCTCGGGCGAGCGCGGTCTTGGACAGGTAGCGCCTGTCGCCGCTGTCGATCCTCGTGATCGACAGCGCATCGGAAATCCGCTCGTGCGACGCCGCGTAATCGGAGCCGAGCGCCGGATCGTCGATCAGGCGGGTGACGATCTCGCAGGACGAGACGTCGGGATGGAGCGACAGCGCCTGCATCGCGCCGAGGACGTAGGCGATATGCCCGCCGGTATCCTCGGTTATTCCGTAGAGCACCGGGGGAGCGCGCAAGCAGCCGCCCAGCGCGATTGCCATGATCTGCAAGAAGGAATCTCCGAAAGGTTCGGCCGACTTAACGCGGCATCAATGCCATTGTTCCACGATTAACTTATATCAAGTCTCGCGATTTTGTGTCAGCCGAAGAAACCATATTGCCGAAGGATGGTTATCGTCCGGCAAGCGTCGCACAGTTCGGGTTGCGAAAATCCCATACGAGATTCCTTATGCTTCCTGATGTAGAAAAATACGAAGAACTGAGCGAAAATTTCGCGCAGTTTATCAAAAATTCTGCGTTCCCCTGTGTCGGTGCGAAGAGTGCACTGTCGCGTGGAACCCTGACAATTGTAACGTGCCGTTCGATTACTTCGAACTGGGACGACTTGCGCATTCACCGCAAATTGCTCGACTGGGCCTATCGATATGCCGAAAATCCCGGCCTGTTCCGCAGCCTTGCCTTTGTCTTTCGTGAGAACGAAGGGCTGGACGAGGTCGAGTTCGAGGCCTGTCTTTGGGAGCGGCTGCAGTCGCTGGCAGACAAGGATGCGTGGCTCAACCAGCCTTATGACGATCGGGTCAGTTCCGATCCCGAGGATCCCCATTTCTCGCTCAGCTTCGGGGGCGAGGCGTTCTTCGTGGTCGGCATGCATCCCAACGCCAGCAGACCTGCTCGCCGCTTCGAGCGTCCGGCGATCGTCTTCAACCTCCACGACCAGTTCGAACAGCTCCGCAAGGAGCAGCGATACGAGAAGATCCGCAAGACCATCCTGCAGCGCGACGAACAGCTTGCAGGCTCCGTGAACCCGATGCTGGCACGCCATGGCGATGCGAGCGGCGCGATGCAGTATTCGGGGCGTGAAGTGGACGCCGAATGGCGCTGCCCGTTTGCCGACAGTCGCGCTTCGAAGGCTTCACAATGAGTGAACCTGTCCGCATTCCCCCCCGCACCGGAACGGCATTCACGCTGGCAAAGGGCCAGTTCCTGACCGTCATCGATGTCGAGGGCTGCCAGGTCGCGGACCTTCTGGCTTTTTGCGTCGCGGACCTTCGCGAGGTCATCTCGAACGGACGGACTTTCGACTACGAGGAAACCTTGCGCCTGACGACAGGCAACGCCTTGTGGTCCAACCGTTCGCGCAAGCTGATGACGATCACCGACGACACCGTCGGCAGTCACGATTTCCTGCTGACCCCCTGTTCGTCGGCGACGTTCCGACATTTCTATCCCGATCAGCCCGTCCACCACGGGTGCTTCGGCAATCTTGCCAGGGCGCTGGAACCCTGGGGCGTGGGCGAAGACGATATTCCGGTGGCCTTCAACTGCTTCATGAATGTGCCGGTTGCACCAGACGGCCGAATTCGCGTCGACCCGCCCTTAAGCACGGCCGGCGATAGGATCACGTTCGAAGCGCATGAGGATCTCGTCATCGGGCTGACCGCATGTGCGGCCTATGCCAGCAACGGCGGCAGCTTCAAGCCGATCGATTACCGGATCGACTAGATGCGGATTGCGGTCATCGCTCACATCCGCCACGCCATTGCCGCACCCTTCATGGGAGGCATGGAGGCCCATTGCGCGACGCTGTGCGAGGGTCTGGCCGCAGCCGGGCACGAACCGGTTCTGTTCTGTTCGGGCGGAAGCGCGCTGGCTTGTGAAACCGTCGAGATCTGCCGCGACCCCTACGAAGCCGTTCTCCCGTGGGAGCGCTGGCGGGGCAGCGACGAGCTCGAACGATTTCAGCGCCATGCCTTCGATCGCGCCTGGGAAGCGATCGCGGAAGGCGGGTTCGATGTCATTCACAACAATTCGCTCCATCCCGGCCTGATCGACCGCGCGGCAAGAGACGGCATGGCCATGGTCACCTCGCAGCACGTGCCCCCTTTCGAAAAAATGTTCCGGGCCGTCGCCAACACCGTCGGCGATGCGAGGGTTCGCCAGACGGTGACCTCGCATTCACAGCTCGCGCTATGGTTCGACACCGCACCTTCCAACATGGCTGTCGTTCACAACGGCATCGACTGTCGTTTCTGGCGACCCGGGCCCAAGCATGGAAGGCTGCTGTGGACGGGGCGCATCACCCCCAACAAGGGCACCGCGTTCGCCGCGATGGCGGCGGCACATGCCGGCCTCGATCTCGATATTGCCGGTCCGATCGAGGACCTCGGGTATTTCGAACGCGAAGTGTGCGCTCATCTTGGCGGCACGGTCCGCTATGTCGGCCACCTTCACGGCACGGAGCTGCGCGACATCGTTGCCGGTGCGCGGGCGGTCTGCGTAACCCCGATGTGGGCCGAGCCGTTCGGTCTCGTCGCCGCCGAAGCGCTCGCCTGCGACGTGCCTGTCATCGCGCTCGACCGGGGCGCCATGCGTGAAGTGGTGGGCGATTGCGGCACCATCGTCGAAGGCGAACATGTGAGCGATCTGGCGAAGGCAATGGCGGCCCCGGCGAAGGTTCCGAGGGGCAGGGCGCGGGAAAGGGCCTTGGCCCTCTTCAGCATCGAACGAATGATCGAGGGTTATGTCGCGGAATACCGCCGAGCCATCTCGGCAACACGGAGCCGCTTAGACCATCGCGGGAGGCGTGCCGCGTGACTTTGCCTTATCGCTATGTGTTCGTAGGCGGATTGCACCGATCGGGCACGAGCCTTGTCGCAAGGCTGCTGGAAGAACATCCCGACATCGCCGGCATAAGCAACGCGCCCGTCCCTGAGAACGAAGGGTGCTATCTGCAAGGTGCGATTCCCCATACCGCGCTGCACGGCATTCCCGGGCACTTCGCCACCGATCCCGCGCAACACCACATCGAAGGTTCGCGCTACGACCGGCTCGACACGAGGGGCCGGCTGGAAGCGGACTGGTCACCCTGGTTCCGGTCCCCCGCTCCATGGCGGTGCGAAAAGTCGCCGGTAAACCTCACACGGATGCGTCTTTACCAGGCGCTGTTCCCCTTGGCGCAGTTCGTCGTGGTGGTGCGCCGCCCAGAATACGTCGCCGGCGCCATGCGCAAATGGTCGGATGCGGGCGATGACGCGATCGTGCGGTACTGGCATCGGGCGCACCAGATCGTCGCCGACGATCTGCGCTATCTGCACGCTTGGCTGATCGTTCGGTACGAAGACCTCGTCGCAGAGCCCGAGGTGCAGCGCCGGCGCCTGTTTGCCTTCCTCGACCTCGCACCTTGCAGCCGTTCGGAACGGATGTCGGACGGCAATCTGGATTACCCGGACGCGACCGCCGCCACCGGCGACCGTTCTCCATTCGCCTATGACGGCCGGTCGCTGGGCGCCCATCCCTTGCGCCGGATAGCCGAAGCGATCTGAACCCGAGCGGTCGTACCGGCTGTCGATCCCGAGAAGGAACTGTTGTTGGACAGCGTGGACAATCAGACATCTGCAACCGCGCTTGGCGGTCTCGGGGCCATGGCCTTGCGCGTGCTGGCGGCGGCGGGCAAGCGGCCCGTCCTCTACTTGTGCGATGACGACAGCGAGGCGGAGAGCCTTGCCGCGGCGTTGCGCGATCTCATGGCCGGCGCAAGTGTGATCCATCTCCCCGCGAGCGACACGCTGCCCGGTGAAGAAGCACCCGCGTCACCGGCCAACATCGGTCTCAGAGTCACTGCGCTGCGAAAGCTGCGCGCGATGGCCGGGGGCGCGGACTGCAGCGATCTCGTCGTCGTCACCACCGGGGAGGCGGCCGCGCGGCGCTATCACCGCCCCGAGGCCTTCGATGCCGCACCGCCGTCGATCCGCGTCGGCGATCCCATCGAGCCCGAAGCCTTTGCCGCAGAGGCGGAGGCCAACGGCTATGTCACTGACGACCGGGTCGACGAGCCCGGCGAGATCGCGGTGCGCGGAGAAGTGATCGACCTCTATCCCGCCGACGCGGGCCATCCCGTTCGCATCGATGTCGAGGGCGGAGCGATTGCCGCGATATTCCGCTTCGATCCCGTGACGCAGATGCGGGAAGATACCATCGATGACATCGAGATCGGGCGCGCGGTCGAACCGGCCGGCGAATGCGAAGCGACGCTGCTCGATCATCTCGTTCCGGGTACGATCCTGCTCTCTGCGCAGGCCGACAAGCGGCGGCAGCGGTTCATCAGGCTGGCGGATCAAGCGGCCAGGGACATGAACATTCCGGTCGACGCGGTTTCGCAGGACCGGTGGGCCGAGGCGCTTGCCGGTTGGGATCGGGAAACCGCCACAACCGCGCTGAGGGCCGTCCCCCGCTTTGCAGAGGGCAGATCGATTACCCGTGCGGTCGTTCGGTTCATCGCTGCCGAACGCGAAGCGAAGCGCCGCTTCGTGCTGGTCGGCAGCGAACGCGACTTGCGCTTCATCCGCATCCGGATGAAGAACGTCCTGTCCACTGCGCGGCAGATCCGCGACATCCGCGATGCCGGCGATTGCCCCGCTGACGAGATCGCCATGATCGAAGCTCCGCTCGACCGGGGCGCCGGCGACGACGATCTGACGCTCGTTGCGGCAGCGGACATCCTCGGCACCCGTGCGCTGATCGATCGCGGCGAAACGGCCGTGCAATCGGTCGGGCTCGGCGGTGCCGAAGTCCGGATCGGCGATCTGGTCGTGCACGAGAATCACGGATTTGCCCGGCTGCTCGGCCTGGAACCTGCGCCGGACGGCGAAGGAGAGATGATCGCACTCGAATACGCTGACGAAAACAGGCGGCTGGTTCCGGTTCGCGACGCCGGCCTGCTCTGGCGCTATGGCGGTGATAGCGACGGCGTTTCTCTGGATCGGCTGGAGGGCAAGAGCTGGCCCAAGCGGAAAGCCGCCATCGACGAAGCCATCGCGGAAACCGCCACGACGCTGATCGCGCTAGCCAGGGAACGGGCCACGATCGAGGCGCCCGTGATGGAGCCTGACAATGCGGCTTACGAACGCTTCGTCGCGGGCTTCCCCTACAACGAGACCGCGGATCAGGCGCGGGCGATCGCGGCCGTGCGCGATGACCTCGCCTCGGGCAGGCCGATGGAACGGCTGGTGATCGGCGATGTCGGGTACGGCAAGACCGAGGTCGCCTTGCGCGCGGCTGCGCTGGCCGCCTTATCGGGATTTCAGGTCATCGTCGCTGCGCCGACAACTGTGCTGGCAAGGCAGCATCTTGCCGAGTTCACTCGCCGTTTTGCCGAAACGGGATTGACCGTCGCCGGATTGTCGCGGCTGTCCAGCGCCGCCGAACGCAAGGCGGTGCAGGCTGGCCTTGCAGACGGCTCCATCGATATCGTCGTGGGCACCGCGGCCGTGGTGGGCAAATCGGTTCGATATGCGCGGCTCGGCCTGGTCGTGATTGACGAGGAACAACGCTTCGGTGCGGCCGACAAGGCCAGGCTGCGCGGCCGCAATGACGTGCATCTGCTGGTCATGAGCGCGACGCCCATTCCGCGTACGCTTCACCGCGCGATGATCGGCCTGCAGTCGGTTTCGATCATCGCCACGCCGCCTGCCCGCCGACAGCCTGTCCGGACCACGGTGAACGATGGCGACGACGCCGTCATCCGCATGGCGCTGCTGCGCGAAAAGGCCCGCGGCGGGCAAAGTTTCGTGGTCGTCCCGCGAATAGCCGATCTGGCCGAGATGCGGGACAAGCTGAAGAGACTGGCCTCCACGCTCACGATGGTGGAAGTTCATGGCAAGCTGCCCGGTGCCGAGCTGGACGAGGCGATGCTCGCTTTCGCCGCGGGTCGGGGAGACATCCTGCTGGCCACGAATATCATCGAAACCGGGCTTGACGTGCCGCGCGCCAATACGATGATCATCTGGCGCTCGGATCGCTTCGGCCTTGCCCAGCTGCACCAGTTGCGCGGCCGGGTCGGTCGCGGGCGAAGACGGGGGCAAGTCGTCCTGATGACCGGTCGCGGCCAGATCGCGGAGGCGACGCACAAGCGCCTGCGGACCCTCGCTACGTTCGATCAGCTCGGATCGGGCTTTGCCATTGCCGGTGCCGATCTCGACCAGCGCGGGGGCGGCGACATCCTGAGCGACGCGCAGGCGGGTCACATGAAACTGATCGGGGTGGAACTCTACCAGCATCTGCTCGAAGGGGCTCTGCGCCGGGCGAGAGGCGATGCACAGCCCGAATGGCTGCCGGATATCCGTACCGTTACAAGTGGCGGATTCCCGCCGGAGTGGATCGCGGAACCGGAAGTGCGGCTGAACCTCTACATGCGCCTGGCACGGCTAAGGGATCGATCCGAACTCGAAGCCTTCGAGGCGGAACTGTTCGACAGGTTCGGTACCTTGCCGGACGCGGCCGTTGCCTTGATCAATCATGCACACCTGACGATGCTCGCGCTCGAGACCGACATCCGCGCGATCAGCGCAGGACCGGCTGCCGTGGCCCTGACTCCGGCCAAGGCGGATCGACCCGTGCCGGAATCGCTGGGCCTCGCCATGTCTGACGGCCGTTGGCTGGCGAAGGACGGGGCGCCCTATGACGAGCCGGAAAAAGCCGCGATCGCCACGCTCGAGGCGTTGGCTGAAGTGATGTGAGCCTTTTGCTGTCGGGGCTAAGGGAGGGGTCCCGCCGCCATGGCAGGCTCGCTCCGCATATCGCAGTGGTGATCCTCGGGATCGCGCTCTCCCGCCACGGTTTCTGGCGCGCTGACCCGCGCAAAAGCGCGATCCCCCGCACAGGGGGCGCCACCGGGTGTATTTTAGAAGGGTGATTGGCGGAGCTGTCAGTCTAACGCTAAATAGTCTCCGCCTGCGGCGCTGCGCCGCCTAGTGGATCCGGCATGAACCCCATTTCCTTCAAGCGGCACCGTTTCCCGCCGGACGTCATCCGACTGGCGGTCTGGCTCTATTTTCGATTCACGACGAGCTTGCGAGATGTCGAGGACATGCTTGCCGAACGCGGTCACTCGGTTAGCTACGAGACGGTCTGGTGCTGGGCGGACAAGTTTGACCCAGCGATCGCGGCTAACATTCGCCGCAAGCGTGGGCGAGCAGATCCCGTCTGGCATCTCGACGAAATGGTCGTCCGTATCAACGGACAGCGAATGTACATGTGACGGGCCGTCGACAAGGAGGGCGAGGTTCTGGATGTCCTCGTCCAGAAGCGCAGGAACAAGGAAGCAGCACTGAAATTGCTCAGGAAACTTCTGAAGGACCAAGGGGCCGTGCCGGAAGCCATCGTCGCCGATGGACTTAAATCATATCCGGCAGCACTGAAAGTCCTAGGCTGCGTTGACAAAAGACTTCAGCCATAGCCGGGCGGCGGCGAGGTTGAGGAAGCTCTCAAACGAGAGGACGGTTTTGTCGTAGCGTGTGGCAATGCGGCGCTGCTGTTTCAGCTTGCCGAACATGCGCTCGATACGGTTGCGATCCTTGTATCGCCGATAGTCAGGATGCGCTGGTGCCTTGCGGTTCGATCGGGGCGGAATGATGGGCAGGATGCCGCGCATGAGCAGACTCTCGCGGAATTTGTCGCCGTCATAGCCCTTGTCGGCCAGTAGTGCCTTCGGTTTGGGCAGCGGCAGGGACATCAGGTCGTCGACAGCTGCATAATCGGAAGCCTCACCACCGGTCAGGATGAAGCCGACAGGGAGTCCCTGATTGTCGCAGCGAGCGTGGACTTTGCTCGTAAAGCCGCCGCGTGATCGACCAAAAGCCTGCGCAAGAGCCCCCCTTTTCCGCCCACCGCCGAGACATGGCCGCGAACGGTAGTGCTATCGATCATGTGCT